>DASSLQ010000106.1:0-7487 GCA_035689325.1 Burkholderiales bacterium | reverse complement strand
CGACCCGGCCGTGCTCGTCCTCGACGACGCGACGTCGGCCGTCGACGCGACGAAGGAGCACGAGATCCGCGCCGCGCTCGCGGAGGTGATGCGTGGGCGCACGACGCTGGTGATCGCGCACCGGCCCGCCACGATCGCACTCGCCGACCGCGTCGCGGTGCTCGCCGGCGGCCGCATCGTCGAGCAGGGCACGCACGCCGAGCTGCTGGCGCTGGGCGGCCATTACGAGAAGCTCTGGCGCCACCAGTCGGGAGGCTTCATTGCCAACGACGTCCCGGAGAAATCGGGGACAGGCACCGAATTGCAGCGCGTCGCATGATCGCGAGCCTGCTCGTCTCGACGGTTGTCTTCTTCCTCGCGAGCTACTTCATCAAGCGCTGGATGGAAGACAACGACGTGCCGAAGGGCATGACGCGCAGCATCACGATTTTCACGCTCGCCGCCGTCCTCGCCTACGGCGTGGGCTGGCTCGTCGACCACATCGTCTGAATCAGCGCGGCGCGGGTGCCGGCGGCGTGGCGGGCACGCTCTTCCAGCCTTCCGGGCACTGATTCACGTACGGATAGTAGCTCTTGGCGGAATCGCAGTAGTACCAGACGGCCGGCGCCTGCGCGCCGGGGGTTGGCGCGGTTGGCGGCGCCGCTACCGGGGCCGGCGCCGCGGCGACCGGCGGCGGCGCGACCACCTCGTAACCGGTCGGCTGCTGCACGTAGTACACGTCGTCGGCGTAGTAATAGGGCACCCTGCCGAAGTACACGACCGTGTAGCCGGGCGGCAGCGCCGGCACGATGATGCCGACGGGCGGCTGCACCACGACATAGCGCGGGCCACTATGCTGGTACCAGACGCCCGAGTGAAACCAGAACCGCGCCCCGCGGAACCCGATCGCGATGTTCCCGGGCGGCAGCGCGTCCACCACGTAGCCGCGCGCCGGATAGTAGTGGTTGTGATGAAAGCGATCGTCGAACACCCAGTGCGGCGTGGCGAAGTGCGCGCGCTCATGCTCGCGCACGACGCGCCGATCCTCTGCCGCCTGTGCGGCGCCGATGCAGGCGAGCGTTGCGGCGATGAAGATTGCCCGTTTCATGCGCCCATCTTAGGCGGCCGAGCGCGAAGTTACGTCGCCGATTTGTATCCGTTCGTTACGCCGCCTGCAGAACGAGACGTCGATCGTGTCGATGTGCATTCACGGGTACGTGGTATTCGGCGAGCTTCGCGTTCACGATGCGCCGGCCGCCGCCGCAGCGGCCGACTGCATGAAGCGGCGCTTGGAGATATCCATATGGAGGACGACGCCAGCAAGCGACGCGCCCGTGTTGCATGAAATCGGATGAAATCGGGGTCAGACCCCAACCAAGAAGAACCATATATCGGGGTCAGACCCCGATTTCCGGCACTGCGGTCTAGGCTCCATCAGGCCTGTCGCGGGCCGCCTACAACACCCCGCCCTGACTGGCGCATCGCTTCCACAGCTACCGGACTGTAGGGTGGGTGTGCGTGAATCGGACCGTTATCGTCCTGCTAATGGCCGGCTGGCTCGGCGGCTGCTCGTCGCTCCTGCCGCGCTCCAAGGAGACGAGCGGAGGCGTGACGACCGCGTGGCAGAGCTATGAGGAGGCCGAGCAGGCGTTCGCGAAGATCACGCCGGGCTCGACTACGGTCGCTGAGCTCGCGACGTTACGTCTCGACCCGCGCACCAATCCCAACATCACCGTGCTGCATGGCTTCCAGGTTCGCGAGCGTTTCGTCCCGAACAACACGGTGACGCTCGCGGATCTTGATGCGGGCGTACGCGAGTGCGTCGAGGCGCGCGCGGCGTGCGTCGGCTGGGACATCAACCAGACCGCGATGCAGAAGAAGCGCAACGGCAATCCCGCGCTCGACATGCTCAAGATGCGCCGCGAGACGCACAGCTCGGGCTGGCGCTTCAGCGGGCTTCTCCTGGTCAAGAACGGCGTCGTGCTCTACAAGCTCGCCGGCGGCCAGCCGCTGATCCACGAAGTCGCGAGCAGCGAGGACATCCTCGGGCCGCTGCAGGCGATCGGCACGAAGCTGAACGCCGTCAACGGCATCGATGTCACCGACGTGAGGAACGGCATCAAGTCGCTCGCCGGCGGCAACAGCGGCCACGTCGACCCCGCTCCCGCTACGGCCATAAAGATCCGCTAGCCGACGGCGGTGGACGTATCATGGCGCTCGCCATGGCCACTCCCACCGTCCATGTTTCGCCCAACAACCCGGTATTCGACCTGCCGATCTATGTCGCGCGCGACGAGGGCCTGTTTGCGCGCGCCGGCATCGACGTGCGCTTCCAGGCGAAGTACTCCGAGCGCCGGCCCTCCGACGTCGATCCATTCCAGCGCCTGAAGGAAGCGCTCTTCGAAAGCGGCAAGGCCGACGTCTACAACCTGTGCGAATGGGCCGGCATCGATCGCAGCGAGCACAGCGCGCGCGGCGCGCAGGTGCTGGCCCTGCGCCCGGCGGTGGCGGCGCAGGCCATCCTTTCGTTCGACAAGGACATCCAGGAGCCGCGCGACCTCGGCGGCGTGCCGATCGGCATCAACGAGAAAACCGGCTCGCACTACACCACGCTGCAGAGCCTCGAGGGCGTGCTGGCGCGCGCCGACATCGTGGTCGAGCACGTCGGGGTGCCCGAGCGGCGCTACCAGGCATTGAAGGAGCGCACGAGCCGCGCCGTCGCGGTGATGGAGCCCTTCATCAGCCTCGGGCTCAAGGAAGGCGCGCACATGGTGGACCTGACGTTCTATCGCGGCGCCGAGGTGATCGCGCCACATCTGACGCCGGAGCAACGCCAGGCGTACCTGTCGGCGATCAACGAGGCCGCCGACCGCATCATGGCCGACTTCGGCAAATACAAGCACTACGTGACCGAGCAGACGCGCGGTGCGCTCGCGCCCTTGGAGCTCTCGAGCCACTACGTGCGCTACACGCACTACATGGTCTACGAGCCCAAGCGCTTCCAGCAGGTCTACGAGTGGATGCGCTCATGGGGCCTCGCCTCCGGCGAAGCCGACCATGCGCGCATTGTCTCGGCGCTCTAGCGCTTACTTGCTGCTGGACGAGCTCTGGTTCTGACTGCTCGAGCCGGAGCCGTACTGCTGGCTGTTCTGGCTCTGGCCGCCTGACTGCTGCGTGTTCTGCGACTGATTGGCGCTGCCTTGCTGCTGGCTCGACTGATTCGCACTCGACCCACCGGCCGCGCTGCTCGACCCGCTCGACTGCGTGCTGCCCTGCTGGCTGGACGAGCCGGAGCTCGAGCTGCGATGCGGGTTGCCCTTGCCCTGAGTCCAGCCCTTGTGCTTGCCGCGGTCGTGGCGATCACGGTCGGTGGACTTGTCCTCCGGAGTGGTCGCGCCGGCGGCCGAGCTCTGGCTCTGGCTGCTCGCCGATGAGCCGTACTGCTGCGAGTTCTGGTTCTGCGCGCCCGACTGCTGGTTGTTCTGCGCCTGGTTGGCAGTGCCTTGCTGCTGGTTCGACTGGTTGCCCTGGCCGACCTGCTGGCTGTTCTGCACGTCGGGCGAGACGTTCACATTCGGCCCCTTGTTGAGGTCCACGCTCGCGCCGGTTCCCGCTGGCCCCTGCACGGTTGTCTGCGCGGCCGCAAGTTGGCTGAACGAAGCCGCAAAGAGTCCGGACACGATGATCGGAAATAACCTCATTGATCCTCCTATCTAAGTGAGAAGAAAGCGAACTGCTCGAGTCCACGCCGCAAGGGCCGTTCCCGAGGCCGCGTAGGGTCTTTACGGATAGCGCGCCGATTGCTCGGCTACCACGCGGCCGCCATCGAGCAGCCGCACGGTGACCTCGTAGCGATCGTTCGGACCAACGCTCACCGCATTGGATGCGAGTTGCGCATGCCCATCGTCATCGAGCTTGACCGTGCCGCTCTGGCTGCTATTCGAGGCGCCGGCGCTGCCTTCGCGACGCACCTGCATCTCATAGCGCAGCGCCTTGTCGGGCGGTCCGCTGACCGTCGGTTGTACTTTGAGGCTGCCGCCTTCTACCCTGGCGCCAAGATCGAGTTGGTACCCCGAGTCGCCGAGCGCCGGCGCCGGCAGAAGCGCCATCACGGCTAGAGCTGTAGACAATCGCATGGGATCCTCCGCAGCGGCACGCCGCAACGAACGTGCCGGAGCAGTTGTATGCTTCGCTTCCTTGAGAGGAGGGACTCCATGAGCCGATGGGTCGCTACCGTAGTCTTCCTTGCCGCCCTGCCGGCGCAGGCGCAGCTCATCACGCATCGCGACCTGAGCTACTCGATGGCACTCAGCATGGCGAGCGCGGCGCTCGACGCGTGCAAGGCGCGCGGTTATCCCGTCGCAGTGGTGGTGGTCGACCGCGGCGGCGACACCATGGTGGCGCTGAAGGCCGATGGCGCCGGCCCGCATACGATGGAGAACGCGCGCCGCAAGGCCTACACCGCACGCACGTTCAAGATGACGACACAGCAGTTCATCGAAGACATGAAGACGCGCCCGGTGCGGCGCGAGCAGACCACGCTGCCCGGCGTGATCGCGATCAACGGCGGCGTGCCGATCAAGGCCGGCGACGACACGATCGGCGGCATCGGCCTTTCGGGCTCGCCCGGCGTCGACGAGGAGTGCGTCAACGCCGGCATCGAGAAGGTGAAGCAGTACCTCAAATAAAAAGCGGGCCCTTTCGGGCCCGCTTCGCATCACTCTCTGAGCCGGGTTAGTCGCGACCTTGTTTTTCCCGGGCGTTGTCGCGCCCTTGCTGGCCGTGCTCGCCCGCGGCCTCGTCAGCGCGGTCAAGGCCGCGCTTCTTGCCTTCATCGCCGCGCCTGCTGCCCTGGAAGCGGTCGCGGTCATCGCTCGAGCTCGCGCCCGAAGATGAGCTGCCGCCCGCCGCCGAGCCCTGCACGCTGCTCGAGGACGAGCCGCTCTGCGGGCACTGGCAGTTCAGGCTGGGCGAGCTGGCGCCGCTTGCAGACGGCGATGCCGAGCTGCTGCTCGATGGCGAGGTGCCGCCCGTCGCGCTGCTGCCGGACGTGCTGCCGGTAGCGCTGCCCGAGCCGGACGACTGGCTCGTCTGCGCGCCCTGGTTCATGCTCGAGGACGGGTTCGTCGTGGTCGCGCTCTGGTTCGCCGAGACGCTGCTCGACGTGTTCTGGTCGCCGGTGCCGATGTTCACTCCCGGGCTGATGTTCGCGCCCGCGTTCACGTCGGTGTTGCTGATGCCGACGTTGGCATCGACGCCGACGTTCGGGTTCACGTTCACGCCGCCGGAGGGCGACGTGCTGCTACCGGAACCGCTCGACTGCGAAGACTGCGAGTTCTGGTCCGTCGTCGACGACGACTGGGCAAACGCCGAGCCGAAAACACTCATCACCGCCGCAGCTGTAATACTTACGGCGACATGACGCACTCTCATGATCTCTCCTTTCGTTCTGGTGCTACGGGCTTAAGACCCGCAAGCGCCATGCCGCGCCTGTGGGTAAACTCCCCACATGAGCGCGAAACGGCCGCACGACATGGGCGGCGAGCCCGGCGGCCCGATCGACACGGTCGATCACGGCATGAAGTTCTGGGAGAAGCAGGCGAACGCGCTGCGCAATACGCTCACTCGCCGCAGGATCGTGCGGCTCGATGAGCTGCGCCGCGCGGCCGAGGATCTCGGCAGCCGCTATTACGAGCTGGGATATTTCGAGCGCACCACCGAGGCCCTGCGCACGGTGCTGATCGAGCGCGGCTGTTTCACCGAGGCCGAGCTGCGCGCGAAGATGGCCGAGGTGCGCCGCCGGTATGAGCCTGCCTAGCGCCTACACAGAGGCGCCGGTCCGCCGCTTCAATGTCGGCGACCGCGTGGCGGTAAAGCGCTCGTACCCGCCCGGCCATCGGCGCACGCCGCACTACATTCGCGGCAAGCGCGGCGTGATTGAACGGGTGTGCGGCGCCTTCGCCAACCCCGAGGAGCTCGCCTACGGCTTCGACGGCGAGCCCAAGCGTGTGCTCTATCGCGTGCGCTTCCGGCAGGGCGAGGTGTGGCGCGATTACGCCGGTCCCGAGCGCGATACGCTCGAGCTCGAGGTATACGAGCATTGGCTGGAGCCGGCATGAAGCCCCACGATCATTCTCACGATCGCAGCTTTGACGACGGGCCTGCGTCGGAATACGAGATCATGAGCCGCGCCATGCAGGAGCTGCTCATCGAGCGCGGCGTCATCACCGCAGAGGAGGTCCGCAACCGCATGGAGCAGTTCGACGCCGATTTCCCGTACCGCGGCCCGCGCGTCATCGCGCACGCGTGGACGGATCGCGCGTTCAAGGCGCGGCTGCTTGCCGACGGCAAGCGCGCCTGCGCCGAGTTCGGCATCGACCTCGAAGCCGACCGCCTGATCGCGGTCGAGAACACGCCGGAGTTGCACAACGTCATCGTGTGCACGCTGTGCTCCTGCTACCCGCGCGCGCTCCTCGGCATGCCGCCGACCTGGTACAAGAGCGAGAATTACCGCCGGCGCGTGGTGCGCGAGCCGCGCGCGGTGCTCGCCGAGTTCGGCACCCGCCTGCCCGAGCAAGTGGCGGTGCGCGTGCACGACTCGAACGCGGACATGCGCTATGTCGTGGTGCCGATGCGTCCTGCCGGCACCGAGGGCTGGAGCGAAGACCAGCTCGCGCGCATCATCACGCGCGATTCGCTGGTCGGCGTCACGCTGCCGAAGATCTAGTCGGGCGGCGGCTTGCCGTCGGAGGGGCCTTTCAGCTCCACCTGGTTGCCTTCGGGATCGGTGAGATAGATCGAGACGCCGTTGCCTTCGGCGCCGTAGCGCGTGCGGATGTCGCCTACGGGCACCTCGTGCGCCCTGAGGTGCGCGACGATGCCGGCCTCGTCGAACGGCTCGATGCGCAGGCAGAAGTGATCCATGTTGCGGCCGCCGCCCGGGTCGGCCGCCACGAGGTCGATCATCGCGCTGCCCGCGCGCAGGTGTGTCATGTTGAACTTCGGCCGGAAAGCGACCAGCTCGGCGCCGAGGACGTCCGCATAGAAGCGCACCATGCGCTGCATGTCCCGGACGCGCAGCACGACGTGGTCGATCTCGCGGATGTTGAGCTTCAAACCAGGCAAGCCTACACCGGGAACGTCTCTTGCGGAGCGCCGCCCTATGGGAATGGTGATCGTGGGGTTGCTGCAGGACGCACACCAGGCGCGCGGCGTGATCCGCGCGCTCGACGACGCCGGCTTCAGCGGCGATGACATCGACATGAGCGGCGGGCTGCTGTCGCAGCTCGTCGCGCGCGGCGTACCGGATGAGGACGCGCACGCGCTGGCCGAGGGCGTGCGGCGCGGCGGCGCGATCGTGTGCGTGCGCACCGACGACGAGGAGGAGGCCGCCGAAGCAGCCGAGCTCATGTGCGCGCACGGCGCGGTCGATGTCGACGCGTGCGCGAAGGATTGGAAGAGCTCCGGCTGGCAGCCGGAGGCGCCCGTCGAGCACTATGCAGCGCGCT
>DASSLQ010000105.1:0-7446 GCA_035689325.1 Burkholderiales bacterium | reverse complement strand
CGTTCCGTCCCCGCGCACCGAGCGTGGGAAAAGCTCATACCAGCTGGAAAAGCGCGCGCGCACCGGATCGACTACCACCGGGAGCGTCCTTTCGTACTGCACGATGCGCGATGGGTCGGGTGGTGGTGATTTTAGGGCCATCGCGGTGGCGTAGCGCTCCGCAGCCGGCCGCGCGGCGTCCTTCAGCACCGGGTTGCACGAGAGCGCGCCGCCGATGAGGAAATCGACGGCGAGGTCCTGGCCCGCCTCGTGGCGCTTGGCGAGATCGCGCTGCCAGGTGAGGAAAGCATCGGTCCAGCCGCGCACGGTGTATTCGTAGCGCCCGAGCTCGGAGACGCGGAACGAAGCGCGCCAGTGGTCGTTGCCGAGGAATGCCATCGGCGCGATCTGCCAATCGCTCGCCCCCTGCTTGCGGTAGAGCAGCTCCGCCACCACGGCGTCATGCCCGTCGGTGAAGACGTCGGCTTCCACGGTCACCTCGTCGCCCACGGCGCGCTTCACCGGATAGCGGCCGCAGTCGACCTCGGGACGGACCGACTCGATGACGATGCGCGGCGGTGCGTTCTCGCTATTCAGGCTTGAAGAAGAGCGCGGCTAACGGTGGAACGGTGATGGAGAGCGACTGGCTGAAGTCCTCGTACGGCATCGGCGTCGCCTCGCAGCCGCCGTAGTTGCCAAGGCCGCTGCCGCCGTAGAGCGGCGCGTCCGAGTTCAAGAGCTCGCGCCAGTAGCCGCCGCGCGGCACGCCGATGCGGTAGTTCATGCGCGGCACCGGCGTGAAGTTGCAGACGACGAGGATCGGCGGCGCCGATTCGTTCCCGAGGCGCAGGAACGAGAGCACGCTCTGCTCCCAGTCGCCGCGCTGCACCCAGCGGAAGCCGTCGTTCGCGAAGTCCTTCTGGTGCAGCGCCGGCTGCTCGCCCAGCACGCGGTTGAGATCGCCGACCCAGCGCTGCACGCCCTCGTGGCGGTTGTCCATGTCGAGCACGTGCCACTCGAGGCTCGACTCGTGCGCCCATTCGCGGCGCTGGCCGAACTCGCCGCCCATGAACAGCAATTTTTTTCCCGGATGGGCCCACATGTAGCCGAAGAGCACGCGCAGGTTGGCGAACTGCTGCCACGCGTCGCCGGGCATGCGGCCGATGAGCGAGCCCTTGCCGTGCACGACCTCGTCATGGGAGAGCGGCAGCACGAAGTTCTCGTGGAAGGCGTACCACAGGCTGAACGTGAGCTCGTCGTGATGATACTTGCGGAACACGGCGTCGTTCTTCATGTAGCGCAGCGTGTCGTGCATCCAGCCCATGTTCCACTTCATGCCGAAGCCGAGACCCCCGAGGTACGTCGGGCGCGAGACCTGCGGCCAGGCGGTCGATTCCTCGGCGATGGTCTGCGTGTCCGGATAGTCGCGGTAGACGGTCTCGTTCAGGAACTGGAGGAACGAGATCGCTTCCAGGTTCTCGCGCCCGCCGTAGCGGTTGGGGATCCATTCGCCCGCCTTGCGGCCGTAGTCGAGGTAAAGCATCGACGCCACCGCGTCCACGCGCAGGCCGTCGACGTGGTACTTGTCGAGCCAGAAGCGCGCGCTGGAAGCGAGGAATGCGCGCACTTCGTTGCGGCCGTAATTGAAAATCGCGCTCGCCCAGTCCGGATGGTGGCCCTGGCGCGGATCGGCGTGCTCGAAGAGATGCGAGCCGTCGAAAAAGCCGAGGCCGTGCTGGTCCCACGGGAAGTGCGACGGCACCCAGTCGAGGATCACGCCGATGCCCGCCTGGTGCAGCGTGTCGACGAAGTACATGAAGTCCTGCGGCGTGCCGTAGCGCGTCGAGGGCGCGAAGTAGCCGGTGCACTGGTAGCCCCACGAGCCGTAGAACGGGTGCTCCATGATCGGCAGCAGCTCGACGTGCGTGAAGCGCATCTTCTGGCAGTACTCGGCGAGCTGCTGCGCGAGCTCGCGGTAGCCGAGCGGCCGGTCGGGATGCTCGGGCGAGCGGCGCCACGAGCCGAGATGCACCTCGTAGATCGACCACGGCGCATCCAGCGCATTGCGGAATTTGCGCTCGGTCATCCACGCGCTGTCGTGCCAGTCGAACGCGAGGTCCCAGACCATCGAGCCGGTGCGCGGCGGCTCTTCGGCGCGAAACGCGTACGGATCGGCCTTGTCTACCCGATAGCCGGCATTGCGAGAAGCGATATGAAATTTGTACACGCTGCCGGGCTTCGCCTGCGGCACGGTCGCCGCCCAGATGCCGCTGTCGCCGGTAGAGCGCATCGCGTTGGTGCGCGGGTCCCACCCGTTCCAGTCGCCGATCACCGAGACCGACTGCGCGTTCGGCGCCCAGACCGCGAAGTGCGTTGCGTCGCCCAAAAAGTGCGCGCCGAGCTTTTCATACAGCCGGCTGTGCGTGCCTTCGCGGAAAAGGTACTGGTCGTGCCCCGTGAGGGCAACAGAGCGTTCAGTCACTGCGGGCATGGGCGTCCACCATGTAGCAAAACGCGGCCGGAGTTGCTACCGCGGCCGGGATATAAACTTTGACTATGCAAACGGATTACGTTCAGCGCTTCCTCTTCGAGAACCTCGACATCCGCGGGCGCCTCGTGTGCCTTACCGGCGCCTGGCAGCGCATGCTCGACGGCCGCGGCTACCCGGAGGATATCGTGGCGCTGCTCGGGCACACCACGGCATTGAACGTCCTCTTGGGGGCCAACCAGAAGGGCGCAGGCCGGGTAACGCTGCAAGTGCAAGGCACGGGCCCGGTCAAGCTGCTGGTTGCCGACTGCACGGCCGAGCTGCGCATCCGCGGCATGGCGCACTACCAGCGCGAAGACATCGGCCAGGAGAACGAACGCGAGCTGCTGGGCAACGGGCGGCTCTCCGTGACGCTGGAAGACGTCAAAAGCGGGAAGTTCTACCAGAGTCTCGTGCCGCTGGAAGGCGAGACAATGGAGCAGATCTTCACGCATTACCTCTGGCAGTCGGAGCAGCTACCGGCGTATCTGCGCCTCTACGCCGACGGCGCTGCCGCGGCGGGGCTGCTGCTCGAGAAGCTGCCGGGCGCCGACAGCCGCGATCCGGACGGGTGGAACCGCGTCACGCACTTCGCCAACACGCTCACGCTCCAGGAGACGCGCGGCGTGCAGCCGTACGAGCTCCTGACGCGCGTCTTTCCCGAGGAGCTGATGCGCGTGTTCCGCCTGTACGCGGTCGAATACCATTGCCCCTACGACGAGGACAAGGTTAAGGACATGCTGCGCGGCCTCGGGCGCGCGGAGGTGGAGTCGATCCTCGCCGAGCAGGGCGAGGTCGTGATACGAAACGAGATGTGCAACCACGAATACCGGTTCGACGCCGCGGCGATCGCCCGGCTCTTTACAACCCACCACTAGAAGGAGGCAACATGAAGCACATCGTGGCGCTCGGCCTCGCGGCCGCGCTCATCGCCTGCTCTGAATCACCACCCCCGCCCAAGCCCGCGGCGCAACCCGCACCGCCCCCGCCGGCCCCGGTCGCCGCCGCGCCGCAGCCAGCGCCGCAGCCCGAGCCGCCCAAGCCCGATCCGAACAAGGAGCTCGCCGCCAAGGTGAAACAGGCGCTGGAAGCGCCGAGCGCGAAGCTGCCCTCCGCCGCGATCGACGTGACGGCCGCGGAGGGCAAAGTCAGCCTGTGGGGCACCGTCGATACGGAGCAGCAGCGGCGCCGCGCCGCGCAGCTCGCCGCCAAGGTCGACGGCGTGAAAGGCGTCGACAACCAGCTCAAGGTGGTCAAAGGCTCGTAATTCCGACCCCGGGTCGCAATCATTCGCGGGGAGCGGGGTCGTAAATAATTACGGCCCTGGCCCCGAATTCATGAAGATTGCGACCTGGAACGTGAACGGCATCCGCGCGCGGGCGGCACAGCTCTGCGAGTGGCTCGCGCGCGACCAGCCGGATGTCGTCTGCCTGCAGGAGCTGAAGGCCGAGCAGGCGCAGATTCCGGACGCGTGCAAGATCCCCGAGTACCACGTGTACTGGCACTGCATGCGCGCGTATTCGGGCGTGTCGCTGCACGTCCGCGCCGAACGCTGCCCGACCCCGCCGGCCTTCACGCACCCGGAATTCGACATGGAATCGCGCATCGTGCAGGCCGAGCTCGACAACCTGGTACTCGCCTCCGTGTACGTGCCGAACGGCGGCAAGGATTACGCCGCGAAGCTCAGCTTCCTCGAGCGGCTGATCGAGTGGGTCAGGCGCCTGCACGCCGATGGGCGCGAGCTCGTCCTTTGCGGCGACATCAACATCGCGCGCACCGACATGGATGTGCATCCGCGCGAGCGCAAGCCCGGCATCATCGGCCAGCGGCCCGAGGAGCGCGCGCTCTTCGAGCGGCTGCTGGGCGAGCACCTGGTAGATGTCGGACGCGCGAAAGACCCGGAGAACGCCGGCCTCTTCACCTGGTGGGCGCCCTGGCGCAACATGCGACAGCGCAATATCGGCTGGCGCCTGGACTACGTGCTCGCTTCGCGCGCCATCGCCGAGCGCGCCACCGCCTGCAAGGTGCTGGCTGATGTCGGCACCAGCGACCACGCCCCCGTTATGATGACCGCCCCATGAGCCAACCCGTGCGCCTCGAAGTGTTCAGCGACTACGTCTGTCCGTGGTGCTACCTCGCGAGCGCGCGCGTCGCGCGGCTCAGGCAGGAGCACGGCGTGAAAGTCGAGATGGTCCACTTCCCGCTGCATCCCGAGACGCCGGCGCAGGGCAAGAGCCTGGAGGAACTCTTCGCCGGCCGCGGCTACGACATTCCGAAGATGCAGGCGCAGATGCACGCGCGCATGCAGGCCGAGGGCCTGCCGTACGGCGATCGCAAGATGACGTACAACAGCCGCCTCGCGCAGGAGCTCGGCAAGTGGGCCGACACGCAACCGGGCGGCGAAGCGATCCACGATGCGCTGTTTCGCGCCTACTTTGTCGACGGGCGCAACATCGGCGATCCGGCGGTGCTGGTGCAGGTCGCGCAAAGCATTGGCCTGCCCGGCGACAAGGCGCGCGAGGTACTGGACAAGCGCAGCTTCAAGGCCGCGGTGGACGCCGACTGGCAGAAATCGCGCGACTATGGCGTCACCGGCGTGCCGACCTTCGTCACCGGCGGCCGCGGCGTGGTCGGCGCGCAGCCCTACGAGGTGCTCGAGCAGCTAGTGAAGGAAGCTTCCAGCTAACGAATTCGGGCTCCGTCCCCGAATCAGGGGTTGCTGCGCCGGCAGACAAAGCCGAGAAACTCCTCGCGCGTCGCGAGATTGTCGCGGAATACGCCCAGCACCGAGGACGTCACCATGGTGGAG
Organism: Burkholderiales bacterium; assembly: GCA_035689325.1. Classification (GTDB taxonomy): domain Bacteria; phylum Pseudomonadota; class Gammaproteobacteria; order Burkholderiales; family SG8-39; genus SCGC-AG-212-J23. Next base: position 2,131 of record DASSLQ010000105.1, on the reverse strand, counting down.
TTCTGCTTCTCGACGCCGCGCATCATCATGCACAGGTGGCGCGCCTCGATCATCACGCCGACGCCCCTGGCGTGCGCCTCGTCCATTACGACCTGCGAGATCTGCTCGGTGAGCCGTTCCTGGAGCTGCAGCCGCCGTGCGAACACGTCGACGAGCCGTGCGAGCTTGGAGACGCCGAACACCTTGCCATCCGGGATGTAGCCGATGTGGCAGCGGCCGTAGAACGGCAGCAGATGGTGCTCGCACAGGCTGTAGAGCTCGATGTCCTTGACGATCACCATGCCGCCGGTGGTCTGCGTGAAGAGCGCCTGGTTCACCACTTCGTGCACATCCGAGCGGTAGCCGTAGGTGAGGAAGCTCAGCGCTTTCGCTACCCTCGAGGGCGTCTTCAGCAGCCCTTCGCGGTTTGCGTCCTCGCCGAGCTCGATGAGGAGCTGGCGCACGAGGCCCTCGATCTTCGCCTGGTTCGGTTCCATGCCTCGCACCCCTGCAAGACATAGGCCAGAATCGCTGCACGTACATCGACCTCTACTGCGAGCGGGTTGCGCCGGGCCTCCTCGGCGAGCCGCTCAATACGCTCTCCAACGTCGCGTTCTTCATCGCGGCGTGGCTGCTTGCGCGCGACGCGCGGCGGCTCGGCGCCAGCCGCGCCGATATCGTGCTGCTCGTCGCGCTGATGGCGAGCGTCGGCGCCGGCAGCACGGTGTTCCACATGGTCGCGACAACGTGGGCCAATTGGCTCGACCTGCTGCCGATCTTCGCGTTCCAGCTCGCATTCCTCTGGATCTACGCGCGGCGCGAGCTGCACTGGCGCGCGCTGGCGAGCGCCGTGCTGGTGGTCGCGTTCCTCGCGATCGCGCTTTACGCGCAGCGCTTTCCCCTGCTCAACGGCTCGGTGACCTACGCGCCGGCGGTCATTGCGATCTTCGCGCTCGGATTGCACCATCGTGCGACGCACCCCGGAGAGCGACCGTGGCTGCTCGTCGCCGCCGCCGTGTTCACGCTGTCGCTATTGCTGCGCACGATCGACGTTGCGGCGTGCACGCATTTTCCGCTGGGCACGCATTTCTTGTGGCACCTGCTGAACGGCGCAGTGCTCTACCTCGCCACGCGCAGCCTGCTAGGAGCCGTTGAGCGAGCGCATTAGCTCGTCGGGCGCGAACAGCTGGCCGTCCTTCACCACGCGGTGGATGCGGCTGAGGTTCTGCACGTCGGCAAGCGGATCGGCATTCAGGATGAGAACGTCGGCCAGCTTGCCCCGCGCGAGCGTGCCGAGGTCGCGCTCCATGCCCATCGCTTTCGCGCCGTTCACCGTCGCCGCGCGCAACGCCTGCAGCGGCGTCAGGCCCGCCTGCACCATCAGTCCCAGTTCACGGAACACGGAAGGACCATGCAGCGTGCCGATGTTACCGGCGTCGGTGCCCATCGCGACCGGAATGCCCGCACCCCACACCGCTTGCAGGTTGCGCAGCTCCACCGGCGAGGGATCGATCTCGCCAGGCTCCGCCATCGCCTTCGCCACCCGCTCGGGCAGCTTCTCCGGCGGGATGCGCGCGAGGTCGCCCATCGCGGCGAGGATCTGCGGGTCGGCGAGCCGCCGCTCCGCCGCGGTGGGCCGCCAGGTGTTCGAGAGCGCGTAGCGGTAACCCATCACCACGAAAAGCGTGGGGCAATAAAGCGCGTGGTTGCGCAGGGCGAGCGCGATGAACTCCTGGTCCACCGGCTCGTCCTCTACCGAGTGCACGAGGTAATCGGCGCCCGCGCGCAGTGCCGCCTTCGCCACCGCGAGCTCGGTGGCGTGCACGGCGAGGCGTATCCCGGCCGCGTGTGCAGCGTCGCCAGTGGCCTTGACGATCGCCTCCTGCGCGGCGAGATCGTCGCCCGGCCGGTAGATGAACCACACCTTGATGAAGTCCGGCTTGAAGGTGAGCTCGCGCTGCACCAGCGCACGCGCCTCTTCCGGCGTCGTCACCTTGATGATCGGCGGATCGCCCAGATCGAGCTTCGGCCGGTCGATCATCGAGATGAGCGGCCCGGCCACCGCCACGCGCGGCGCGGCGCCGCGCTTGCGCGCCTCGTCGCGCATCTCGAAGTTCCAGAACGGACCGCCGATGTCGACCACGCTGGTGAC
>DASSLQ010000104.1:0-9423 GCA_035689325.1 Burkholderiales bacterium | reverse complement strand
ATCGCGGCCGCGCTCGCGCTCGCAAGTGCCGGCGCGCTCGCTCAGACCATCAAGATTGGCTTCATCACCAGCTATTCGGGCCTGAACGGCAACCTCGGGCCGTATATGGAGCGCGCGGTGCGCCTGTACCTGAAGCAGCATGAAAAGGAGCTCGGCGGCGTGAAGGTCGAGCTGCTGACGCGGGACGACACCGGACCCAACCCGGACAAGGCGCGCCAGCTCGCGCAGGAGCTCGTGGTGCGCGACAAGGTCAATCTGCTGGCGGGCGTGATCTTCACGCCTAACGCGCTGGCCATCGCGCCGATCGCGACCGAGGCGAAGGTGCCGTTCATCATCATGAACGCGGGCACCGCGGTGATCACGACCAAGTCGCCGTACGTCGTGCGCACCTCGTTCACGCTCTGGCAGTCGAGCTATCCGCTCGGCCAGTGGGCGGCGAAGAAGTTCAAGACCGCGTACACGCTGGTGAGCGACTTCGGGCCCGGCTGGGATTCGGAGGAAGCCTTCTCCAAGGCCTTTGCCGATAACGGCGGCAAGGTGATCGACAAGGTGCGCGCACCGCTGCAGAACCCAGACTGGGCCGCTTACATGCAGCGCGTGAAGGATGCAAAGCCGGACGCGCTGATGGTATTCATCCCCGCGGGCAAGACGGCGACCGCGGTGATGAAGAACTTCTCCGACCTCGGCCTGAAGGAAGCCGGCATCAAGCTGATCGGCCCCGGCGACATCACCACCGACGAGGAGCTGCCCAACATGGGCGACGTGGCGCTCGGCGTGATCACCGTGCACCACTACTCCGCGGCGGCCGACCGCCCGGCGAACAAGGAGTTCGTCGCCGCCTGGAAGAAGGAGTACGGGCAGAACGAGACGCCGAACTTCGTCGCGGTGGGCGCGTACGACGGCGCGGCGATCATCGTCGAGGCGATCAAGCAGCAGAAGGGCAAGCTCGACCCCGGCAAGACGCTGGAGATCTTCAAGCACTGGAAGAATGCCAACAGCCCGCGCGGGCCGATCTCGATCGACCCGGAAACGCGCGACATCGTGCAGAACGAGTACCTGCGTGAGGTCAAGAAGGTGAACGGCCAGCTCGCCAACGTGGAGACCGAGACGGTCGCCACGGCGCTGAAGGATCCCTGGAAAGAGCTGCAGAAGAAGAAGTAGGCCCCTGGCAGAGCTCGGCTCATCGCTCGTAAGCGTCGCCTTCCACGGCGTCGCCTACGGCATGATCCTGTACGTCATCTCCGTCGGCCTGTCGGTGACGATGGGCCTGATGGGGTTCATCAACCTCGCGCACGGCGTCTTCGCCATGGCGGGCGGCTTCATCCTCTCCACCGCGATGACGAGCTTCGGGCTGCCCTTCCCGCTCGCGGTGCTGGTGGCTTTCATCGTCGTCTCGGCGGGAAGCATCGTGCTCGAGCGCCTGCTCTACTCGCGCCTGTACGCCGCAGGCGAATTGGCGCAAGTGCTTTTTTCCATCGGCCTCATCCTCATCTCCATGGCGCTCGCGCGGCTCATCTACGGCAACCTCGCGGCGCCCGTGTTCCTGCCGGAGTACCTGCGCGGACAGGTGCACATCCTCGGGCGCGATTTCCCGACCTATCGCGTGTTCCTCATCGTCTTCTCGGCGCTGCTCATCGCGGCGCTCTGGTTCGGCGTCGAGCGCACGCGCTGGGGCGCGATGGTGCGCGCGGCAGTCGACAACCGCGGCATGGCGCAGTCGGTCGGCATCAACACGCGACAGCTCTTCATGGCGACCTTCGCGCTCGGCTCGGGCCTCGCCGGTCTCGGCGGCGCCCTCGGCGCCGACATCCTGGCGGTGCAGTGGAGCTATCCCTTCGAGCACCTCGTCTACTTCCTGATCGTGGTCGCGGTGGGCGGCCTCGGCAGCCTGCGCGGGCCCTTCGTCGCCGCGCTCCTCATCGGCGTCGCCGACACGGCGTGCAAGTACTGGATCCCGGAGTTCGGCGCCTTCCTGATCTACGTCGCGACGATGGGAATTCTTTTGTGGAGACCGATGGGCTTGTTCGGAGTCCGGGCGTGAACTCAAGACGTGGTCCGTCCCTGATTCTGGTTTTGGAAAAATGGTGACTGTCACCAATTAAGTCATGAGCGGCTATACCGGCGACCCGCGCATTCGGCCGCAGGAGTTCCTGCCGTGGATCATCGCCATCGTGGCGTTCTTCCTGCTGCCGGAATATCTGTCGCTTGGCGCGCGCATCGTGGTCTACATCCTGTTCGCGCTGTCGCTCGATCTGATCCTCGGCTACGCCGGCATCATCACGCTCGGCCACAGCGCGTTCTTCGGCCTGGGCGCGTACACCGCCGGCATCCTCGGCGCGAAGTTCGGCGTGAGCGATCCGTTCCTGCAGCTCGTCGCCGCCGCAGGGGCCGCCGCACTGCTTGGCATCTCGACCGGCGCGGTGATCCTGCGAACGAAGGCGCTGACGCTCCTCATGCTGACGCTCGCCATCACCTCGATCGTGCTCGAGATCGCGAACAAGGCGAGCTCGCTCACCGGCGGCGCGGACGGGCTCTCCGGCGTGGAGGTGGCGCCGATCCTCGGCCTGTTCAAATTCGACTTGTTCGGCCGCACCGCGTTCATTTACTGCCTGGTGACGCTCTTCCTCGGCTGGCTGCTCGTGCGGCGGCTCATCTACTCGCCATTCGGCGCGATGCTGACCGGCATCCGCGAGAATGCGGCGCGCATGCACGCGGTGGGCGCGCCCGTCTATTGGCGCCTGGTGCTGGTGTACACGCTCTCGGCGACGCTGGCCGGCATCGCCGGCGCCTTGCTGACACAGGTGAACCAGTTCGTGGGGCTCAACGTGCTCGGCCTCGAGCCCTCGGGCGACCTGCTCGTGATGCTGATCCTCGGCGGCGTCGGCCGGCTCTACGGCGCCTTCGTCGGCCCGGTGGTCTATCTCGTCGCGCAGGACTATCTCGCCAAGCAATACCCGGAGTACTGGTACTTCGGCATCGGCGTGCTGCTCGTCGTCGTCGTGCTGTTCGCGCGCGGCGGCATCCTCGGCATCTTCGATACATGGCTGCAAGCGCTCTCGCGACAGAGAAGCTCTGCAAGAGCTTCGGCGCGCTGACCGTCGCCGACAATATCAATTTCCGGCTCGCGCCGGGAGCGCGCCACGCGCTCATCGGCCCGAACGGCGCGGGCAAGACCACGTTCGTCAACATGCTCACCGGCGCGATCGCGCCCTCCTCGGGCCGCATCCTGCTCGGCGGCGAGGACATCACGAAGGTGAACCAGGCGGCGCGCGTGCGGCGCGGGCTGGGGCGCACGTTCCAGATCACCACCTTGTTCAGGAAGCTTCCGGTGCTGGACAACGTCGCGCTCGGCATCGCGGAGCGCGAGGGCGTGGCGCGGCGCATGTGGAAGCCGGCGAGCCGGCACGGGGAAATCATCGGCGAAGCCGAGCAACTGCTGGCAACGCTCGGCCTCGCTGCCGATGCGCGCACGCCGGTCCAGGATCTGCCGTACGGCCGCCAGCGGCTGGTCGAGATCGCGATCGCCCTCGGCCTGAAGCCCAGGGTGCTGCTGCTCGATGAGCCGGCGGCCGGTGTGCCCTCGCAGGATTCGCATCACGTGCTCGACGTGCTCGCGGGCCTCCCGGCGAATATCGCGATCCTCATCATCGAGCACGACATGGACCTCGTGTTCCGTTTCGCGAGCCGCATTACCGTGCTCGTGCAGGGACAGGTGCTGGTGGAGGGCACGCCACACGACATCGCAGCGGACCGGCGTGTGCGCGACGTCTATCTTGGCGAGGCGACGCATGCCTGACGCGCTGCGGCTTTCCGGCCTGCGCGCGGGCTACGGCGAGACCGTGATCCTCGAGGACGTCGCGCTCGCGCTGCCCGAGCGCGGCTCGCTCGCCGTCCTCGGACGCAACGGTGTCGGCAAGACGACGCTGCTCGCCACGATCATGGGACACACCACGTTCCACGCCGGCGCCCTGTTCTTCGGCGGCAGGCCGGTGGAGCGCCTGGCGGTCTACGAGCGCGTGCGCCTTGGTATCGGCTACGTGCCGCAGGGGCGCGACATCTTCCCGTCGCTCAGCGTCGAGGAGAACCTGAGCGTCGCGGCGCGCCCAGGAAAGCGCTGGACGCTCGAGCGCGTCTACGATCTGTTTCCGCGCCTCGCCGACCGGCGCCACCATCGCGGCAACCAGATCTCCGGCGGCGAGCAGCAGATGCTCGCCATCGGCCGCGCGCTGATGGGAAATCCGACGCTGCTCCTCATGGACGAGCCGCTCGAAGGCCTCGCGCCCATCATCGTCGAGGCGCTCCTCAAATCGCTCGAGCGGCTGCTCGCCGAGGACGAGCTCGCGGTGATCCTCGTCGAGCAGCACGCGAAGCTCGCGCTGCAGGTGACGCGCGAGGCGCTCGTCATGAGCCGCGGGCGCGTCATCCACCACAGCCCGAGCCGCGAGCTGCTCGCCGATCCCGAGCGCCTCGCACGCCTCGTGGTCGCGCAGTAACCGAATTCCGACCCGGGGTCGCAATTATTCCGAGGACTGAATGGACCGCGTCTTCTTTGCCATCGGCAGCCTCTCGGCTTTCATCGCCGTCGCGCTCGGCGCCTTTGCCGCGCACGGGTTGAAGTCGCGGCTCGATCCCGCGATGCTGGCGACGTTCGAAACGGGCGTGCGCTATCACATGTACCACGCGCTCGCGTTGCTGGCAGTGGGCTGGGCTTGCATGCGCTGGCCGGGGACCGCGGCGAATGCGAGCGGCTGGCTGTTCGTCGCGGGCACCGTGCTCTTTTCGGGCAGCCTGTACGCGCTTGCGCTCACCGGCACGCGGTGGCTTGGCGCGATCACGCCGTTCGGTGGCGTCGCCTTCCTCGCCGGCTGGCTCTGTCTGGCGTGGGCGGCGTGGAGAGGGTAACGTTGCACCAATGAAGCCGCTAGTCGCTGTAGTCGCACTGCTGTTCGCCGCGCAAGCGCTGGCGATCGACCTGGATCAGCCGGGCGCGATGCAAAAGCTCTCGCGCGACAATCCGGCGCACTACGCCAAGGTGGAGAAGATCCTGAGCGAGGCGCCGCACCGCCCGTACGCGTCGATGGCGCGCTGGATACGCACCGAGTTCAATGCAACGGACGTCGACGCCTCACATCTCCTCAGGACGAGCTACCCGGCGCAGGCGCGTCTCTCCTTCGTGCTGGACGGCCAGCCTTACAGCAAGGTGATTCGCATCGACGCGCCGGCGCGCGCCATCCCCGCGAAATAGGTGAAGCTCTACGCCACGCCCGGCTCGCCCTATGCGCGCATGGCGCGCATGGTCGTCATCGAAAAGGGGCTCGCCGACCGGGTCGAGATCATCTTCGCGCAGACACGCCGCGCCGACAGTCCGTATTACCGCATCAATCCCTCGGGACGCGTGCCCTACCTGATCCGCGACGACGGCGTCGGCCTCGAGGAATCGGCGCTGATCTGCGATTACCTCGACCGGCTCGGCGGCAGGCCGATGTTCCAACCGCCGACAGGCGAGAGCGACTGGGAAGCGCGCCGGCTGGAGGCGCTGGCGAGAAGCATGACCGACGGCATCGCGGTCTGGGGGCGAGAGCTGGCTCGCCCGCAAGACGAGCGCTCGCCGTCGGTGATCCGGCACGAAGCCGACCGCAGCCGCCGCATGGCGGCGCTCTGGGAGCGGGAGATCGGGCATGCGCTGATGCACGGCTCGCTCAACATGCCGCAGCTCATGCTGGCGTGCGGTCTCGGCATGGAAGCGCGCAACCCCGATCTCGACTGGCGCAGCGGGCACCCGCAGCTCTGCACCTGGTTCGACGCGTTCGCCAGGCGGCCTTCCTTCGTCGCCACCGCGCCGCCCGCCGCCTAGCGGTGGAGCAATCGTTCCTCTTCATCGCGCTCGCGTTCCTGCTGGCCGGCTTCGTCAAGGGCGCGATCGGCGTCGGCCTGCCGACCGTGGTCATGGGGCTCCTCAGCATCGTCATGCCGCCCGCGCAGGCCGCGGGATTGATGGTGCTGCCCGCGATCGGCACCAACATCTGGCAGATGACGGCGGGCCCGGCGCTCGCCAAGCTCGTGCGCCGTCTCGCCGGCATGATCGTCGGTGTCTTCATCGGCACCTTCGCGACCATCGGTTTGATGACGCGCAGCGCCGCCGGCGCGAGCGCCGCGCTCGGCCTGGTGCTCGCTGCCTACGGCGCCTACGCGCTGCTTGCGCGCCGCTTCGAGGTCGAGCCGCGGCACGAACGCTGGCTTTCGCCGTTCGTCGGCCTCGTCACCGGGACTATTTCGGGCGCCACCGGAGTCTTTGTCATACCTACCGTGCCCTACCTCACCGCATTGCGCATGGAGCGCGAGGAGCTGGTGCAGTCGATCGGCATCTCGGCATTCGTCTGCCCGCTCGCGATCACCCTCGCGCTCCTCGCGCACGGGCGCTACGGCGCGGCGCTCGCCGGCGGCTCGCTCGCCGCGCTCTTCCCGGCGCTCGCCGGCATGTACGTCGGCCAGCGCATCCGCCGCCGCCTGCCGGCAGCGACCTTCATGCGCTGGTTCTTCATCAGCCTCATCGCGCTCGGCGGCTACATGTTTGCCCGCGCGATCTATCGCTAATGGCTCACGGGATCGGCTGCTGCGGGAATGGACGCGATGCGCGTTTCGACAGCCAGGGCTTTCATCACGGCCGCTCGAAAGGCCAACAGCGCATTGGAAAGGCCGCCCCGTTGGCTGACGTCATAGAGATCGACGAAAGAGGTACGCTCGTATGTGCCCAGCACGACCTCGATGGCATCGTACGTGCTGCGCTTGAGCGCTCGTCGATGTTGCCGGAAGCAAACGATGGGGATATGGCGCGAGGCCGGCGCTTCGCGAGCGAGTCGGATGAATTCCAGCATCCGCGACTCGTCGAAGCTTACGTTGCAGAGGATCAGATCAATATCAGGCGACACCAGCGAGATCGCCTGGTCCACCGTGTGTGCCAGGTGATAGCTGAAGTTACCGCCCAGCGCGTACCTGGCAGTCTCAATCGCCTCGGGTGTACCAGCGATCAGGATGGTCGTAGCCTGCATCGGCAAGCTCGCATTTATCCGCGCTCTGACAAGCGTACTTTGGCAAGATTAAGACGACCTTAAGCCGGCGCTAGGACTCCCATGGACCTGAAAATGCTCGCGACCATCTTCATCGCCGTATTCGTCGCCGAGCTCGGCGACAAGACCCAGCTCGCGACGCTGCTCTTCGCCGCCGACCGTGAAGTAAGCCGCTGGACCGTCTTCGCGGGCGCCTCGGCCGCGCTGGTGGCCGCGAGCGCCATCGGCGTGCTGGCGGGCACGCTCCTCTCCGAGTACATCAACCCGCGCTACCTGCACTACCTCGCGGGCGCCGGGTTCGTCGCGATTGGAGTCTGGACGTTAGCGCGCGCCTAGAAACCGCCCGGCGATGTCGGCAAAGGCCGCCGCCGCATCCCACTGCGCGAGATGCGCGGCGCCCGGCAGAAGCCGCACGTCGAGTTGCGGATAGAGCTGTTTCGCCCGCGCGACGCGACGCGCTGCGTCGCCGCGGTCGTGCTCTCCATAGAGCATCAGCAGCGGCACGGGGCACTGCGGCAGGCGTTGCCAGAGCGGCGCGCCGCCTTTGCCGCCGCCCTTCGCCTGCTTGCGCGCGACAAACGCCTGGAAATTCTTCCCGACGCTCATCCGATGGCGCAGCGCGACCGCCTCGTCGGTAGCGAGCGCCTTGTTGCAGAGGTTCGCTTCCAGCAGGGCGCGCGTCTCGGCGAGCGACGGCTCGCCCGCCGTGCCTTCGTCGCCCTCGGCGGCCGCGCCCTCGAGCGGCGGCAGCAAGCTGCCGGTGGCAAGCACCACCACCTTGGTAACGCGCGGCGTGTGCTCGAACGCGAGCGCTGCCGCAATGCGTCCCGACTGCGAGTGACCGACGAGCGCGGCACGCTCGAGCTCGAGCGCGTCCATCAGCATGGGCACGAAGCGCTGGCGGTAGCCGAGCGAGTGATCCGCCGGGTTGTCGGTATGTCCGAACCCCGGCAGGTCGGGCGCGATCACGCGCAGCCCGTGCGCGGCGAGCGGCGCGAGATTGCGCGCCCAGACGTCGGCCGAGGAGCCGAGCGAAGCGCCGTGCAGGAGGAGCACTGCGGCGCCCTTGCCCTGCTCCAGGCAGCGCACCTTGAGGCCATCGATGCGCAGCGAGCGCTCGTTCATGCACGCTCCGCGATGTCGAGCAGCACGCCGTCGACGTCGGCGATGCGATATTCGCCGAGCGGGCACGACGAGGCGAAGAGCTGCATGCGCGCCTCGCCCTCCTTGCCGGCGAGCGACTTCGCGCGCAGGTGCGGGTTGTTGTCGCCAAGCTCCTGCAGCCGCTGCTTGAACGCCGGCAGGCTCTCGACTTCGAAGCCGAGGTGATCGGGCCCCGGGCGCACGATGCCGGTGCCCTCGTAGTCGCTGATGCGCCAGGGCATGAGCACCAGCGTCACGCGCCCGTCGGTGAGATGGAAGTTGCCGTGCGCGCCCTTCACCGGCGTGAGGCCGAGCTCGGCATAGAAATCCACGAGCCGATCGGCCTGCAGCGTGCGCAGCGCAAGATGCCTGATGCGCCGCGGCGCGGGCTTCTCGGCCTCGACGTACACCGAGGTGCGGTTCGCCATGTCGCGCTGGGAAAGATCGAAGATGTTGCCGGCCGGATCGTGCGTGCTGATGCCGGCGAAGGGACGCGTGCTCGGGCGCTTCACCACCTCGACGCCATGCTTCTTCAGCCGGGCGAGGATCGGCTCCACCTCGTCCACCTCGAGCCCGAAGTGGTCGAGTCCGGCCGGGCGGCCGGGCTTGCGCGGATTGATGTTGAGCCCGACATAGCCGTCGCCGACCGTCACCGCGCGCTCGGGCCGCGGATCGGCCGCGGTGCGCATGCCGAAGGCCGCCTCGTAGAACTTGCCCTGCAGCGCGTACTGGTCGCTGACGAGCGCAATGTGCTTGAGCTTCGCCGTCATGGCGCCCTGCCGAAGATGGCGCGGAACTCGTGTTCATACTCGTTGAACCGCGCGGCGAGCCTGGCATCCACGTAGTGCACCTTGAGCGACCCATCGGCGCTCGGCGCAAGATCGATGCGCGCGGGCACGCGTCCGCGCGATTCGATGACACGCTGGCCCTCCCTGGAAAGCAGGAAATCGACCAGCAGCCGCGCTGCTGCCGGATGCGGCGCCTTGGCCGAGATCGCCACCTGGCTCGGCGAGGTGATGATCGGGTCGAGCGTCCTCACCCACTCGACCGGCGCGCCATCCTGCTTCTCCTTCTCGATCTCGCCGGCGTGGACCACGGCGAGCGGAAAATCGCCGGCCACCAGCAGCCGCGTGAGCAGGCTGTGTCCGCGGCGCTGCTGCGGCTTCTGCCGGCTCAGCGCCTCCATATAGGCGGTGCCTTTCTCGCGCCCCCA
>DASSLQ010000103.1:0-11186 GCA_035689325.1 Burkholderiales bacterium | reverse complement strand
GTCCTCGATGCTGCGCAGCCGCTGCTGGTTCACCGCATAGATGATGTCGCCGACACGCAAGCCCGCGTGCTCGGCGAGCGTTCCCGTCTTCACCACCGCCAGCCCGTAAGGCAGGCCGCTCGCGCGCAACACCGCGGCGGGCAGCTCGCGCAAGCTCAAGCTGAGCGTCGCCGGGCTCTCGATGCTCACCTCGCGCAGCGGGAGCTGCTCGGCATCGCATGCAGCAAGAGCGAGAAGCAGGATCACCATTAACGGTCGCATCACCGCCTGTACCAGCAAAACTCGAACCCGCTCGCCATGGGACTGTCGCTTGCTCGCTCCATCGCAATCCATTGCAAGGAGGCTTCCATGGCCAACGCAGTCAATCCCTATCACGAGCGGCGCACCACCGAGCGCCGGCGCATCGCCTATCCCGGCCTTTTCGGCGCCGAGGGCATGCGCGTCTCCTGGGGAGGCATCTTCGGCGGCGTGCTGGTCGCCGTGGGCCTTCTGCTCCTGCTCGCGGCGCTCGGCGTCGCGGTCGGCATCAGCGCGGTCGATCCCACCCAGACCGAGGTTTCCAAAGTGGGCGCGGGCGCAGGCGTCTGGGCGGGCGTATCGCTCCTCGTCGCGCTGTTCATCGGCGGCCTGGTCTCGACACGCATCGGCGCGACGCACGATGCGAGCACGAGTTTCTTTGCCGGCTTCCTCGTCTGGGTAGTGTCGCTGCTGCTGGTCGCCTATCTCGCCGCGAGCGGCGTGAGCTCGCTCGCCGGCGGCGCCTTCAGCCTGATGGGCGGGGCGCAGGGCGTGGCCGAGGAGGTCCAGCAGCAGGCGCAGGACATCCAGCAGAAAATGCCGCAGCTGCAGCAAAAAGCACAGGAGGTGAAGCCGCAGGCGACGCGCGCTGCCTGGGCGACATTCGGTGCGCTCATGCTTTCGCTTGCGGCCGCCGTGATCGGTGCCGCCGCGGGACGGCGCCGCGCGCCGCGCGCCTACCCCAGCTCGAGCGGTACGTAGAGCGACGCCTCGCCGCGGCGCACCAGCAGCGCGACCATGCCGCCCTTGGGATGCGCCGCGAGCAGGCGCTCGAATTCCCGCCGGCTCGCGAAGTGCCGCTGGTTCACGCCGACGATGATGTCGCCGGGCAGGATGGCGCTCCCTGGGCCTGAGCGCCGCGCGACATCGACCACCATCAGCCCGTAGTCGATCCCGAGCGCGCCGCGCTCTGCCGACGTCAAGTCGCGCACCGCCACGCCGAGGCGCGGATCGTCTTTCTTGGCGGGCGCATCGCGCGCCGCGCTGCCCGGCTCCGCGCGCACTTCGCCCACGCGCAGCTCGATCGTGCGGCGCTGGCCCTCGCGCCAGATGCCCATGTGCGCGAGGCTGCCGGGCGGCGTCGCTGCGACACGCCGCGGCAGCTCGTTCGGTTCGTCGATCGCTTCGCCGTTCCAATCGAGCACCACGTCGCCGATGTGCGCGCCGCCCTTGTCGGCCGGGCCGTCCTTTTCCAGGCTGACGATGATCGCCCCCGCCGCCGAGTCGAGGCCGAAGGAGCGCGCGAGCTCGGTGGTCATCGGCTGGACGCCGATGCCGACGCGTCCGCGCGTCACCTTGCCCTCGCTCTTCAGCTGGCGCGAGACGTCGAGCGCCACTTCGATCGGGATGGCGAACGACACGCCCATGTAGCCGCCGGTGCCGCTATAGATCATCGAATTGATGCCCACCACCTCGCCTTGCAGATTAAGGAGCGGCCCGCCGGAATTGCCGGGGTTCACCGCCACGTCGGTCTGGATGAACGGCACGTACATCTCGTCGGGAAGCGAGCGCCCCTTGGCGCTGACGATGCCGGCCGTGATGGTGTTGGCGAAGCCGAACGGCGAGCCGATCGCCGCCACCCAGTCGCCCGGCTCGAGGCCCGCCGAGCTGCCGAGCTTTGCCGTCGGCAGGCCTTGCGCGTCGACCTTGATGAGCGCCACGTCGCTGCGCTTGTCGACGCCGACGACCTTCGCCTTGAACTCGCGCTTCGCATCGGCGAGGCGCACGTTGACGTCATCGAACTCCGCCACCAGGTGCGCGTTTGTCAGGATGTAACCGTCCTCGCTGATGATGAAGCCGGAGCCGAGGCCTTGCCGCGGCTGGCGCTCGGGCAGGTCGGGCATGAAGCGGCGCAGGAACTCGCTCAGCGGGTCCTGCGCGCTTTCCGCGGTGCCGCCCGCGGCCGCGGCCGCGGTCTGCGCCTTGCGCGTAGAGGTGACGTTGACGACCGCGGGGCCCGCCGCCTTCATCAGCGACGTGAAGTCGGGGAGGCTGCGCGTCTGCCCGTGCGCGGCGCAGCTTGCGAAGAGGAGCAGCAGGATTCTCAGTGCTGGCACGGGTGCTTCTCTACCACGCGGTTGACGCGCTGCGGCACGGGCTCTCCCTCGGCCCAGGTTTTGAGGAGCGCGTCGATCACCTCGTGCCTCGGCGAGCGCGCCACCACGCGATCATTGAGCTGCAGCGTCACCCCTGGCCCGGGCAGATAGGCAACGGTGACGCGGTCGCCCACCGCGAGAGCGTGCCAGGCGTCGCGGATCGCCCCGAAGGCGGCGCCGTCGAGCTCGCTTTCGAGCGTCACGCGCCATTTCTGAGGCAGCTCCTTCGGCAGGAACGTTTTGCTCAGGATCTGCACCTGCAGCGCTTTGGGCTGCTGCGGGTCCTGCAGCGCGCTGACCGGCGATTGCCGGGTCGGGAGATAGAGGGCGGCGACGTAGTGATGCATCCAGAGCGTGTCCCGCGCGGCGCAGCTCGCGGCCGGCAGCTGCACGTTGCCGATGCGCATGGCGCTCGGCACCTGGATGGCGGTGGCCGGCACGAGCGCTGCCGTGCCGAGGACGAGCAGCGCCAGGGCAAGAAGCCATTTCACGCGGGGTGCGTAGCAACTTGCGGTCCGGGTACGAAATGTGCCTGCGGCTTGCAGCGCCGATGAGACTCGTCGCCCTCGCCGCCGCGCTTCTCCTGGCCGGTTGCACCGCGCCGGCGCCGCGCGACGACGCGCTGCAGGCCGCCTATGCCGCGGCGGAAGCCGACGCGGCGTCGCTCGAGGCGCGGCTGCGCGAATCGGAGGAGGCGCGCCGGCAGGCCGAGTCGCGGGCGAAGGAGCTCGAGCACGCGCGCGACCTGAACGACAAGCTGAGCGCGGACCTGCGCCGGCTCGAGGCGCAAGTGGCGGCATTGAAGGCGGAAGAGACCGAGCAAGGCTGGCTCCTCACCCTCGGCAGCGATGTGCTGTTCGATGTCGGCGACGCGAAGCTCAAGCCCGAGGGCCGGCGCGCGATCGCCAAGGTGGCGCGCTTCATGCGCGAGCAGCCCGAGCGCAAGATCGTGATCGAGGGCTTCACCGACGACCGCGGGTCGCCGGGGCTCAACCAGCGCCTCTCGGAGCAGCGCGCGCAGGCGGTGCGCGACGCGCTCGCAGCCGATGGCGTCGAGCCGCAGCGCATCGTCGCGCGCGGTCTCGGACCGGCCTATCCGGTGGCCGCCAACAAGGACGCGCGCGGCAGAAGCCTCAATCGGCGCGTCGAGATCTTGATTGGAGAAACTGTCGGCCGCGCCGCTACGGGCGCGAGCTCACCCGCACCCAAGTGAGCAGATAGGCGCCGGCGCCGAACAGCACGATCACCGACAGGATGGAGAGGCGGGGGCTGCCGGTGAGATAGCTGACGGTGCCCACCAGCAGCGGGCCGATGATGGCCGCGAATTCGCCCAGCATGTTGTAGAAGCCGAAGAATTCGCCCGCGCGCTCAGGCGGCACGAGGCGCGCGAAATAGGAGCGGCTCAGGAGCTGCACGCCGCCCTGCACGAGCCCGACCAATCCCGCGATGAAATAGAACTCGAGCGGGCTCGTCATGAACGTCGCGTAGACGGACACGAACACGTACACCGCGAGGCCGATGAAGATCGCCCGGCGCGGCCCGATGCGCTCGCCGAGATAGCCGGAGACGAGCGCCGCCGGCACGCCGACGAACTGCACGAGCAGCACCGCGAGAATGAGATCGGCGGTGCCGAAGCCGATCGACTTGCCGTAGTCGACCGCCATCTGGATCACCGTGTTGACGCCGTCGATGTATACCCAGTACGCGGCGAGGAAAACGAACACCGGCTTGTATGCGCGTATGTGCCGGAACGTTTCGACGAACTGCAGCAGGCCTTCGCGCGCCGCCACGGTGAACGGCACGTGCTCGGCCGCGCGTGGCGGCGCCGGCACCCAGAAGAGCAGCGGCAGCGAAAATAGCGCCCACCATGCCGCGGCCAGGATGAGGAGCAGGCGCACCGCCGCCGCGGGGTCGGCGAGTCCGAACCAGTGCGGCTTGAGGGTCATGGCCACGCCGAGCGCGAGGAACAGCCCACCGCCGAGATAGCCCGCGAAGTAGCCCACCGCCGAAGTGATGTCCAGCTTCCCCGGCTCGGCGACGCTCACCAGCATCGAGTCGCCGAATACGTTGCCCCAGAAGTAGCCGATCGACGCGAGCACGTAGAACGTGACCGCCCATTGCCAATCGCCTTCACCGACCCAGTGGAGCGCGAGCAGGGTCGCCGCGCCGAAGAGCGCGGAGCCGATGAGGAAGCGCTTCGCGTGGCCGCCGCGATCGGCGATGGCGCCCAGCACCGGCGCGGAGACCGCGACGATGAAGCTCGCGACGGAGTTCGCGAGTCCGAGGCGAAACGTGCTCACCGTGACGTCCGCCCCCGAGCTCCAGTAGTCCTTGAAGAAAATGGGAAAGAAGACGGTGATGATCGACGTAGTGAAGGCGTGGTTGCCCCAGTAGTACAGGCTCCAGCCCCACACCTTGCGGCTCGCCGGTAGCCGCACGCGCTAGGGAAGTTCTGAAATAGTCGCCCCCGCGAAAGCGGGGGCCCAACGACGATGCGCCGCTTTGTCGGACATTCCTCAGCTGTGCGTTCGCTTGAGCCCGGCCTGGTAGGCCTCGAGCTGCGGCAGGAAGGCGCGGCGGCGCTCGAGGCTCTCGCGCGGCCAATATTTCTCCCGGTCGTAGTATTCCGGCACCGCCGGCATCCCCGGCGGGATGACGACCCAGGGTTGCTTGGACGCGGTGAAGATGTGGATGTCCGGCGGCAACGGGTCGGGATCGTCCAGCGTGCCGACGCGCACGAAGCTCAAGACCGGCCCGGCGCCGCCATAATGGCTCCAGAGCGCGAGGCGGCACTTGCGGCAGCGCGCGATCTGCTGGCCCTTGCCGCTCTGCGACGGCGTGTCGACGAGCTCGGGCTTTGCGCCGAGCAGGGTGAGGCGCTGCGATTCGATCAGCGCGTTGAGCGCGAACGACGCGCCGGTCTCGCGCTGGCACCAGCGGCAATGGCAGCATTGCACGAAGAGCGGCGCGCTCTCCATGCGGTAACGCACCTCGCGGCAATCGCAGCCGCCTGCCAGCGGAGAGCTCACGCGCGCAGGGTCAGGCCGCGCCATTCGCTGCGCAGGAAATTCGCCAGGCGCTTGCCGCGGTTGCTGATTCGTTCCACCAGCCTGTCGTCGACGTAATAGGTGAGGATGATCGAATCGCGCGTGCGCACCTCCGGGCCGACCGTGTCCACGGAATGGTACGAATCGCTGCCCACCGCGAAAGCGTATCCCGAGTTGGGGGCGAACTCGACCTGGTGCACACGCTCATAGACGTCCGCGCCGGTTCGGCGGTGGAACACGGTGCCCACGTGCGTAATCGAGCGGTCGCGCGGCAGGTAGAACTGCACCGTGATGCCTTTCCAGCGCGTGTCCGAGTGTATGCCGATGTTGTAGCCGGGCACGTCGCGCAGCAGCGTCGCGAGCGGGAACATGCCGATGTCGCGATAGCGCGGCCCGAAGCGTTGTTCGAGCCCGGGGGCGAGCCGCGCACGGAACGCCTCGCGCACCGGCGCCGAGTGCAGCGCCTGGCCGACGAGCCGCCAGAGATCTTTCTTTTCAGGGGGCAGGCGGCGCAGCAATTCGGGGAAGAGATCGATTTTCGTGCGCGTACCGCCATCGTCGGTGCGCGTGTACTTCGCGCGCCCGGACATCGGCCGGTAGTCGGCGCGCGACGGCATGGCGTCGAGCAGCGCCCCGTAGATCCCGGCGGGAAACACGTCAGAGAGCTCGAGATGGTGAAACGGCTCGTCGCCTGCGCGCGCGGCGCGAATCGAGGCGAGGAGATGCTGTACTAGGTGCTCGAGATTCTGTTCCATCGCCCGTTCATTATTGCAGGTACACGGGGTCGCCGACCTTCACGGTGCCTTCGCGCAGCACGCGCGCATAGAGCCGGCTCCAGCCCGGATGCACATTCTGCGAGACGCGCTTGAATTCGCCGTCGCGGAAACAGGCGAGCAGGTTGCTGCACGGCGCCGCATACGCGGTGAGCTCGAGCCGCGCCTCACCCACTCGAGCGAGTAGAGCGACACGGCGCGCACCGGACCGCCGTGATAGCGCAGGTCGCGTCGCCGATCTCCTGTCACGCCGCTGAAGCGCACCTCGCCTGCATCCGAGACGTTGATCGAATGCAGCACGCCGCTCATGCAAATACTCACGTTTCGTCTCTATTTGTGGGGAATGGCAATACGGAGTTTGGGGTATAGTCTTTTGCCGATGCAACAAGCAGTTAAGACGCCTGCGGGGGAGGCGCGTGCCGCGCAGCGGCTCTCTCTTTCCGGGATCCTCGACTGGCTGGTCGCGGACGGATTGGTCGGCGCGCCGGCGGCGGAAGAGCTGAAGAAGGAGCGCCGCTACTACCGCGGCTCGCTGCATCCGCTGGTCATCATCGCCGACCAGAAATGGCGCCAGGCCGCGCCGCCCGGCAAGCCGCTCACGCTCGACTTCCTCACCGAATGGCTCGCCAAGCGCGTGGGCATGGATTACCTGCACATCGATCCGCTGAAGATCGATTTCGCGGCGGTCACCGAGGTGATGAGCTCGGCGTATGCCACGCGCTTCGGCATCCTGCCGGTCGCGGTGACGACCAAGGAAGCAGTCATCGCCACGGCCGAGCCGTTGGTGCGCGAATGGGAAACCGAGCTCGCGCGCATCATCAAGCGCGACATCAAGCGCGTGATTGCGAACCCGGTCGACATCCAGCGCTACCAGGTCGAGTTCTACAACCTCGCGAAGTCGATCAAGGGCGCGGGCAAGACCGCCACGGGGCCGAGCGGGCTCTCGAACTTCGAGCAGCTGGTCGAGCTCGGCAAGGACAACAAGACGCTCGATGCGAACGACGCGCACGTCGTGCGCATCGTCGACTGGCTCTGGCAGTACGCCTTCGAGCAGCGCGCGAGCGACATCCATGTCGAGCCGCGCCGCGAGCAGGGCATCGTGCGCTTTCGCATCGACGGCGTGCTGCACCAGGTCTATCAGATCCCTGCTCCCGTCCTCGTGGCGATGACCAGCCGCATAAAAATCCTGGCGCGCATGGACGTGGTGGAGAAGCGCCGGCCGCAGGACGGCCGCATCAAGACGCGCACGCTCGCCGGCGAGGAGGTCGAGCTGCGCATCTCGACCCTGCCGACCGCATTCGGCGAGAAGCTGGTGATGCGCATCTTCGATCCCGAGGTGCTGGTGCGCGACTTCAAGGAGCTCGGCTTCTCCGAGGAGGACCACAAGCGCTGGCAGGAGATGACCGACCGGCCGAACGGCATCGTGCTGGTCACCGGTCCCACCGGCTCGGGGAAGACCACCACGCTCTATTCGACGCTGAAGACCCTCGCGACGCCCGACGTCAACGTCTGCACCATCGAAGATCCGATCGAGATGGTCGAGCCGGCCTTCAATCAGATGCAGGTGGTGCCGGCGATCGAGCTCGGCTTCGCCGAGGGCGTGCGCGCGCTCATGCGCCAGGATCCGGACATCATCATGGTCGGCGAGATCCGCGACCTCGAGACGGCCGAGATGGCGGTGCAGGCGGCGCTCACCGGGCACCTCGTGCTCTCGACGCTGCACACCAACGACGCGCCGAGCGCGGTGGCGCGGCTGCTCGAGCTCGGCGTGCCCGCGTATCTGCTCAACGCGACGGTGAACGGCGTCATGGCGCAGCGCCTGGTGCGCACGCTCTGTCC
This sequence comes from Burkholderiales bacterium, assembly GCA_035689325.1. Lineage (GTDB taxonomy): Bacteria > Pseudomonadota > Gammaproteobacteria > Burkholderiales > SG8-39 > SCGC-AG-212-J23. The sequence continues at coordinate 3,134 of DASSLQ010000103.1, read as the reverse complement.
GCATTGCAAGCAGAAGATCGAGCTGCAGCGCACCGAAGACCAGCAGGCCTGGGAGGCGCTGGTGGCGCCCTGGAAGTCGAAGCACCCGACCAAGCTCTACAAGCCGGTCGGCTGCCTCGAATGCCGCATGACCGGCTTCATCGGCCGCATCGGCATCTACGAGACGCTGCTGCTGACGCCCGCGTTCAAGAGCATGGTCGGCGCGACCGTCGAGCTCGGGCAGCTGCGCGAGCAGGCGTTCAAGGACGGCATGAAACCGCTGCGCATCAGCGGCGCGATGAAGGTCGGCGCCGGCCTGACGACGATCGAGGAAGTGCTGAAGGTCGCGCCGCCAGTGCGCGACGGCGCTGCCTGAACCCGATCTCAGACGCGCTGCTGCTCGTCGCCATCGCGGCGGCGATCGTCTACCTGACCATGGTGCTCGTCGGCGGCCGCCGCGAGCGCGAGCTCGCGCGCTCGCGCGCGCACGAGGAGCGGCTGCGCAGCCTCACCGAGCTCTCCGCCGACTGGTTCTGGGAGACCGACGCCGAGCACCGGATCACCTGGCTCTCGGGCGGCGGGCCGGTCGCCACGCTGTTCCGCGATACGCCGACCTATGGGAAGCATTTCTGGGAGATCCCCGGCGTGGAAGTCGATGCGCGCGCGCTTGCAGCGCACCTCGAGCGGCTGGAAAGGCAGCTGCCGTTTTTCGACCTCGAGATCGCGCGCACGGACGAGCGCGGCGCACGGCAGGTGCACATCATCTCCGGGCAGTCTTACCATGGGCCCGACAGCGCCTTCCGCGGCTACCGCGGCGTCGGGCGCGACGTCACCGAGCAGCGCCGCGCCGAGGCCAGCCTGTCGCAGGCGAAGGCGCGCCTCGAGCTGGCGCTCGACGGTGGCAACCTCGCCGAATGGCACTACGACATCGGCGCGGACGAGCTCTATGCCGGCGACGGCTGGGTGCGCTTTCTCGGCCACGAGCGCTCGCCGCCGATTTCGCGCGGCGCGCAGCTCGAGCGCCTGCTGCATGCCGATGACCTGCCAAAGGCGCGCGTGGCGCTCGCGCGCGCGCTGAAGGGTGCCGACGACGAGTTCGACGTCGAGCTGCGACTGCGCACGCGCGAGGGCGGCTGGAAATGGCTGCACGCGAAGGGCCGCGTCACGGTGCGCGACGTGAGCGGCCGCGCGATGCACATGTCGGGCGTGGCGGCCGACATCGATGCGCGCAAGCGCGCCGAAGCCGCGGTCGGCGCCGCCGACCGGCGCTTCCGCGACGTCGCCGCAGTCTCCAGCGAATACGTCTGGGAAGCCGATGCCGAATGGCGCTACACCTATCTTTCGGAGCGGGTCGAGGCGCTGCTTGGCTACTCGCGGCGCGAGCTGCTCGGGCGCCGCGCCTGGGAATTGGTCCCGCTCGGCGAAGAGCGCGCCATCCGCCAGTGGTTCGCCAGCCACGGTGGCGAAGGGCGGCCGTTCCGCGACCTCGTGCATCGCATGATGACGAAGTCGGGCGGCGTCATCTGGCAATCGATGAGCGGCCTGCCGCTCGCGGACAGCACCGGCCGCTGGTGCGGCTACCGCGGCATGGCGGCGGACGTCACGGCACGCAAGCTCGCCGAGGCGCGCATCGAGCAGCTCGCGACGCGCGACGCGCTCACCGGCCTCGCCAACCGCACGCTGCTCGCGGAGCGCACGGCGGAAGCGATCGCCGCGGCGGCGCGTACGCGCAGCGGGCTCGCGCTGCTCGCGATCGATCTCGATCGCTTCAAGCTGGTAAACGGCACGCTCGGCCACGGCGCCGGCGACGCGCTGCTGCGCGCCGTGGCGGAACGGCTTTCGAACGCTGCGCGCCGCGAGGACATGCTGGCGCGTCTTGGGGGCGACGACTTCGTCCTGCTCTGGCAGGGCCTGAAATCGCGCGAAGAGGCTGCGAGCCTCGGCGCGCGGCTGCTCGCCATCCTCGGCCGCCCGTTCGCCGTCGAGGGCCGCACGCTCGCCGTGAGCGCTTCGATCGGCATCGCCTGCTACCCTGACGATGGGCGCGACTTCACCGAGCTCCTGAAGCACGCCGATGCCGCGATGTACGCGGCAAAGGATGCCGGGCGCGGCACGTTCCGCTTCTACGAGCCGGCGCTCGGCGCGCAATCGGCCGAGCGCCTGCAGCTCGCGAACGAGCTGCGAGCCGCGCTCACCAAGAGCGAGCTCGTGCTCTATTGGCAGCCGGTGGCGCAGGGCCGCGCGGGCGTCGTCGGCGCCGAGGCGCTCGTGCGCTGGCGCCATCCCGAGCGCGGGCTCATGGGCCCCGAGGAGTTCGTGCCGCTCGCCGAGGATGCGGGGCTGATCCGCGCGGTCGGCGAGTGGACGCTCGAGCACGCGCTCGCGCAGGCGGCGATCTGGAGCCGCGAGCTGCCGAATAACCCATGGTTCGCCATCAACGTCTCGGCGCCCGAGCTCGCGCAGGGCGATGCGTTCGTCGAGCGGCTGAGCGCCGCGCTCAAGGCGCACGGCGTGCCGGGCGGCCGCATCGAGCTGGAAGTCACCGAGCGCGTGCTGATGTCGCATTTCCCGGAGAATGCCGCCACCCTGCGCAAGGCGGGTGCGCTCGGCGTGCGCTTCGCGATCGACGACTTCGGCACCGGCTATTCGAGCCTTGCCTACCTGCGCGAGCTGCCGATCGACAAGCTGAAGATCGATCGCCTGTTCCTGCGCGAGCTCCAGACCAACGCGGCCGACCAGGCGATCGTGCGCACCATCGCCGCGCTCGCGCACACCCTCGGCATCGGCATCGCCGCCGAAGGCGTCGAGACCAATGCGCAGCTCGAGCGCCTGCTCGCCGCCGGCTGCGAGCAATGGCAGGGGCATCTCTTCAGCGGTCCGCTCGAGGCTGCCGACTTCGCCGCGCTGGCGGCGCTCAGCGCGCGCGCCGAGCGCCGCGCCTAATTCCGTACTTAGTACGTAATACTTATTTCGTACTTAGTACGGAATCAGCGGTTCATTGCGGGACAGCGGGCGGCGCGTGGTGCAACACCAGCGCCGCGAGCAGCCACGAGATCAGGCTGTAGACAATCGCGCCGAGCACGCCCCACCAGAAGCCGGCCACCTGGAAGCCCTGGACGAACGAGCCGACGAACCAGAAGAGCAGGCCGTTAATT
>DASSLQ010000102.1:0-3751 GCA_035689325.1 Burkholderiales bacterium | reverse complement strand
CCGGACTGACGAGGAAGCCGGAAAGGCGCAGCGCGTCGCCCAGCCGCGTGAGGAAGACGAAGCGGCGCTCGCCGGTCGTGTACCCGAGATCGCCGCTCCTGAACCAGCCGTCGGCCGTGGTCGCTGCGCTGGTCGCCGCCTGGTTGCCGTAATAGCCAACCATGCGGCTCGGCACCTTGAACACGAGCTCGCCTGGCGTGCGCTCCGGCAGGCGCGCACCGGTTTCTGGATCCCGCGCTTGCACTTCACCCTCGGCTGCGACAAGGCGCCCGCCACCCAATGCACGCTCGTCGGGCGGCGCATCCTCGCTCTGCCGTGCGAGCAGCGCTTGTAGCTCGCTCGAGCCGTACAGGCCGACGACCTTTACGCCGCGCGCGCCGGCGCGCACCGGCAGGTCGGCGAGCGCCGGATTGAAGGCGGCATAGCCGACGAAGCGCACGGTGGGAAACGCAATCTCCTCCGGCACCGCCGCCAGCATCTGCGCGAGCATGTCGTCGGTGCAGTTGAAGTGCGTGATACCGTGGCGGCGGACCAGGGCTGCGGCCTCTGCCGCCTCGAACGTCGGCGACATGACGAGCGGCTTGTCCGCCGCGACCGTGCCCATGGCGTTGCAAAAGCCGAACACGCCGCAGAACGGCGCCGTAACGAGGACCCTTGACCCCTTGGCGGCGAACCCGAAATTGCGCGCCACGTTGCGCGCATGGCCGAGCACCGTGCGCTGATCATGCAGCACGAACTTGGGCGCCTTGGTGGTGCCGGACGTGGTGAAGATGACGCACGGCGCCTCGGGCGCCGAGGCGTCCTCTTCGAGCGGCGGCAGGGCGGCGAGCTCGTGGTAAGCGGAAGCCTCGCCGCCTTCGCCGTACGCGATGCGCGCGCCGAGCGAGCCGAGCGCGGCGCGATCGCAGGCGGCGAGGATCGCGCGGAAGTCGATGTTGCGGAAGCCGGGCCAGTAGACGAGCGCGCGACACCCCGAGCGCGACACGATGTCGGCGATCTCGGCGCTCCTGAAGCGCGTGTTGAGCGAGACCGCGATCGCGCCGAGCCGCGCGCAGGCGGCGAACGTGGCGAGCCACGCCGGGATGCTCGGCAGCCAGAGCGCCACGCGATCACCCTGGTGCACGCCCAGCTCGCGCAGGCCGCGCGCCAGGCTCGCGCTTTCGCGCTCGAGCGCGCGGTAGGCGAGCGCTCGGCCGCGGTCGATCAGCGATTCCTGCGCCCGGGCGAGCAAAGCGGGGACGGTATCTGGTCTTTCCATTGCCAACGGCCTAGCATGCCACGAGAGGAGACTAGCCCATGAAACGCTCAACGGCCGTCAGCGTGCTCGCCTCTGCGGCGCTGCTGTGCGCAAACGCCCATGCGCAGAAACCGGCGCCGAAGATTTCCGACGGCGTGGTCAAGATCGGGCTCCTGCTCGACATGAGCAGCCTGTACGCCGACCTCACGGGCGAAGGCTCCGCTACCGCGGCACGCATGGCGATCGAGGACTTCGGCGGCAGCGTGCTGGGCGCGCCGATCCAGCTCGTCTACGTGGACCACCAGAACAAGCCCGATCTCGCCGCGGCCAAGGCGCGCGAATGGTATGACGTCGACCATGTCGACCTGATCGCCGATGTCGCCGCCTCGGCGACGGCGCTTGCGGCGCTCGAAGTGGCGCGGCAGAAGAACCGCCTCATCATGTTCAACGGCCCGGGCGCGACGCGGCTCACCAACGAGAACTGCAGCCCGGTGAGCGTGCATTACACCTACGACACCTACGCCATGGCGGTGGGCACCGGGCGCGGCGTGCTGAAGACCGGCGGCGACACCTGGTTCTTCGTGACCGCCGACTACGCGTTCGGCCATGTGCTGGAGAAGGACACCACCGACGTCATCACCGCGGAGGGCGGCCGCGTGCTCGGCTCGGTGCGCCATCCGCTGAACGCGGCGGATCTCTCGTCGTTCCTGCTGCAGGCGCAGAATTCCAAGGCCAAGGTGATCGGCCTCGCCAACGCCGGCGGCGACACGATCAACTCCATCAAGACGGCGAACGAATTCGGCATCACGAAAAGCCAGAAGGTCGCCGGCCTGCTGGTCTTCATCAATGACGTCCATGCGCTCGGGCTGCCGATCGCGAAAGGCATGCTGCTCACCGAGGCGTTCTACTGGGACATGAACCCCGAGACGCGCGCCTGGTCGCGGCGCTACTTCGAGCGCATGAAGAAGATGCCGAACATGATCCAGGCCGGGACTTACTCCTCGGTCACGCACTACCTGCGCGCGGTGCGCGCCGCCGGCACCGACGAGGCCGGGCCCGTCATGGCGAAGATGAAGGGCACGCCGATCAACGACTTCTTCGTGAAGAACGGGCGCATTCGCGAAGACGGCCGCATGATGCGCGACATGTACCTCTTCGAGGTGAAGCAGCCTGCCGAATCGACCTACGCCTGGGACTACTACAAGCTTCGGGCCACTATCCCGGCGCAGGAGGCCTTCCTGCCGGCGGCGAGAAGCGTATGTCCGCTGCTAAAAAAATAGCCGTCGCGCTAGCGCTGGTCGTCGCGCTGAGCGCCGCCCAGGCACGTCCGTTCCGCTGGGCGAGCCAGGGCGATCCGCAGACGATGGACCCGCACTCGCAGAACGAGCTGCTCACCAACAGCATCAATGGGCAGATGTACGAGACGCTCGTCAACCGCGGGAAGAAGCTCGAGATCGTGCCGGTGCTTGCGACCGCCTGGCAGCAGCTCGATCCGCTCACCTGGCGCTTCACGCTGCGCAAGGGCGTGCGCTTCCATGACGGCACGCCGTTCACGGCGGACGACGTGCTCTTCTCCATGCAGCGCGCGAGCCAGGGGACCTCCCAGATCCGCGTCTATGCGAGCGCGCTGGGCAAGCCCACCAAGGTGGATGACTACACGGTGGAATTCAAGCTGCCGGAGCCGAACCCCATCATGCTCGAGCACGCGACGCTGGTGCAGATCATGAGCCGGGCGTGGTGCGAGAAGCATAAGGTGGAGCGGCCGCTCGACTACTCCGCCAAGGAGGAGTCGTACGCCTCGCTGCATGCCAATGGCACCGGGCCGTACCTGCTGAAGTCGCGCGAGCCGGACGTGAAGACGGTGATGGTGCGAAACCCGAACTGGTGGGGGAAACCGGAAGGCAACGTGACCGAGCTGACCTTCCTCTCGATCAAGTCGGACCCGACGCGCGTCTCGGCGCTCATCGCCGGCAACGTCGATCTTATCCTCGACCCGCCGCCGCAGGACGTGCCGCGGCTACGCAAGCAGCCCGGGATAAAGGTGATCGACGGCGTCGAGAATCGCATCGTGTTCTTCGGCTTCGATCAGGCGCGCGATGAGCTGCTCTACTCGGATGTGAAGGGCAAGAACCCGTTCAAGGACCGCCGGGTGCGCGAGGCGATCTACCGCGCGATCGACATCGAGTCGTTGAGGCGCGTGACGATGCGCGGCCAGGCGCTGCCCACCGGCGGCATCACGCCGTCCATCCTGGCCTCCAATGCCGAAGCGGAGAAGCGACTGCCCTACGACCCGGCGCGCGCGAAGCAGCTCCTCGCCGATTCCGGGTATCCGAACGGCTTCGGCTTCACCCTGGATTGCCCGAACAACCGCTACATCAATGACGAGCAGATCTGCGTCGCCGTGGCCGGCATGCTCGCGAAGGTCGGGCTACGGGTGCGCGTGAACGCCCAGCCGCGCGCGATCTACTTCGCCCGGCTGCCCAAGCGCGACACCAGCGCCTATATGCTGGGCTG
>DASSLQ010000101.1:0-8904 GCA_035689325.1 Burkholderiales bacterium | reverse complement strand
CCCGCGCAAGCTCGAGATTCAGCTCGGCTTCATGCGCCGTCATCCGCAATACCCGATCACGGGGCACTGGATGGCGTACGAAGACGACCCGGCGCGCGTCGAGCCGGGCGGCGAGGACGTGCCGTTCACGGAGGTCGCCTTCCGCTCCATGCTCTACCGCAACTGGTTCCACACTTCCTCGGTGCTGCTGCGCCGTGACGTAGCGCAGCGTTTCGCGCCGGACAAGCGCCACGGCGAGGATCGGCAGCTCTGGCTCGACATCGCGGCCGCGGGGAAGCGCATCGCGCGAATCGACCTGCCGCTCGTCACGATCTACAAATCGCTCTTCGGGGTTTCCGGGCTGAGCGCCGACCTGTGGGCGATGGAAGCGGCGGAGCTCGCGACCTTTCGCGGGCTGCGCCGCGCGGGCCTGATCGGTACGCCTATGCTCTGCGCGCTCCTCACCTGGTCGCTCGCGCGCTTCCTGCGCCGGCTGGTGCTGGTCGCCGCCGGCCGGCGCATCCGGCCGGCGCAATAGCACCGCACGTGCGGGTCAGCATCATCACCGCGTGCTACAACCGCGCGGCGACCATCGGCGAAGCGATCGAATCGGTTGGCGCCCAAACCCATGACGATATCGAGCACATCGTCGTCGACGGCGGCTCGACCGACGGCACGCTCGAGGTGCTCGAGCGCCACCAGGCATCGTTCGCGAAGTTCATTCGCGGCCCGGACCAGGGCCTCTACGATGCCCTGAACAAAGGCGTCGCCGCCGCCAGCGGCGAGATCGTCGGCTTCCTCCACGCGGACGACGTCTATGCGCGCAATGACGTGATCGCGGCGGTAGTCGAGCGCATGCAGTCCCAATCGCTCGACGCGCTCTATGGCGACGTGGCGTTCGTGCGCGCCGACGATGTCGGCCGCGTCGTTCGCGTCTACTCCTCGCGGCGCTTCCATCCTTCGCGCATCGCCTGGGGCTGGATGCCGGCGCACCCGGCGCTTTTTCTGCGCCGTGCTGTCTACCGCCACCATGGCGGATTCAAGACCGACTACCGCGTCGCGGCGGACTTCGAGTTCGTGGCGCGCATCTTCTCGACCGGCACGCTGCGCTACGCCTATCTGCCGGAAGTGCTCGTCAGGATGCGGCTCGGCGGTGTCAGCACGCGCGGCTGGCGCAGCACGCTGACGCTCAACCGCGAGGTCATGCGCGCCTGCCGCGAGAACGGCATCGCCACGAACTACCTGAAGCTCCTTTCCAAGTATCCGGCCAAGGCGCTGGAGTTCATCGTGCGTCCGCGTGCCGCCGCTCAAGATCGGTGATAGCGGTCGTCGAACCGCACGATGTCGTCTTCCCCCAGATAACCGCCTGACTGGACCTCGATGAGATAGAGCGGGACCTTGCCCGGGTTTTCCAGCCGGTGCCTTACGCCAAGCGGGATGTACGTCGATTGATTTTCGGAAAGCATCAGCACTTCGTCGCCGCGCGTGACCTTGGCCGTGCCCGACACGATGACCCAGTGCTCGGCGCGGTGGTGATGCATCTGCAGCGACAGCGCTTCGCCAGGCTTCACCATGATGCGCTTCACCTGGAAGCGCTCGCCGGCGTCGATTCCATCGTAGTAGCCCCACGGCCGGTAGACACGCGTATGGGTGAGATGCTCCGTGCGCTTGCGCTGCTGCAGCTCCTGCACGACGTCCTTCACCTCCTGTGCGCGCGCACGATCAGCCACGAGTATTGCGTCGCCGGTCTCGACGACCAGCAGGTCCTTGATGCCGAGCGCCACGAGCAGCCGTCGTTCGGACCAGAGATAGCAGTCGGCCGCGCCGCTCGTGTGCACGTCGCCATGGATCACATTGCCGGCGCGGTCTTTCTTGCCGATGTCCCACAGCGCCGCCCATGAGCCGACGTCGCTCCACGGAAAATGCGCTTCCACGACGGCGCCCGCGTCGGTCTTCTCCATTACGGCGTAGTCGATCGAGATGGACGGCGCGCTCTCGAATGCGGTGCGATCGAGCCGGATGAAATCGAGGTCGCGCACCGCCGCGGCCAGCGCGGCCTGTGCCGCCTGCGATATTTGCGGTTGCAGCCGCCGCAGCTCCTCGAGATAACGGCGCGCGAGGAACACGAACATGCCGCTGTTCCAGAGAAAGCGGCCGGACGCCACGTAGGCGCGCGCCTTGTCGATATCCGGCTTTTCGACGAACTGGCGAATCCGATGCACCTCTTTCTGGTCGCTGAGCGGATCGCCGCGCTCGATATAGCCATAGCCGGTATTCGGCTCACTCGGCCGAATGCCGAAAGTGACGAGATGGCCGGCGGCTGCCGCGCGCGCGGCGCGCGCGACCGCGTCGCCAAACGCGGCGCCGTCGCCGATCACGTGATCGGACGGCAGCACGAGGAGAATGCCCTCGGGATCGCTTTCTTGCACGTGCAGCGCAGCCGCTGCCACGGCCGGCGCGGTGTTGCGTCCCGCGGGCTCGAGGAGCTGCGCGGCCGGCCGCACGCCGAGCTCCTGGAGCTGTTCCGCCACCATGAATCGATGCTCGTGGTTGCTGACGACGATCGGTGCCGTGCAATCGCGCACGCTTTGCACGCGTGTCACCGTGTCCTGCAAGAGGCTCCGCTCGCCCGTCAGCGCGAGAAACTGCTTTGGCCGCGACCGGCGCGAGAGCGGCCACAGCCGCGTGCCGCTGCCGCCGCTCAGGATGACCGGGTGAATTCGCGCCGCCACCCGCCTATTCTATGGGCATGAAGGTGCACGTCACCGGCGCGGGCGGCTTCGTCGGGCGAAACCTGGTCGGCGCGTTGTCGCGCGCCGGTCATGAAGTGCTGCCGGCGCTGGCCGGCGCAGATGCCATCGTGCACCTTGCGGCGATAGCGCATCGCCGCGCGAGCCGGGCGGAGCTGGACCAAGTCAACGTGCGCCTCGCTGCGCGCGTCGGGCAGGAAGCGGCAGCGCAGGGTGCGCGGCTCGTCTTCCTGAGCTCGGTGAAGGTGCACGGCGAACAATCGCAGGCGCCGTTCACCGAGCGTTCGCGCATCGCGCCGCAGGACGCGTACGCCATGAGCAAAGTGCGCGCCGAAGACTTGCTGGGCTCGATCCCTGGCCTGCGCCTTGCGATCCTGCGTCCGCCGCTGGTCTACGGCCCGGGCGTGAAGGCGAATTTCCGCGCGCTCATGCGCGCCATCGCGCGCGGGTGGCCGCTGCCCCTTGGCGCAATCGACAATCGCCGCAGCCTGATTTATGTCGGCAACCTCGCCGACGCCATCGTGCGTTGCCTCAATGCCGACGGCACCTACCTGGTTTGCGACGGCGAGGCCGTTTCCACGCCAGGTCTCTGCCGTGAGCTCGGCGCGGCGCTCGGCCGCCCGGCGCGGCTCGTGCCTTTCCCGCCCGCGCTCCTGCCGCGCAAGCTCGCCGCGTCGCTGGAGCTCGACGACCGCGCCATCCGCGAGCGCCTCGGCTGGCGGCCGCCTTACACGCGCGCCGAGGGCCTGCGCGCCACGGCCCAGTGGTATCTCGCCCGCTAGAATCGCCGGGATGGTGGGGCTGCTGGCACTCATTTCGTTCGTGGTGACGTTCGCCGCGCTCAGGCTGCTGCTCGTACGCTTTGCGCGCGTGGCGCTCGATCAGCCGAACGAGCGCTCGCTGCACGAGCGCCCGGTGCCGCGCACGGGCGGTATTGGCTTGCTGGCGGGCGCCGCCCTCTCGCTCGCCTTCGGCGCAACCGCGCTGTGGCTGCCGCTCTCGCTGGCGGCGGCGCTCGCCGTGCTCTCGTTCGCCGATGATCTGCTCGGCCTGCCGACCGGCGTGCGCTTCGCGGCGCATCTCGTGGCGGCGGCGCTCGTCGCCTGGTACCTGATGAGCCCGATGCATCCCGCCGAGCTCGCGCTGCTCGCGGTGGGCGTGGCGTGGATCACCAACCTCTATAACTTCATGGACGGCTCGGATGGCCTGGCGGGCGGCATGGCGCTGTTCGGCTTCGGCACGTACGCGCTGGCGGCCAGTGTGGCCGGCGACGCGCCGCTCGCGGCGGCGAGCGTGGCGCTCGCGGCGGCGGCCGCGGCGTTCCTGCTGCTCAACTTCCCGCCGGCGCGCATCTTCCTGGGCGATGTCGGCTCGGTGCCTTTGGGCTTCCTGGCGGCGGCGCTCGGCCTCTCCGGCTGGCGCGATGACGTGTGGCCGCTCTGGTTTCCGCTGCTCGTCTTCGCCCCTTTCATCGGCGATGCGACGCTCACATTGATCAGGCGCGCGATACGCGGGGAGCGCGTGTGGCGCGCGCATCGCGAGCACTACTACCAGCGGCTTGTGCAGATGGGCGCGGGCCATCGCGGCACGGCGCTCATCGCCTACGGGCTGATGCTCATCTGCGCGGCCGCTGCGCTCTATGCACGCAGCGAGTCGCCGGCGGTGCAGGCGGCGGTCGTCGTGCCGGCGGCGGTGGTGCTGATCATCGCGGCGGCGTGGATCGACCTGCGCTGGTCGCGCCACGTGCGCCGGGCGGCCGGTTGAACCTGCGCCGGCTGACGATTTTCCTGCACGACCTCGTGGCGGCGGCGCTCGCCTGGCTGGCAGCGTACTGGCTGCGCTTCAACCTCGACGTGCCGCACGAATTCGCGGCGGCGATGCTCGCGCGACTGCCGCTGGTCATCGGCGTGCATGCGGCGGTGTTCTGGCTCTTCGGCCTCTACCGGGGCATGTGGCGCTACGCGAGCCTGCCGGACCTGCGCAATATCGTGATGGCGGTCGGCATCGCCGCGCTGGGGGTGCCGACGCTGCTGACCCTGCTCGACCGCGGCGAATTGGTGCCGCGCTCGGTCTATCTCATCACGCCCGTGCTGCTCGCGATGGTGATGGGCGGCAGCCGCCTCGCCTATCGCGCCTGGCGCGAAGGCCACCTCGCTGGCGTGGTCGCCAAGCCGCAGGCGGCGCCGGTGCTGGTGCTCGGCGCAGGCGCGGTCGCCGCCGCACTGGTGAAGGATCTCGCGGCGAGCCCGCAATGGCGCGTCGTCGGCCTGCTCGACGACGATCCGGGAAAGCGCGGCGCGCAGCTGGTGGGCGTCAAGGTGCTCGGGCCGCTCGAGCGCGTCGCCGAGATCGCCGAGCGCCATGGCGTCACGCAGGCGATCATCGCCATGCCGGAGGCGACGCACACCGCGCGCAAGCGCGCGGTCGAGCTCTGCACGCGCGGCGGCGTCGCCGTGATGACGGTGCCGGCGCTCGGCGACATCGTCGCCGGCAAGGTAAGCGTGTCGGCGCTGCGGCCGATCGAGCTCGACGACCTCCTCGGGCGCGACCCGGTGGCGCTCGACGACGCGGGCCTGCACGGCTTTCTCGACGGCCGCACGGTGCTCGTCACCGGCGCCGGCGGTTCGATCGGCTCGGAGCTGTGCCGTCAAATCGCGCGCTTCGCGCCGGCCCGCATCGTGTTTTTTGAACTGTCCGAGTTCGCGCTGTACTCCATCGAGCAGGAATTTCGCGACCGGCTGCCGCATGCAAGCACGGTGGCAGTGATCGGCGACGCCAAGGACGAGGCGCGCGTCGCCGAGGTCTTCGCGCGTTATCGCCCGGACGTCGTGTTTCATGCCGCGGCGTACAAGCACGTGCCGCTGATGGAGGACGACAACGCCTTCCAGGCCGTGCTGAACAATGTCACCTCGACGCTCGTCGTCGCACGCGCGGCGCAAGCGCACGGCGCGCGCGAGTTCGTGCTGGTCTCCACCGACAAGGCGGTCAACCCGGTGAACGTGATGGGCGCCTCGAAGCGGCTCGCCGAGCTCGTCTGCCAGGCGCTGCAGCAAGAAGGCGGCACGCAGCGAGTCACTCAGTTCGTCATCGTTCGTTTCGGCAACGTGCTCGGTTCCACCGGCAGCGTCGTGCCGCGCTTTCGCGAGCAGATTGCGCGCGGCGGGCCGGTCACCGTCACCCACCCGGAGATACAGCGTTACTTCATGTCCATTCCGGAGGCCGCGCAGCTCGTGCTGCAGGCGGCGCTCATGGGCCGGGGCGGCGAGATCTACGTGCTCGACATGGGCGAGCCGGTGAAGATCGCCGACCTCGCGCGCCAGATGATCCGGCTCTCGGGCTTCAGCGAGGAAGAGATCGGCATCCGCTACACCGGGCTGCGGCCCGGGGAGAAGCTCTACGAGGAGCCGCTCGCGGACGCCGAGCAATCGTTGCCCACGCCGCATGCGAAGCTGCGCATCGCCAAGGTGCGCGCGCCGCAGGCGGGCGCGCTGCTCGACGAGCTCAGCCGCTGGCTGGCCGACGCCCGCGATACCGATGCGGCCGCCGTGCGCGAGCGGCTGCAGCGCTGGGTGCCCGAATACCGCGCGCCCCGGTCAGACGCGGTAGTAAGAGCGGAACCACTCGGCAAAGCGCGCCAGGCCTGAGTCGAGCGGCGTGGCGGGCGCGAAGCCGACCGCCTTCGCCAGCGCGCGCGTATCGGCGTAGGTCGCCTTGACGTCGCCGGGCTGCATCGGCCGCATCTCGAGCTTCGCCTTCGCGCCGAGCGCGCGCTCCAGCGCCGCGATGTAGTCGAGCAGCCCCACCGGCGTGTGATTGCCGATGTTGTAGATCGCATAAGGCACCGGCTTGTCGAGCACGCGCAGCGTGCCCTCGACGATGTCATCGATATAGGTGAAGTCGCGCTGCATGTCGCCGTGGTTGAACACTTCGATCGGCTTGCCGTCGAGCATGGCCCGCGCGAAGAGTATCGGCGACATGTCGGGCCGCCCCCAGGGACCATAGACGGTGAAATAGCGCAGCCCCGTCGTGTGCAGCCCATAAAGATGGCTATAGGCATGCGCCGACAGCTCGTTCGCCTTCTTGGTCGCGGCGTACAGGCTGATCGGATGGTCGACGTTGTCGGTCTCCGACCAGGGCAGCTTGGCGTTCTTGCCGTACACGCTGGAGCTCGACGCGAACACCAGGTGGCGCGGCGGCTGGGCGCGGCAGGCCTCCAGCACATTGGCGAAGCCGACCAGATTGGACTGCACATACGACGCCGGATTGACGAGCGAATAGCGCACGCCCGCCTGCGCGGCGAGGTGCAGCACCGCCTGCGGCTTTTCGCGCTCGAAGAGCGAGCTGAGCGGCGCCGCATTCGCGATGTCCAGTTCGTGGAAGCGAAAGGCGCGATGCGCGATCTCCTTCAGCCGCGCGCGCTTCAGCTCCACCGAGTAGTACGGCGAGAGATTGTCGAGGCCGATCACCTGATCTCCGCGCGCGAGCAGCCGCCGTGCGCAGTGCATGCCGATGAAGCCGGCAACGCCGGTAACTAGGACCTTCACGCGCTCAAATGGGGACGGCCCCCATTTTTCTTATTTGGAATGTCGGGTTATACATCCAGTGACGAGAGCGCCCGCGCCCGGCAAATCGCAATTCGCATCTGTCTGGGTCGGACGGACATGAAGAAAAATAGGGTCCGTCCCCATTTATTGGCTCCCTATTTTTCCGCCTTGCGCAGCTCGAGCAGCTTGGCGTACTTCATGTAGCTGTTCATGCAGCCGATCGAGATGTGCAGCAAGCCCGGCACGCCGTCGAGGAAGCCGAGCCGCAGGATGTAGAACTTGAAGAAGCGCACGACCGGCGAGAACAGCAGGTGCAGGACGCCCGAGCTGCGGCCGAGCTCGTACGCCTGGCGCGCGGCGAGCGTGGTGTAGCGATTCTGGCGATCGAGATAAGCGGCGAGATCGTCGAAGGAATCGTGCAGCAGATCGCCCGAGAGCGTACCGGGCGTGACGGCGTAGAGCACTTTCTCGTGCACCAGGTCATCGCTCCAGCGCGCGTTCAGGCGGTTGAAGAGCCGCGGGCTCCAGTCCGGATAGCCCTCGCCGTGCGAGAGCCAGCGGCCGAGGAAGCGGTTGCGGCGCGGCATGCGGTACACGGGAGAGACGGGCGCGGCGAGCGCCTGCGCGATGCTCGCGGCGAGCTCGGGCGAGACACGCTCGTCGGCGTCGATGCAGAGCACCCAGTCGTGCTTCGCCTGGTCGACCGCGTACTGCTTCTGGCGCCCGAAGCCGAGCCACTCCTTCTGCACGACGCGCGCGCCGCGGCGCGCGGCAATCCCGGCTGTGCCGTCGGTGGAGCTCGAATCGACGATCAGGATCTCGTCGGCGAACTGCAGGCTTTCGAGGCAGGAATCGAGCACCGCGGCGGCGTTGCGCGTGATCAGCACGGCGGAGAGCGGCGCTCGCGTCGGGGCGGCCAAATTGTTATCCCGTAAAATCGCGGCCGCTCATTCTAAATGGCTTTCTCCGACGTTTAAGGTCCTCTTCGTCAAGACCTCGTCGCTCGGCGACGTGGTGCACCACCTGCCCGCGGTAAGCGACGCGGCGCGCAAGCTGCCCGGCGCCGAGATCGACTGGATCGTCGAGCAGCCGTTCGCCGGCGTCGCCGCGATGCACCGCGCCGTGCGCCGCGTGATCCCGGTGGCGTTGCGCCGGTGGCGCACGCGCTGGTGGCAGCGCGCGACGTGGCGTGAGATCGCCGACTTCAGGCGCGCGCTGCGCAGCGAGCGCTACGACGCGGTGGTCGACACGCAATCGCTCGTCAAGAGCGCGCTCATCTCCGCATGCGCGCTCGGTACCCGGCACGGCATGGACGCCGCGAGCGCGCGCGAGCCGCTCGCCGCGCGCTTTTACGCGCACCGCCACCCGGTCGCGCGCGGCTTGCACGCGGTCGAGCGCAATCGCATCTTGAGCGCCGCGGCGCTCGGTTACGAGCTCGACGCGCCGCCCGACTACGGCCTGGAGGTCTCCGTGGAGTCGAGCGATGAGCCGCCGTACGCCGTTTTCCTGACGATGACGAGCCGCGCCGACAAGCTCTGGCCTGAGGAGCGCTGGATCGAGCTCGGTCGTGAGCTTGCGCTGCGCGTGGTGCTGCCGTGGGGCAGTGAGCCTGAGCGCTCACGCGCGACGCG
>DASSLQ010000100.1:0-11781 GCA_035689325.1 Burkholderiales bacterium | reverse complement strand
GCCTGCGTCTCGGTCAGCGTGCCGATCTGATTCGGCTTTAGCAACACGGTGTTGCACGCGCCGCGGGCGTTGCGCACGCGCTGGGCCGAGGTGACGAAGAAATCGTCGCCGACAATCTGCAGCCGCTCGCCGAACTCGCGCGTGAAGGCTTGCAGCGCCGGCGCGTCGTGCTCGGCGAACGGATCCTCGATCGATACGATCGGATAACGCTCGAGCCATCCGCCGAGCAAGGCGTGCAGCTCGCGCGCCGAGAGCGAGCGGTTCTCGAGTGCGAGTTGGTAGCGGCCGTCGCGATAGAGCTGGGTCGCGGCGATGTCGAGCGCGATCGCGGCGTCGACGCCCGGCTCGAGCCCCGCGTCGGCGATGGCGCCGACGAGTTCCCCGAGCGCTTCTTCGTTCGGCTTGAACGCCGGCCAGTAGCCGCCCTCGTCGGCGACGCCGGCGAGCAGGCCGCGTTTCGCGAGGCGCGCCCCTGCGGCGGCGTAGATCTGCGCGGTCCAGTCGAGCGCCTCGGCAAAGCTGCCGGCGCCGATGCAGATCACCATGTAGTCCTGCACGTCCACGCGCGCGCCGGCGTGCGCGCCGCCCCCGTAGATCTGGATCTGCGGCACCGGCAGGGCCACCCGGCGATTGCCGGCGAGGTGTCGCCAGAGCGGAACCTTCGCCGATGCGGCTGCGGCATGCGCGCAGGCGAGCGAAACGGCGACCATGGCGTTGGCACCGAGCCGGTGCCTGTCGGGCGTGCCGTCGAGCCCGAGCAGGCGCGCATCGATCGCCGCCTGGTCGGCGACGCTCAGCGCGCGCAGCGCGTCGCGCATGACGCTGTTGATGTTCTTCACCGCGGCCGGGACGTCCACCGCGCGCGCTTCGCCGCTGCCAGTCGAGGCGCCAGCGGGAGCAATCGCACGCCCGGAGGCGAGGGGCGTCGAGCCGCGGCCGACGATCACCTCGGCTTCCACGGTCGGCCGCCCGCGCGAATCCCAGACGCGGCGGCCCTTTACGTCGAGGATCTTTGCCATGCGAGGCGCAGCTCGCCGAGCGTGCGTACCGGTGCCGCGAGCAGCGCTCGCGCCGCGCGGCGCACGAGCGCGCGGCCGGCGTCGTCGAGATATTCGACCGGCGATTTGCCGTCCACGCGCCCGAGCAGCAGGCCGGGGAGCAAGGTTGCGGCGCGCTCTTCGAGCGCCGCGGGCGGTTCCCAGCTGACGCCGCGCAAATAAGCGGAGGAGAGGGCGTCGTAGCACTGCATGAACGCGGCACGCGCCTGCGGCACCCAGACGGACTTCAGGAACAGGTGGTTGAGGCAGAACGCGAGATCGAATGCCGGATCGCCGTACCACGCGCACTCGGCATCGAGAAAAACGGGGCCCGAGTCGCGCACCAGGATGTTCTTCGGGCTGACGTCACCGTGCACCAGGGCCAAATGTGTCGCCGCCGTGCGACGCTCGAGGCCGAGCAGGCGCTCGCGCAGATCTGCATGCACGGCGCTGGTGGCGACTAGATAAGGCTCGAGGCGAATGGCGTGGAAGATTGCGTCGGTGGGGAAGCGCCGGGCGAGCTCCGCCTTGCCGGCGGTGGCTGCGTGGATTGCCGCGAGCGACGCGCCGACCCGGGTGGCGAACGCCGGATCCGCGCGCGCCGCCGCGAGCAGCGATTTCCACACCGGGTGCTCGAGGTACTCCATCGCGAAAAGGCCCGCCTCGTCGTCCCACGCGAGCACGCGCGGCGCGCTCGCTGGCACGATGCTGCCGGCCGTCTGCAGCCACTGGCGCTCGTAGCGATTGCGCACGATCGGCGCCTCCCAGAGCTGGGCGACGCGCAGGCGTGGGAGTGCGCGCTTGACGCAGATCGGGCCGCTCGCCAGGTCGACACGCCAGATGTCCGAGGAGACGCCGCCCGCGAGCGGCTGCACGTGAAGCGGCACGCCGAGCCCGGCGCGGCGCAGGAATTCCTCGAGCGCTCGCTCAGGGCGCAAGGCGCACGATGCGCCAGTCGCCGCCCTCGCGGGTATAGACGAGCCGGTCATGCAGCCGGTCGGCGCGGCCCTGCCAGAACTCGACCTCGGACGGCAGCACCCGGTAGCCGCCCCAGTGCGGCGGGCGCGGCGGCGCGTCGCCATGGCGCCGGCGCGCCTCTTCCATGGCGGCCTCCAGCGCAGAGCGCGAGGCGACGCGCTCGCTCTGCGGCGAGGCCCAGGCGGAAAGCCGCGCGCCGAGGGGGCGGCTCGCGTAATACGCGTCCGATTCGGCTGCCGGGACGCGCTCGATGCGGCCGTCCACGCGCACCTGGCGCTCGAGCTCCGACCACATGAAGACCAGGCACGCCGTGCCGCGCGCCTCGAGCTCGCGCGCCTTGCGGCTGCGGTAATTTGTATAGAACGAAAAGCCGCCGCCCTCGATGCCTTTAAGGAGCACGATGCGCGCCGAGGGTGCGCCGTCGGCGCCTACCGTGGCAAGTGTCATGGCATTGGGCAAGGGCAGGCGCGCGCGCAGGGCATCTTCGAACCAGCGCTCGAACTGGCGTATCGGATCGCGATCGGCGTCGGCTTCGGCGAGGCCGGCGCGCATGTACTCCTGGCGCAGCTCGGCGATCTTCATACGGGGATTTTACGGTGCGAAACGCAACGGCCGAGGGAAATCGGCGTGATTTCCCTCTGAAAGTCGTTGACACGCTGCCTGCGATTGCGGCATCTTCTCGACCACCGCGCTGCACGGGCGGTATTTTCCGGGATCGATCCAGCAACAAATCAGCGAACGTACAGAGGAGAAACTAGATGGCGAAGAAGAAAGCGAAGGGCAAGAAGCGCAAGCCGAATGCCGCCTTCATGAAGCCGATGACCCCGACGGGCCCGCTCGCGGCGGTCGTGGGTTCGAGCTCGATGCCACGCACGGAAGTGACGAAGAAGATCTGGGGCTACATCAAGCGGAACGGCCTGCAGGACAAGAAGAACAAGCGCATGATCAACTCCGACGAGAAGTTGAAGCCCGTGTTCGGCGGCAAGAGCCAGGTCTCCATGTTTGAGATGACCAAGCTCGTCAGCCGGCACCTGAAATAACCGGTTACCGCGGGGAGGAGAGAGCGGAGAAGGCCGGGCTCGCCCCGGCCTTTTTCATTGGTGGTACGAGCTGACGCGCTCCACTTCGTTGCGCGAGCCGAGGATCACCGCCACCTTCTGGTGCAGGCCCTTCGGCTGGATGTCGAGGATGCGGCTGCGGCCGTCGGTCGCCGCCCCGCCCGCCTGCTCGACGATGAAGGCCATGGGGTTCGCCTCGTACATGAGCCGCAGGCGCCCTTCCCTCTGCTTGGAGTCGCGCGGGTACATGAAGATGCCCCCGCGCGAGAGCACGCGGAAGACGTCCGCCACCATCGAGGCCACCCAGCGCATGTTGAAGTCCTTGCCGCGCGGTCCGTCGCTGCCGGCGAGGCATTCGTCGATGTAGCGCTTGACGGCCGGCTCCCAGCGCCGTGAATTGGAGGCGTTGATCGCGAACTCCTGCGTGTCCGCGGGGATGCGGATCTCGGGGTGCGTGAGGACGAAGGTGTAGGTCTCGCGATCGAGGGTGAAGCCGTGCACGCCTTCGCCTACCGTGAGGATGAAGACCGTGGTCGGACCATAGACGGCAAAGCCCGCGGCCACCTGGCGGTTGCCCGGCTGCAGGAACGCCGGCTCCTCCGGCTCGCAATACTTGCCGTCCTCCATCTTCGGGCAGCGCAGCACCGAGAAGATGGTCCCGACCGAGATGTTGACGTCGATATTCGACGAGCCGTCCAGCGGGTCGATCAGCAGCAGATACTCGCCGCGCTTGTAGGGTTCGGTGATCGGAATGGGCTTCTCCGACTCCTCCGAGGCGAAGGCGGCGAGGTTGCCGCCCCAGACGTTTGCTTCCAGCAGGATCTCGTTGGAGAGCACGTCGAGCTTCTTCTGCACCTCGCCGTGGACGTTGCTGGTCGCGGCGCCGCTCAGCCCCTCGGCGAGCGCGCCCTTGTTTACGCGCGTGCTGATGGCCTTGCAGGCGCGGGCGATCGTCTCGAGCAACAGCCGCAAGTCGGCGTTGATGATGTTCGACTGCTGGCGGCCGACCAGGAACTGGGTGAGGGTAATGCGGCGCATCTCGGCGCCGGATTCTACCCCCGGGCGATGACCGGGCGCTGCCCGCTCGGGCCGGTGGCGAGAAGCGCGAGCAGCGCCTCCTCGGCGACCGGCTGGCTGAAGTAGTACCCCTGGTAGGCCGCGCAGCCTTCGCGGCGCAGAAAATCGAGCTGATCGGCGCGCTCGACGCCCTCGGCGGTGACGTCCATGCGCAGGCTCTTCGCCATCGCCAGCACCGCGCGCGCGATCGCCACGTCGTCCTCGCGATGCGGCAGGTCGCGCACGAAGCTTCGATCGAGCTTGACTGTCGTGATGGGAAAGCGCTTGAGGTAGCCGAGCGACGAATAGCCGGTGCCGAAATCGTCCATCGAGAGCCGTGTGCCGAGCGCGCGCAGGCGGCGCATGGTCCCGGCCGCGGCGTCGGGGTCGCGCATCACCATGCTCTCGGTGATCTCGAGCTCGAGCAGTGCCGGATCGAGGCCCGAGGCGGCGAGCGCGGCGGCCACCGTGTCGAGCAGGCCGGGATCGGAGAACTGGCGCGCCGAGAGGTTCACTGCGACGCTGTAACGAGTGCCGCGGCGCGCCCACGCCGCGGCCCGCCTGCAGGCTTCGTGCAGCACCCAGCGACCGATCGGCACGATGGCTCCCGTGTCCTCGGCGATGTCGATGAAGCGCTCGGGCGCGAGCAGCCCGCGGCGGGGGTGCTGCCAGCGCACGAGCGCCTCGACACCGCGAATTTCGCCGTCGCGCACGGCGACCTTCGGCTGGTAGTGCAGGCGCAGCTCGCCGCGCGCGGCGGCCTGGTGGAGCTCGGTCTCGAGCTCGAGGCGCTCCTCGGCATGCTCGCTCATCTGGCGCGTGTAGAAGCGCAGGCAGTTGCGCCCCTGGGCCTTGGCGCGATACATGGCGATGTCGGCGTTGCGCATCAGCGTATCGGCGTCGCGGCCGTCCTGCGGCATGACCGCGATGCCGATCGACACCGAAAGCGCCACCTCGCGCCGCTCGAGCGCGAGCGGCCGCGCGCACGCATCGATGATCTTCTGCGCCACCTCCTGGAGCGCGTCGGGCGCGGGCACGCTCTCGATCAGCGCCACGAACTCGTCGCCGCCCAGGCGCGCGACGATGTCGCTTTCGCGCACGCAGCTCGCGAGGCGCGTGCCGATCTCGCGCAGCGCCTGGTCGCCGACCGGGTGCCCGAGCGTGTCGTTGATGAGCTTGAAGCGATCGACGTCGATGAACAAGAGCGCCGCGCTGCGACCGTGGCGCTCCGCCTGGGCGAGCGCGTGGCGCAGGCTCTCGGTGAAGAAGGCGCGGTTGTAGAGCCCGGTCACCTCGTCGCGCGTCGCCATCGCCTGGATGGTGCCGATCGCCTCCTGCAGCTCCTGCTTGCGCGCCCGCAGGCGGTCGCGCATCTCGCGGATGCGCCCGCCGATCACGGCGAACCAGGGCAGCGACACGGCGAGCAGCACCCAGTTGAACCATTCGTGCTTCGGATTCGCGATCGACTCGGGCCGCAGCCGCATCAGCAGGTTGATCACCAGCGCGTAGGCCGCGAGGGTGTAGAGCGCGACGAACATCAGCTCGCGCGTGCTCATGCGGAAGATGCCGAACAGGAACACGAGGAAGCACAGGCCGAGCGATATGCCGCGCGCGACGTCGACGTAGTAGAGCGCGGCCATCAGCAGCGTGATGCCGAGATAGACCTGCAGCTTCGTCAGGCTCGGATCGGCGAAGCGCAGGTTGAAGCCGCTCACGAGCATCAGGTAGACCGCCGCGTTCGCGGCGATCGTGGCGAGCGCGATGGCGACGGTAGCCGCGGTATTGATGAAGCCGAAGGCGTGCCCCACGAAGAGCAGCGCGAGCGCGAGGCTGTAGCTGTACAGCGCGAGCGAGTAGCGCTCGAGGCGCAGCGCCTGCCGCTGCGCGGTTTCTGCCGGGGTCTGCGTCACGCGCGATTGTCGCCCGCGCGCGCCGGCACATCCTATGCGGTATTTGGCAAAGGACTACGGCGCCGCCGCTTGCACGGCCATGCCGCGGGTCACGGCCAGGAGCTGCGCGTAAGAGAGGCGAAACACGGTGTGCGGATGTCCCGCCGCGGCCCAGAGCACCGCGCACGCGGCGAGCGAATCGTCAACCAACGTTCGCAGCGGCGTCGCGTGGCCGAGCGGCGGCACGCCGCCGATGGCGAAGCCGGTACGCTCCCGCACGAACCGGGCATCGGCCTTGACCACCGGCTCGCCCGCGATGCGCGCGAGGCGATCGAGATCGACGCGCCTCGCGCCCGAGCACATGACGAGCAGTGGCGCGCCGCTGGTCTCGGCGCGGAACACCAGGGAGTTGGCGATCTGCGCCACCTCGCAGCCGAGGAAGCGCGCCGCCTCCTTCGCCGTGCGCGCCGCTCCGGGCAGCTCGACGATCTCAGCCGCTACGCCGGCGTCGGCAAGCGCCTGGTGAACGCGCATTACGCCGGGCGACTGGAGAATCCGCGACATCGTCAGGGCGCTGCCACCCGGCCCCTGGCAAACCAGGCGCCGGCGAGGAGCAGCGCCGCGATCAGAGTGAAAACCGGCGCCATGCCGAGCGCGCTCGAGATGGCGCCGGAGGCGAGCGGGATGAAAGTCTGGCTGCAATTGAGCATCGTGGTGCGGATTCCCACGGCCTCGCCCTGGCGCCCGGGTGGCGAGGCTTCGTAGAGCAGCGCCATGATCACCGGCTGCGACGCGCCGAGGCCCAGGCCGAGGATGAACGACAGCGTCATCAGCAGCGGCACGCTTTGCACCAGCGGGAACAGGAAGTACGCGGTGCCGGCGACGGTCATCGCACTCGCGATGAGCAGCCACTGGTGCACGTGCCGCACGAGCTGAGTGAGCACCGCGCGCACGACGAAGGTGGCGACCGCGAAGCAGGACATCACCACCCCGATCGTCCCCGGCGCGAGCCCGATGCGCGAGCCATAGAGCGGCATGAGGAAGCTATAGATGTCCCACCCCATGTTGAGCAGCCCGCTTGCGATCAGCGTATGGCGCAGCAGCGGCAGGCGCAGGAGCTGCGCCAAGCCGCCATGGCGCTCGCGCGCGACGGGCGCCGGCCGTGGCAGCGCTCGCTTGCGCCGCGCGAGCAGCACGACGCCGATCACCGGCAGCATGGCAAGCGCGAGCATTGCGCCCGGATGCCCGAACGCCTCGATGGCATAGCCGGCGATCAGCGGGCCGATCGAGTTCGAGATCGAGAAGCCGAGCGAGAGCCACGAGAACGTCACCGCGCGCTGCTCCGGCGTGCCGTAGGCGCCGAACACGCTGTTCATGGCGATGTGCAGCAACATGAACGACGTGCCGATCAGGGGGCAGGACAGGTACAGGATGCCGATGCTCGGGAAGAGAAACGGCAGGGTCGCACCGCAGGCGAGGACCGCGAGGCCGATCATCACCGGCCGGCGCGGCCCCAGCCGGTCGACGAGCCGGCCGGCGCTGACCGAGAGCAGCATCGGCAGGACCGCGAACAGCGCGACCAGCGTGCCCACGGTGAGGGCGCTGGCGCCGAGCTTGAGCGCGAAAAGCGTGGTCGTCATTCGGCTGCCGACGAAGCACAGGTGCCCGAGCGCGTTCAGGAGGATGAAGTAGGCGATTTCCACGCGAGTCCTACTTTCGCGTCCACACGGTCATCGCCACTCCGGTGCAAGTGACGGCAATCCCCGCGAGCGTCAGCGCGCTCGGCACGACGCGAAACAGCGCGAGCTCGAGCAGCACCGCGAAGATCGGCGGCAGGTACATCATGCTCGTCACGCGCGTCGCCTCCCGGTGGCGCATCAGGACATGCAGCGCGCTTACCGCCAGGATGGAGGCGAATATCACCAGGAACGCGATCGCCGCCACGAGCTGCCAGCTCCAGCGCACCGGGAAGCCCTCCACCGCGAGCGCAAGCGGCCCGAGCACTGCCGCCGATGCGGCGAACTGGATGACGGCGGCTGCCTTCAGATCGGCGTGCGGCGCAAGCGTGCGCTGGTAGAGCGTTGCCGCCGTCACGCCAGACAGCGCGATGAGCGTGGCGGCGAGGCTGCCCGCCGTCACCTCGCGGATGTCGATCTTGTGCCAGACGACCAGCGCGACGCCGGCGAGGCCGATGAACACGCCCAGCCATTGCCCGGGCGCGAGCCGCGCGTGCAGCCAGCGCGAGGCGATGATCGCGGTGAGCAGCGGCTGCGACGAGATGATGAGCGCCGTGACGCCCGCCGACATGCCGAGGTATTGCGCGTAGTGGCTCGCGCCGAGCTGAACCGCATGCATCAGTAATCCCGCCACCACCACATGTCCCAGCTCGGCGCGCGTGGCCGGCCAGCGCGGCGGCCAGAGCGCGACGACCGGCGCGAGACAGAGCAGCCCGAAGCAGAAGCGCAGGGTGAGAAAGGTGAAGGGCGGCGCGTACTGCAGCCCGACCTTGGTCGCGACGTAGCCCGAGCCCCACACCGCGACGAAATACCAGGCGAGGAGCGCCGAAGTAAATGGCGTCAGATGGCGCGAATTTTATCGCGCCGTCATCTGCCGGTTTACCGCAGGTTCGCGCTAAGTAGCCCGTAGAGCTCGTCGGGCTCCACCGGTTTGTGCAGCAGCCCGCGAATCCCGGCCGACTCGAGTTCGCGCTGCGCGATCGGATCGACGTGGCCGGTGCAGAGGATCACCGGCAAGCCGGGCCGGCGGGTCAGGAGCTCGCGCGCGAGCGCAAGGCCGGTTGCGCTCGGCATGGTCTGGTCGGTGATGACGAGGTCGTACGCCGCCGGCGCAGCGGTGAAATCAGCGAGCGCCTGGCGCGGGTCGGTGGTGGCCACGGCCTTCAGGCCCCAGCTCACCAGCAGCTCGCGCATGAAGTCCGCCACCGGCGCCTCGTCGTCCACCACCAGGACCCGGCCGGTGAGCGGCTCGCGCTTGCGGGTGTGCCCGTGCTCGGGCACGAGCGCCGCGAGCGGCGCGCCCTCGGCAAGTGCTGGGAAGAAGACGCGAAAGCGGCTGCCGCCCTCCGGGCCGCGGTCGACGACGATGTGTCCGCAATGCTCGTGCACGATGCCGTGCACCGTCGCGAGCCCCATGCCGCTGCCCCGGCCGGGGGCCTTGGTGGTGAAGAAGGGCTCGAAGATGCGCTCGAGCACGTGCGGCGCGATGCCGGGGCCGGAGTCGGCGACCGCGAGCTCGACGAACACCCCGGAGAAGCGCTGACGGCAGCTCGAGCAGGCGCCGCGCTGTGCCGCGTTGGCGAGCACCGTCACGGCGAGGCGCCCGCTCTCGCCCATGGCGTCGCGCGCATTGATCGCGAGGTTGAGCAGCACCTGGTCGAGCTGCACCGGATCGAGCAGCACGCGCGCGTCGGGTTCGAGCTCGGTGCGCATCTCGAGCGACGGCGGGATCGAGCCGCGCACGAGCTTGACCGAGCGGGCGACGGTCTCCGCGAGGTCGACGACCCGCGGCGCGCCGCGCTGCGCGCGGCTGAAGGTGAGCATCTGCTGGATCAGGTCGCGCGCGCGCCGCGAGGAGGCGAGCGCCTGGTCGAGGTAGCGGGCGAGCTTCGGGTCACCGGTGGCCGCTTCACGCTCGGCGGCGAGCACCACATAGCCCATGATGCTCGCGAGCAGGTTGTTGAAGTCGTGCGCGATGCCGCCCGTCAGGTGGCCGATCGCCTCCATCTTCTGCGCCTGCCGCAGCTGCAGTTCCAGCGCGTCGCGCTCGGCCTCGGCGCGCTTTTTCGCGGTGATGTCGCGCCCCATGCCGAGCGCATGCGGCTTGCCGCGATAGAGCATCGGCACGGCGTGCATCTCGATGCCGATCGGCGTGCCGTCCTTCTTGATGCCCTGCACCTCGAAGTGCACCGACTCGCCCGCGATCACCCGGCGATGCATCTCCCCGGCGAGCGCGCTATTGTCCGCGCGCGCGAAAATCCAGCGCCGCTCGCCCATCACCTCCTCGCGCGAATAGCCGGTGAGCACCGTCACCGCGGCATTGACGTCGACCACGCGTCCGGTGTCGTCGCGCAGCACGAGCGCATCAGCCGCGGCGTTGAAGATGGCGCGATATTGTTCTTCGCTCGCGCGCAGCACCTGCTCGTCTATCCTCTGCGCCGTAACGTCGCGTCCGATATACAGCACGTGCGGCTCGCCGCGGTAGTGCATCGGCACGCCGCGCCACTCCATCTGCAGGCCCTCGCCGTTCTTGCGCCGCGCATTCGATTCGAAGTGCACCTGCTCGCCGGCGAGCGCGCGCGCGTGCAGTCCCCGCACGTGCTCGTTCAGCTCCGGCGGGCTCAGGGTGAGAGCATTGCGCCCGAGCACCTCCTCGCGCTTGCGCCCGCCCAGCGCCTCGTACGCGGGATTCACGTCGACGATACGGAATTGCGCATCGCGCAGCACCAGCGCATCGGCCGCGGCGTTGAAGATGGCGCGGTACTGCTCTGCCGAGCTGGCCAGCGCTTCCTCGTGCGCGTAGCGCTCGAGCTCGGCCTCGGCGCGTACGGCGAAAATTTTCAGCACTGCCTCTATGACCGTGTGGTTGATGAGCGGCTTCTTCGACAGGATTGCCACCACGCCGACCGGGCGGCCCGCCGGGTCGTTGAGCGGATAGCCGGCGTAGCCCACGGCGCCGAAGTCGGCCAGCACATGATCGTTCGGATAGCGCGCGACCACGTCCTGCGGCACCAGCATGAAGGCCTTGCCGATGACGTCGCCGCAAGGCGTGGTGCCAAGCGAGTATTCGAAGTTCTCGCCGTAGCCGCCGTCCGCGTGCACGCCCAGCGTGCGCACCCGGTCGCCCACCAGCCTGCCGATCAGCGCCAGCTCGCAATGCAGGATCGCCACCAGGTAGCGCGTCAGCTCGGCGAAGATACGCTCGCCACGCGCGCTCGAGACCGCGAGCGCGGCGTCCTGCAGCGCCGCCAGCCGCTTCTCCCCATCCATGCGCGCAAGTCTAGAGCGCCGCGGCCGGCGGCGGCGGAAAAGTTACCTGCCGGTCACCATTGATACAGGATTGTTACGTTGACCGCGGCACGTACATGTACCCGCCGCCGCGCACCGTCTTTATGGCTTTGGGGCGCTCCGGGTGCTCCTCGATCTTGCGCCGCAGGCGCGCGATGCGGATGTCGATCGAGCGGTCGAAGGGCTCCCATTCGCGGTTGCGGGTCATGCTGAGGAGCTGGTCGCGCGACAAGACCTGGTTCGGATGGTCGAGGAAGGTCTTGAGGAGCGAAAACTCCATCGCGGTGATCGGCACCTCGCGCCCCTTCGCGTCGCGCAACTCGCGCGAGCGCAGGTTCAGCGTGCAGGCGCCGATCGTCACGAGGTCGCGCAGCGGCTTCAATGCGGCCGCCGCCTTGCCCTGTACGCGGCGCAGCACGCTCTTCAGGCGCGCGCGCAGCTCGCGCGGGTCGAAGGGCTTCGCGATGTAGTCATCCGCGCCGACCTCCAGGCCCGCCACGCGGTCGATCACCGCGCCCGCGCCCGTGACCATGATGATGCCGATGTCGTAGCGCTCGCGCACGAAGCGCGCGAGCGTCAGGCCGTCCTCGCCGGGCAGGGCGAGGTCCAGGAGCACGACTGCGGGAAGCGCGCGCGCGAGCTCGGCGCGCATCGCTTCGCCGCTCGCCGCCACCGCGACCTCATAGCCGTGCTGCGAAAGATAGTCCGTCAGCATCTCGCAAACGGCGGCATCGTCATC
>DASSLQ010000099.1:0-11614 GCA_035689325.1 Burkholderiales bacterium | reverse complement strand
CCGGGACAGGAGGCGATGGGATTGTGGCGCGAGAAGCGTGGATGAACGCGCCGGACAAAAGCATCCTTTCCAGGCTCTACAACAATCGCGAGCTGGTCCCTGACCACGCGCAGTACTTCGCGCGCTGGGCGGAGGACTCGCAGAAGGCGCGCGGCACCATGACCTCGCATCTCGACCTGCGCTACGGCGATGCGCCGGGCGAGACGCTCGATCTCTTCCCGGCGCGCAAGGGCGACGGCAGCTGCATGATGTTCATCCACGGCGGCTACTGGCGCTCGCTCGACAAGCGCGACTTCTCGTTCCTCGCGCCGACCTTCGTCGCGGGCGGCATCTCGCTCGCGGTGGTGAACTACGACCTCTGCCCCAAGGCGTCGATGCAGGAGATCGTGCGCCAGATGCTGCGTGCGAGCCGCTGGCTGTGGCTGCATGCCGAGGACTACGGCATGGACCAGGACCGCCTCTATGTCAGCGGCCATTCGGCCGGCGGGCATCTCACCGCGATGCTGATGTGCGCGCAATGGCCGAAGTTCGACCGCTCGCTGCCGAAAGATCTGTGGAAGGGCGGCCTCGCCATCAGCGGCCTCTACGACCTGCGCCCCCTTGTTGACATCGACTGGCTGAACGTCGACCTGCGCCTCGACCTCGACACGGCGCTCAAGCTCTCGCCCGCGTTCCTGCCACCAGCGACGCGCGCGCCGTTGATGAGCGCGGTCGGCGCCGAGGAGTCGAGCGAATTCCTGCGGCAGAATGCGCTCCTTGGCGAGCGCTGGAAGAGCGCCTTCGCGGGTGATATTCCGATGCCCGGGCGCCATCACTTCTCGGTGGTCGACGCCCTCGCCGAAGAACAGAGCGCGCTCTTCCAGGGCGTGCGCAAGCTCATGAAGCTCGATAAATGAACGAATACCTGCAGCCCGGAAGTTTCGTCGACAGCGCGCACCCCAAGGTGGCGGCATTCGCTGCGCAGCATGCGCAGGGCGCCAACGACCGCAGCCGCGCGGTGGCGCTCTACTACGCGGTGCGCGACACGATCCGCTACAACCCGTTCCAGAACTTCACGCTGGACGATGCGTATCGCGGCTCCGCGTGCGTCGAGCGCGGTGAAGGCTGGTGCGTGCCGAAGGCCGCGCTTCTGGCCGCGTGCGCGCGCGCCGTCGGCATTCCTGCGCGCGTCGGCTACGCGGACGTGAAGAACCACCTCACGACGCCGGCACTGACCGCCAAGATGGGCACGGACCTCTTCGTTTTCCACGGCTACACCGATCTCTTTCTCGAAGGCAAATGGGTCAAGGCGACGCCCGCGTTCAACCTCGCGATGTGCACGCGCTTTCGCGTGAAGCCGCTCGAGTTCGACGGCTGGGAAGACTCGATCTTCCATCCGTTCGACGAGGACAACCGGCGGCATATGGAGTACCTGCGCTTTCGCGGCACGTATGCCGACGTGCCGGCCGACGAGATACGGCGCGTGTTTGCCGAGACCTACCCGCGCTACTTCAACCTCGGGCCCGACGCCCGGAAGGAAACGTTCGAGCCCGCCTGAGCGGGCGCCGATGCGCGAACTCCTTGAGCGCAGCTTCCGCGCCGCCGTCGCGGCCGCCGATCCGCGCGAGATCATTGCCCCGCATTTACCTCGCTCACCGCGCGGCCGCACATACGTCGCGGCCGCCGGTAAAGCGGCCGCCGCCATGGCGGCCGCGGTCGAGCACCATTGGAAAGGCGAGCTCTCCGGCATCGCCATCACGCGCTACGGGCATGGCGTGCCCACGAAGCGCATCCGCGTGGTCGAGGCGGGACATCCGGTGCCCGATGAAGCGGGCGCGCGCGCGGCGCGCGAGATATTGAGCGCGGTGAGCGCGCTCGGCAAAGACGACCTGCTGCTCGCTTTACTCTCCGGCGGCGGCTCGAGCCTGCTGTCGCTGCCCGCAGCCGATGTGCCGATGGCCGACCTCAAGCGGGTCACATCGCAGCTGCTGAAGAGCGGCGCCGCCATCCAGGAGATGAATACGGTGCGCAAGCACCTGTCGGCGATCCATGGTGGCCGCCTCGCCGCCGCTGCGCGCGCGCCGGTCCTGGCGCTGATCATCTCCGACGTCACCGGCGACGATCCCACGCACATCGCCTCCGGGCCGTGCGCGCCGGATCCGACGACCTATGCCGACGCGCGCGAGATCCTCGCTCGCTATCGTGTCGAGCCGCCGGCGACGGTGAAGGCGCGCTTGGAGAAGGCACGCGACGAGACGCCGAAGCCCGGCGATCCGGTGTTCGCCAAAGTCACGAACAAGGTGATCGCTACCGCGCATCGCTCGCTCGAGGCAGGCAGCGAGGTGTTCGCGCGCGCGGGCGTGCAGCCGGTGATCCTCGGCGACACGGTGACCGGCGAAGCCGCGGAGGTCGCGAAAGTGATGGCGGCCCTGGTGCACGAAATCCGCACGCGCGGGAAACCGTGGGCGCCGCCGGTGGCGCTGATCTCGGGCGGCGAATGCACGGTCACCGTCCGAGGCGAAGGCGGTCGCGGCGGGCGCTGCGCGGAGTTCCTGCTCTCGCTCGGCGTCGAGACCGGCGGCGTGTGGGCGATCGCCTGCGACACCGACGGCATCGACGGCACGGAAGACAATGCCGGCGCGATATTGACGCCCGAGAGCATGAAGCGCGGAGCGGATGCCAAGGCGATGCTCGCCAGGCACGACAGCTACGGTTTCTTCGCCGCGCTCGGCGACCTCGTGGTGACCGGCCCGACGCGCACCAACGTCAACGACTACCGCGCCATCGTCGTCGCCTAGCCGAGCGTCACCAGTGTGCCAACCTGCAGCCGCAACAGGCGCGCCGCGCTCGCGCACGGCGCCGCGATCTCGACGAGGCCCATGCTGTTCTTGTACCAGAAGGGCCCGCGTGCCTCCTCGAACGTGCGCGCGTAGCGCAACACGCGCCTTCCCACCTTCACCACTGCGCTGCGATTCTTGAAGCGCAGGCCGGTCACAGCATTGCCGTAGTGGTCGATGTAGATGACCCGGCCGAGGTCGGCCGCCGGCAGCAACACATCGGGCTGCGCCTTCGGCGCAAGCCAGCCGCGCGGCACGCGACCCGTGGCGAGCGCCGCGGCGACGGGAGCGAACAAGTCGCGGCCGTGGAAGGAGGAGCTCAGCCGCCCGGGCCGCCAGGCGATGCGCCAACTGCGGCGCCGGCGAGCACGCTGCCAGAGGATGGCGAGCAATCCGTTATCAGGGCCGACGAAGTGGCGGCCCTCGATCTCGGTGACGATGGCGTCGCGCCGGCCGCCGACGCCGGGATCGACCACGGCGAGGAAGACAGCGCTGGTCGGATACTGGGCAGCGAGCGCGGCGAGCAGGTGCGCCGCCGGCGCAATGCCGAAGGCGGGCGCATCGTGCAGCGCATCGATGAGCGGCGAGCGCGGCGCGCGCGCCGAGAGGACTGCCTTTACCTGGCCGACGTAGAGATCGGCCGCGCCGAAATCGGTGAAGAGAACGAGGGGCCGGGCACGCGTCAGGCGGCGGCTTTTTTCTCGCTCTTCTTCTCGGCCTTTTTCTCGGCTTTCTTGCCGGCCTTCTTCTCGCCCTTCTGCTCGTCACCGGCAGCCGTGGCGGCCGATTCCTCGACGCGCTCGGTCAGCATGACGAGGGCGAGCGGGGCGTTGTCGCCGTTGCGAAAGCCGATCTTCAGGATGCGCGTGTAGCCGCCGTTACGCTTGGCGAAGCGCGGCCCGAGATCGTCGAACAGCTTCGCCACGATGGCGCGGTCGCGCAGCCGGTCGAAGGCGAGCCGGCGGTTGGCGAGCGAAGGCTTCTTGCCCAGCGTGATCATCGGCTCGGCGACGCGGCGCAGCTCCTTCGCCTTGGGCAGCGTAGTGCGGATCTCCTCGTGGCGCAGCAGCGACACCGTCATGTTGCGCAGCATCGCCAGGCGATGCGCCGAGGTGCGGTTGAGCTTGCGGAGGCCGTGGCCATGGCGCATGGCTTACGTCCGGTGCTCGAGGCCGGCGGGCGGCCAGTTCTCGAGCTTCATGCCGAGCGTGAGGCCGCGCGAGGCGAGCACTTCCTTGATCTCGTTGAGCGACTTGCGGCCGAGGTTCGGCGTCTTCAAGAGCTCGGTCTCGGTGCGCTGGATGAGGTCGCCGATGTAGTAGATGTTCTCGGCCTTGAGGCAGTTCGCCGAGCGCACGGTGAGTTCGAGATCGTCAACCGGGCGCAGCAGGATCGGGTCGACCGCGGGCGACTTCGGCTGCTCCGCCGGAAGCGCCGTGCCTTCGAGCTGCGCGAACACCGAGAGCTGGTCGACCAGCACGCGCGCCGCGTAGCGGATCGCTTCCTCGGGCTCGATGGCGCCATTGGTCTCGATGTCCATGATCAGCTTGTCGAGGTCGGTGCGCTGCTCGACGCGCGCCGATTCCACCGCGTAGGAGACGCGGCGCACCGGGCTGAACGAGGCATCGAGAATGATGCGGCCGATGCCCTTGGTCTCCTCCGGCAGGTAGCGCATGTTGCCCGGCACGTAGCCGCGGCCCGACTCGACCTTGATCTGCATCTCGAGCTTGCCGCCCGAGGCGATGTGCGCGATGACATGGTCGGGATTGATGATCTCGACGTCGTGCGCCGGCTCGATGTCCGCGGCCGTCACGGCGCCGTCGCCTTTTTTCTTGAGCGACAGGATCGCCTCCGCGCGGTTATGCAGGCGGAACACGACACCCTTGAGGTTGAGCAGGATGTCGACCACGTCCTCGCGCACGCCATCGAGCGTCGAGTACTCGTGAACCACGCCCGCGATCTGCACCTCGGTGGGCGCGTGGCCCGGCATGGAGGAGAGCAGCACGCGGCGCAGCGCGTTGCCGAGGGTATGGCCATAGCCGCGCTCGAACGGTTCCATCGTCACCCGCGCGTGGTTCGGCGAGAGATTCTGGACGTCGACAATACGAGGCTTCAGGAATCCGGATTGCGGCATGTGTACTGGGTCCTAGTGAATTACTTCGAGTACAGCTCGACGACCAGGTGCTCGTTGATCGTCGAGGACAGATCCGAACGTGCCGGCATCGATTTGAACGTGCCTTTCAACGCCTTCGAGTCCACTTCCAGCCATTCCGGGAAGCCGCGCGACTCGGCGGCCTCCGCGGCAGCCTTGATGCGGAGCTGTTCTTTCGCCTTTGGCGCGACCTCGATGACGTCGCCGGGGCGCAGGCGGAACGACGGGATGTTGACGCGCTTGCCGTTCACGAGAATGGCGTTGTGCCGCACGACCTGGCGCGCCTCGCTGCGCGAAGCGCCGAAGCCCATGCGGTAGGCAATGTTGTCGAGGCGCGACTCCAGCAGCTGCAGGAGCCGCTCGCCGGTGACGCCCTTGGCGCGCGCCGCGTCGTCGTAGGTATTGCGGAACTGCACCTCCAGCACGCCGTAGGTGCGGCGCATCTTCTGCTTCTCGCGCAGCTGCTTGCCGTAGTCGGAGAGCCGTGCGCCGCTCTTCTGGCCGTGCTGGCCGGGCGCGTAGGCGCGCCGCTCGACCGGGCACTTGTCGGTGAAGCACTTCTCGCCCTTGAGATACAGCTTCTCGCCTTCGCGGCGGCAATGCCTGCACTTGTCGAGATTCTTCGCCATGTCTATACCCTGCGCCGCTTGGGCGGACGGCAGCCGTTATGCGGGATCGGCGTGACGTCGGCGATGCTGCCGATCTTCAGGCCGATCGCGTTCAGCGCGCGCACCGCCGACTCGCGACCGGGCCCCGGTCCCTTGATGCGCACTTCCACGTTCTTCACGCCGCACTCCTGGGCGGCGCGTCCGGCGCGCTCGGCGGCGACCTGCGCGGCGAACGGCGTCGACTTGCGCGAGCCCTTGAAGCCCGCGTTGCCGGAGGTCGCCCAGGCGAGCGTGTTGCCCTGCCGGTCGGTGATGGTGACGATCGTGTTGTTGAACGAGGCGTGGATATGCGCGATACCCTCGGCCACGTTCTTCTTGACCTTTTTGCGCGCGCGCGCCGCAGCGGTTTGCTGCAGCTCCTGGCGCGTCGGTTGGCTTCTGCTCGCCATCTCTTATACGGCCTTCCCTGCTGGAACGTTCAGTTTGATCGCGGCCTTGCGCGGTCCCTTGCGCGTACGCGCGTTGGTGCGGGTGCGCTGGCCGCGCACCGGCAGTCCCTTGCGATGGCGCGAGCCGCGATAGGAGTTGAGATCGATCAGCCGCTTGATGGACATCTGCACTTCGCGGCGCAGGTCGCCTTCGACCGTGAATTTGGCGATGTTCTCGCGGATCTTCTCGAGCTCGCTGTCGTTCAGGTCCTTGATCTTGCGCGAGCCCTGCACGCCGGCGGCGGCGAGGATCGCCTGCGCGCGCGAGCGGCCGATGCCGTAGATCGCGGTCAGCGCGATCTCGGCGTGCTGGTGGTTAGGGATGTTTATCCCGGCGATGCGTGCCATAGGCGGAACCCGAAATTATAGCTGTTTGAACAATGCGTTATCAACCTTGGCGTTGCTTGTGGCGCGGATCTGAGCAGATCACGCGCACGACGCCCTTACGCCGCACGATCTTGCATTTGCGGCAGATCCTCTTCACTGAAGCCATCACTTTCATAGCGTCCTCACTTGGCGCGGAACGTGATCCGCCCCTTGGTTAAGTCGTACGGCGTCATCTGCACCGTCACCTTGTCGCCCGGCAGGATGCGGATGTAGTTCATGCGCATCTTCCCGGAGATGAAGGCGTGGATCGTGTGGCCGTTCTCCAGCTTCACGCGGAAGGTCGCGTTCGGCAAATTCTCGAGCACCTCGCCCTGCATCTCGATGACGTCTTCCTTCGCCATCAACGCACCGGCAGCCCACCCTTGAAGCTCGCCTTGCGCAGCAAGCTCTCGTACTGATGGGTCATGATGTAGGCCTGCACCTGGGACATGAAGTCCATCGTCACGACAACGATGATGAGCAGCGACGTGCCACCGAAATAGAACGGCACGTTGAAGCGCAGGATCAGGAACTCAGGCACCAAGCAGACCAGGGTGACGTAGATCGCACCTGCCAATGTGAGGCGCGTCAGGATCTTTTCCAAGTACCTGGCCGTCTGCTCGCCGGGCCGGATGCCCGGCACAAAGGCCCCCGACTTCTTGAGGTTATCGGCCGTCTCCTTCGGGTTGTACTGGAGGGCCGTGTAGAAGAAGCAGAAGAAGATGATCAAGCCGGCGTACAGCGCGACGTAGATCGGCTGCCCCGGCACCAGCGTACCGGCGATGTCGCGCAGCCAGATGAGCCCCTCGTGCGAGCCGAACCAGCCGAGCACCGTGGCCGGGAAGAGGATGAGCGACGAGGCGAAGATCGGCGGGATCACGCCCGACATGTTGAGCTTGAACGGCAGGTGCGAGCTCTGCCCGCCGTAAACGCGATTGCCGACCTGGCGTTTCGCGTAGTTGACCAGGATCTTGCGCTGGCCGCGCTCGACGAAGCACACCACCCCGGTCACCGCCAGCACGGCCACGGCAATCAGAAGCGCGGTCACCGGGTGCATGGCGCCCGTGCGCACGAGCTCGAGCGTCCCGGCCACCGCGTTCGGCAGGCCGGCGGCAATGCCGGCGAAGATGATGATCGAGATGCCGTTGCCGAGCCCGCGCTCGGTAATCTGCTCGCCGAGCCACATCAGGAACATGGTGCCGGTCACGAGCGTCGTGACCGTCGTGAGGCGGAACATGAGTCCCGGCTCGAGCACCAGGTTCGGTTGCGACTCCAGCATGATGGAGATGCCGGTCGACTGGAAGAGCGCGAGGAACACCGTGCCGTAGCGCGTGTACTGGGTGATCTTGCGGCGGCCGGACTCGCCTTCCTTGCGCAGAGCGTCGAGCTGCGGGCTCACCGCGGTCATGAGCTGCATGATGATCGAGGCCGAGATGTACGGCATGATGCCCAGCGCGAAGATCGTGAAGCGCCGGAGCGCACCGCCGGAGAACATGTTGAACATCCCGAGCATGCCGCCCTGGTTGTTCTGGAAGAACCCGGCGAGCACGTTCGGATCGATGCCCGGCACCGGGATGTGCGCGCCGATGCGGAACACGACCAGCGCGCCGAGCAGGAAAAGGAGCCGGCGCTTCAGGTCGCCGTAGCGCATCTCCTTGCCGAGGTTGGGCAGACCGGTCGCCATCAGGCCTTCGGCGTCTCTTCAGCAGCCGGCTGGGCGGGCTTCGCCTTCTTCGGCTTTTCCTTCTTCGGCTTGGGCTCGGGCTTGGGCGCGAGCTGGATCGTGCCGCCCGCGCCTTCGATCATCGAGCGCGCGCCTTTGCTCACCTGGATCTCCTTGAGCGAGACCTTGCGCTCGAGCTTGCCCGAAAGGATGACCTTCGCGGCGAGCGCCTCGCGCGGCACGATGCGCTCAGCCTTGAGCGCCGCGAGGTCGATCTCGGCCGCCTGCATCGACTGCAGCTCGCCGGTGCGCACTTCGGCGATGTCGTTGCGCGTGGGCGACTTGAAGCCGCGCTTGGGTAGCCGGCGATGGAGCGGCATCTGCCCGCCCTCGAACCCGACCTTGTGGAAGCCGCCTGAGCGCGCCTTCTGTCCCTTGTGACCGCGGCCGGCGGTCTTGCCCCAGCCGGAGCCGACACCCCGGCCGACGCGGTGGCGCGGTTTATTGGCGCCCGGCGCGGGCTTCAGTTCATTGAGTTTCATTGCTAGGCCTCGATGCGCACGAGATAGGCAACGCGGTTGATCATGCCGCGCACCGCCGGCGTGTCGACGAGCTCGACCACCTGGTCGATGCGCTTCAGGCCGAGGCCGCGCACCGTGGCGCGATGGCTGCGCTTGACGGTGTTGGTGCTCTTCAGCAGCCGCACCTTGATCTTGTTCATTGCGTGATTTCCCCGACCGTCTTGCCGCGGCGCGCGGCGATCTCCGCCGGCGTACTCATGTTCTTCAGGCCATCGAGCGTCGCGCGCACCACGTTGTATGGGTTCGTGGAGCCAAAGCACTTGGCGAGCACATTGGTGACGCCCATGACTTCGAACACCGCGCGCATCGGGCCGCCGGCGATGATGCCGGTGCCTTCCATGGCGGGCTGCATCAGCACCTTGGCCGAGCCGTGCCTGCCGACGACGGCGTGCTGCAGCGTGCCGTTCTTGAGCTTCACCTTGAAGAGCTTGCGGCGCGCCTCCTCCATCGCCTTTTGCACCGCGACCGGCACCTCACGTGCCTTGCCCTTGCCCATGCCGATGCCGCCGTCGCCGTCGCCCACCACGGTGAGCGCCGCAAAGCCGAGCACGCGCCCGCCTTTCACCACCTTGGTGACGCGGTTCACGGCAACCATCTTTTCGCGCAAGCCGTCGCTGCGCTCTTCCTGTTGCATGCGTGGCTGGATCTTCGCCATAGCCGTCCTTTAGAACTTCAAGCCGCCGGCGCGCGCCGCCTCGGCGAGCGCCTTTACTCGACCGTGATAGCGATAGCCCGCACGATCGAACGCAACCTGTTCGATGCCCTTTTCCTTGGCCTTCGCGGCGATGCGCTGCCCGACCAATTCCGCCGCCTTGCGATTCGCGCCGTGCTTCAACTGCCCGCGCAGGTCCTTCTCGGTGCTCGAGGCAGCGGCGAGCACCTTGTCGCCAGCCGCCGTCGTGATCTGCGCGTAGATGTGCGCGTTCGTGCGATGCACGGTGAGGCGCACGGCGTCGACCTCGCGGATCTTGTGCCGGGTCTGCCGCGCGCGGCGCAGGCGCGCTTGGTTTTTCAGGCTCATGATTACTTCTTCTTCGTCTCTTTCAACACGATGACTTCGTTCGCGTAGCGCACGCCCTTGCCCTTGTAGGGCTCGGGGGAGCGGTGCGCACGCACCTCCGCGGCGACCTGACCGACGAGCTGCTTGTCGATGCCGCTGATCACGATCTCGGTCTGCGTCGGCGTCACCACCTTCACGCCCTTGGGCATCTGGTGCACGACCGGATGCGAGAAGCCGAGCGAGAGATTGAGCTTGTCGCCCTGCGCCTGCGCGCGGAAACCGACGCCGACGAGCGCGAGGCGCTTTTCGAAGCCTTTGGTGACGCCGAGCACCATGTTGGCGACGAGCGCGCGCATGGTGCCGGACATGGCGTTGGCGTGGTTCGAGTTGCCGAGTGCCTTGAATACCACCTGCTCGCCTTCCTTCTTCACTTCGACGTTCGGATCGGAGGTGCGCGCGATGGTGCCGAGCGGCCCTTTCACCGAGATGCTGTCGCCGGCGAGCGTCACTTCGACGCCCTTGGGCAGCGCGACCGGATACTTAGCGATGCGCGACATGATCGAGCCTTACGCCACGATGCACAGCACTTCGCCGCCCAGGCCGTCGGCGCGCGCCTTGCGGTCGGTCATCACGCCGCGCGAGGTCGAGACGATGGCGACGCCGAGGCCGTTCATCACGCGCGGGATGTCGTTGCGGCCCTTGTAGACGCGCAG
Source organism: Burkholderiales bacterium (assembly GCA_035689325.1). Classification (GTDB taxonomy): domain Bacteria; phylum Pseudomonadota; class Gammaproteobacteria; order Burkholderiales; family SG8-39; genus SCGC-AG-212-J23. The sequence goes on along the minus strand of DASSLQ010000099.1, from coordinate 1,227 downwards.
GCCCGGCTTCGACACGCGCTCCAGGCGCTCGATCACCGGGCGGCCGGCGTAGTACTTGAGCGCGATGGCGAGCTCCTTCTTGGCGCCGCCGTCCTTTCCACTCGCGCCGCCTTTGTCGCGGACGGCGAAATCCTCGATGTAGCCCTCGTCCTTCAGCACCTTGGCGATCGCGCCCTTCAGGCCCGAAGCGGGCATCGTGACCTCGGCGTGGCCGACGAGCTGCGCATTCCTGATGCGCGTCAGCATGTCGGCGATCGGGTCGTGCATGCTCATACGGTTCTCCTACCAGCTCGCCTTGATGATGCCCGGCACTTCGCCGCGCAGCGCGAGCTCGCGCAGCTTGTTGCGGCCCAGGCCGAACTTGCGATACACGCCGCGCGGACGCCCGGTGAGCGCGCAGCGGTTGCGCAGGCGCACCGGCGACGAATCGCGCGGCAGCTGCTGCAGCTTGGCGCGCGCCTCGTCGCGCGCCTCCTCGGATGCGCGCGAGTCGTGGATGATCTCGAGCAGCGCGGCGCGCTTCGCCTTGAACTTCTCGACCATCTGACGGCGCTTCTTGTCGCGGAGCTTGACTGCGAGCTTGGCCATAGCGGTGTGCCTCAGTGCTTGAACGGGAAGCGGAACGCCGTGAGCAGCGCGCGCGCCTCGTCGTCGGTTTTTGCGGTGGTGGTAATGGCGATGTTCATGCCGCGGAGCGCGTCGATCTTGTCGTACTCGATCTCCGGAAAAATGATCTGCTCCTTGAAGCCGAGGTTGTAGTTGCCGCGGCCGTCGAAGGCGCGGTTCGAGACGCCGCGGAAGTCGCGGATCCGCGGCATGGCGATGTTCACCAGGCGGTCGAAGAACTCGTACATGCGCGCGCCGCGCAGGGTAACCATGCACCCCACCGGGAAGTTGGCGCGGATCTTGAAGTTGGCGATCGACTTCCTCGACTTCGTCACCACCGGCTTTTGACCCGCGATCTTGGTCATGTCGGCGAGCGCGTTATCCAGCACCTTCTTGTCGGTGGTGGTCTCGCCCACGCCCATGTTGAGCGTGATCTTCTTGATGCGCGGCACCTGCATGATGCTCTTGTAGCCGAACTTCTGGGTCAGCTCCGGCACCACTTTCTCGCGGTAGTACCGCGCGAGGCGCGGCGGCGGCGGCGGGATCTCCGGCGCTTTTTCCTTGGGCGCGGCGGCCGGCTTTTGTGCTTCCTTCTTCGGCTGCGCCTTCGCCTGCTGCTGC
>DASSLQ010000098.1:0-14066 GCA_035689325.1 Burkholderiales bacterium | reverse complement strand
CTTCATTGTCTGGAGTGAGCCCTTCGGTTAAAATTCGCGCTCCGCGCCCAGGTGGCGGAATTGGTAGACGCACTAGGTTCAGGTCCTAGCGGTGGCAACACTGTGGGGGTTCGAGTCCCTTCCTCGGCACCACTCCAATATCTATAAACGCTCCTAGTCTAGTACGGCCATTCGACTGACGCGCTAGGGCACGTGTTCGATCATAGAACGGGCGCCATGTAGCGGTCGGAAGTCCCGCGAATGAGGCGATCCGCGGCCTTTCCTCCCTAGTCCAGCCGCTTATCGAGATCGTCGAAGATTCTGCCTTCCCAGTCGCGCGCCGTGATGTTGACCGCGGACGCGCGCTTATTCACCACCTCGACTCTCGTTTGTTTGCCGCCGCCGACATCGTCGACGAAGATGGCCACGTTCTCGCCGTGCGTAAACGGTCCGACCTTGCCCTGGCCGAGGATGATGCCCTTCTCCCTGTTGTCGAGGACAAGATTAAGCCGCGTGGCCTTCACCGATTTCATCACCGCGTTCCAGACCCTGTCATAGGGCTGGTGGTAGACCTTGGCGGTACCAAAGCCCTTGGCATCGCGCGCGTCAGCCAGGCTCGTCGTGCAGCTGGAAGCGGCGAGTGCCGACAGAACCAATGCGGCGCTCGCTAATGCCTTCTTAATTCCTCGCGACCGCACAGCAGTCGCGAGGGCCGCTGCACATGGCTCAACGGTGCTGCTTGTCATACTCCTTGCCGGCTTCGTAGCCGACTGACTGTCTCGGACCGCGTCGCGCATCCGGCTAGGCCCGCGAACGGAGCTGCGGCCGCAATCGCCATTGCTGACTTGAACATATCGTCCTCCGTTAGACGCAACGTCTAAGTGCAGCAATCGCTGTGCCGGAGCTTTGGCGCGCGCGGGAGCGCGCCATGAACCTCGTAGCGCGTCCTGAAGGCACTTCTTGGGTGGCGGGTTACATCACGCCGAAAGGCACGCTGATCACCGTAGCGAACCGTGCGAGAACATTCCTCGGCACCAGATCCCGGCGCCTCGAAAGTCTAACCCTGGAAACTAGAGCTTACCGCTTGACGGCGTGCGCTGCGCCGGACATGGCGCGCGCAAGGGCCTGCTCGCCGTGGCGGCGCGCGCGCTCGATGCTGTAGAGCCGGCTCTGGACCAGCTCGAGCGAGCCGCGGATCTCGCGGCGCAGGAACTCGGCGCCCGGCATCGCGCCGCGCGCTCGGGGCTCTCCTTGCGAGAGCAGCTCCGCCGCGTACTCGGAAGCGAGGTGGATCTTCTCGCGGAAATAGTCGTCGTCTACGGCCTCGGCGAGCTCGCGGCAGAGATCGACCACGCGGCGCAGCGCGCGTACATCGGGCCGCGGCCCGGCGTAGCGGTCGATGATCCGCTGCAGGGCCGCCTGGTTTGCACGCGCGCGCTCGATGTCCGGATAGCCCATGGTGTTCTTGCGCGCATTGTGAGCCCAAGCCCCTCGATCCGCTGTCGCGCGCCACCGGAAAGCGCTGTCGCGGACCGACTACAGCGGCGCCGCGCGCCCCGTCCGGACTATCGGCGCCCGCGCAGCCAGGCGAGGGCGCAGTGATACAACGCTCGCTCATGACCCGGTGTATCGCCGTCGCGCTGCTCGTGCTGGCTGCGGGCTGCTCCTCGCTCCTGCCCAAGTCCAAGGAAGTGACCGCGAGTCCCTGGCAGACTTACCAGGACGCGCAAGACGCCTTTGACAAGATCATTCCCGGGCAGACCACCATCGCGGACCTGCGGCAGATGAGCCTCGATCCGGCGAGGAACGCCAACATCGCGATCCTCAACTACGCCGACGTGATGCGCAAGTTCATGCTGAACCAGTCGTTCTCCGTCAACGACCTCGACAACGGCGTGCGCGAGTGCGTCATGGCGAAAGTCGGCTGTCGCGGCTTCGAGATCAACCAGAGTAATGTAAACAAGCAGCGCATGGGCAACGTGGTGCTCGATGTGCTCGGCTTCCAGCGCGAGACGTACACCGCGGGCTGGCGCTTCAGCGGCCTCATCCTGCTGAAGGATGACGTCGTCGTCTACAAGCTCACCGGCGGGCAGCCCGCCATCCAGCAGACCGAGGAAAACCAGAACCCGCTCGGCCCGGTGCAGGCGATCGGCAGCAGGATGACCGGCATCAGTTTCTAGCTGGGCTGCTAACGCGGCGCCCAGCCGCCGCCCAGCGCCTTGATCAGATCGACGCTGAACGCGAGGCGCGACTGGCGGTTTCGCACGAAGGCGAGCTCGGCATCGTTGGCCGTGCGCTGCGCGTCGAGCACCTCCAAGTACGGCGAATAGCCGCTCTGGTAGCGCAGCGTGGAGAGGTCGAGCGCATTGCGCGCCGCATCCAGCCGCGCCTTCAGCTCCGCCTCGCTGTCGCCGGTCTGTTGTACGTTGACCAGCGCGTCCGCGACCTCTCGGAACCCGGTCTCGATCGCCTTCTGATAGCCGGCAAGCGCCTGCTCGCGCCGCGCGCGCGCCTGGTCGACGCGCGCCTCGCGCCGGCCTTCGTCGATCAGCGGCCCTGCGAGCCCGACGCCGAGGCTCCAGATCTTCGCGCCCGGTCCGGCGACGAGGTCAGCGAACTGCGCGCTTTGCACTCCTGCCGACGCGGTAAGCGAAATCGTGGGAAAGAGCGCCGCGCGCGCGACGCCGATCTGCGCATTGGCGGCGACCAGCCCTTCCTCGGCCTGCCGGATGTCGGGGCGCCGGTCGATCAGCGACGAGGGCAGTCCCGCCGGCGGCAGCGGCACGAGCGGCAGGGAGAAGACGTCGCCCGCGAGCTTGTCGGCCGGAAGCTTGAGCTGCAGCCGCCCGGTGAGCTGAGCGAGCTGGTGCTCGACCAGCGAGCGGCTGCGCGCCGTATCGCGGCGCTGCACTTGCGCGTCGGCGAGCGCCGACTGCGCCTGGAAGACGTCGAGCTCGGGCGCAAGACCGGCGTCAAGGCGTGCTTTCGCGATCTCGAACGAGTCGCGGCGCGTGCGGATCGAGTTGTCGAGCACCGCGATCTGCGCGTCGAGCGAGCGCAACGCGAAATAAGCCTGCGCAATGGCGCCGGCAAGCGTGATGTCGACGACGTCGCGGGAGAACTCGCTCGCGAGCAGGCCGGCGCGCGCGGCCTCGGTGGTGCGCGCAATGCGGCCCCAGAAATCCACCTCGTAGTTGGTCGAGATCAGCGCCTGGTAGCTGGGGCGCACCGTCGCGACGCCGGGCGCAACGGGGGGCTGGGAGAGCGTGCTCACACCCTGGCGGGCATAGCTCGCCGAACCGGTAATCTCGGGAAAGATCGCGGCGCGCGCCTCGCGCAGAGCGCCTTCGGCTTCCTGCACGCGCGCCACGGCGAGGCGCAGATCCGAATTGCTCTGCTGGCCTGCGGCGATCAGCTCGTCGAGCGTCGCGTCCTGGTAGAGCGCCCACCAGTTCGCGGCGATGGCCGCCGCTTCGCCGCCCGAAGGCTCCGGGTACTGGGCGGGCAGCGGCATCTCCGGGCGCTTGTAATCCGGGCCGACGGTGCAGGCGACGAGCGCCGCGACGGCGAGCAGCGCGACTCGCCTCACTTCGCGACCAGCTCGTTCGACGCTCTGGCGGCGCGCTGCTTTGCGCGGCGCGCGACGACGGTGAAGAAGAGCGGGATGAAAACGGTGGCGATGAAGGTGGCGGCGAGCATGCCGCCCACCACGCCCGTGCCCATCGAGCGGCGCGCACCCGCGCCTGCGCCGGAGGAGAACATGAGCGGCAGCACGCCGAGCACGAAGGCGAGCGAGGTCATGATGATCGGCCGGAAGCGCAGCCGCGCCGCCTCTACCGCGGCCTCGATCGGGTTCTTGCCCTCGAGGAAGCCCTGCTGCGCGAACTCCACGATCAGGATGGCGTTCTTGCCCGCAAGGCCGATCAGCACGACGAGGCCGATCTGGAAATAGATGTCATTCTCGAGGCCGCGCAGCGCGACGCAGGCGAGCGCGCCCCATACCGCAAACGGCACGGCGAACACCACGGCGAGCGGCAGAAGCCAGCGTTCGTAGAGCGCCGCCAGGATCAGGAACACCATGACGAGCGCGAGACCGAAGGCGATGGCCGACTGCCGGCCGGTTCGCTTCTCCTGGAAGGCCTGGCCGGTCCAGGAGATGGTGTAGCCCTCGGGCAGCGTCGCCACGGCCACCTGCTCCACCGCCGCGATCGCTTCGCCGGAAGAAACGCCCGCACGGCCGCCGCCGAGCACCTTGGCGGCGAGGAAGCCGTTGAAGCGCTCGAGCTGCTCGGGGCCGATCAGGCTCGAGGTCTTGATGAGCGCCTTGAGCGGGATCATTTCGCGCGTCGTGGTGGAGCGCACGTACACCGCGCCGAGATCTTCCGGCTGCGCGCGGAACTGCGCGTCCGCCTGCACCTGGACGCGGAACGTGCGGCCGAACTTGTTGAAGTCGTTCACGTAGAGCGCCGCCATGGTGCTCTGCAGCGCATCGAACACGTCCTGCACCGGCACGCCGAGCGAGATCGCCTTCTCGCGGTCGACCTCGACCTTGAGCTGCGGCACTGTCGGGCGATAGAAGGAGTTGATGCCGGCGAGCTGCGGATGTCTTGCGAGCGCCGCCATGAAGTCCTGCGTCACCTGGAAGAGCCGCGCGGGATCGGGATTGCTGCGCGCCTGCACGTACACCTCGAAGCCGCCCGCCGTACCGATGCCGCGGATCGCTGCCGGGTTGAAGGCGAGCGCCAAGCCGTCACGCAGGCTGCTGCCTTTCTGCACGATATCGCGCGCGATCACTTGGCCGGTGTTCTTGCCGCGCTCGTCCCAATCCTTGAGCGGCACGAACATGGTGGCCGTGTTGGTCTTGTTGCCGCCGCCAATCAGGTCGAAGCCGATGATGCCGATGGTGTTCTGCACACCGGGATTGGCGCTGATGATCTTCACCATGTCGTCTGCCATCTTGCGCGTGCGCTCGAGCGTCGCGCCGTCGGGCAGCTGCAGGGTGCCGAAGATGTAGCCCTGGTCCTCGGGCGGCACGAAGCTGCCCGGGATGCGCAGGAACAGGCCCACCGTCAGCGCCAGCACCGCCAGGGTGGCGATGAGCGAGGCCATGCGGTGCCTGATCGCCAGGTTGACGAACCACAGGAAGCGCCGCGTGAGCCAGGCGAATCCCCGGTTGAACGGGTCGAAGATGCGTGAATGATGCGCGCCCGCCTTCATCATGATCGCGCAGAGCGCCGGCGTGAGCGTCAGCGCCATGAAGCCGGAGATGACGACCGCGAAGGTCAGGGTGACCGCGAACTGACGATAGAGCTGGCCGGCAATACCGCCGAGGAACGCCACCGGAACGAACACCGCGCACAGCACGAGCACGATGGCGACCACGGCGCCGGAGACCTCGCGCATCGCCTCGATCGCGGCCTCGAACGGCGGCATCTTGTCCTCGCGCATCAGCCGCTCGACGTTTTCCAGCACGACGATGGCATCGTCGACCACGATGCCGATGGCGAGCACGAGCGCGAAGAGCGTGAGCGTGTTGATGGTGAATCCAACCACCCACAGCCCGGCAAAGGCGCCGATCAGCGACACCGGCACCGCGATCATCGGAATGATGGTCGCTCGCCACGTCTGCAGGAAGAGGAACACCACCGCCAGCACCAGCACCGCCGCTTCGAAGATGGTCTTGATCACCTCCTTGATGGAGGCATCGACGAAGCGCGTGGTGTCGAAGGGAATCGCGTAGCCCACGCCCTCCGGAAAGCCGGCTTTCAGCTCGGCCATGCGGTTTCGTACGAGCTGCGCGACTTCGAGGGCGTTCGCGCCCGGCTGCAGGAAGGTCGCCATACCGATCGCTGGCCGGCCGTCGATCGTGTTGTAGGTGTCGTAGTTGAGCGCGCCGAGCTCGACGCGGGCGATGTCCCGGATCCTCAGCACGCCGCCGGGACCGGAGGCGCGCACCACGATGTCGCCGAACTGCTCGGGATCGATCAGGCGTCCGGTGGCCGTCACGGTATAGACGATCGCCTGGCCGGGCGGCGCCGGCTCGGTGCCGATCTTGCCCGCCGCGTACTGCGCGTTCTGTGCGCGCAGCGCCGCGGCCACGTCGGAGGGCGTGACGCCGAGCCGCGCCATATTCTCGGTGTTGAGCCAGATGCGCATCGAATAGTCGCGCGCGCCGAACACCGTGACGTCGGCGAGTCCCGGCAGGCGCTTGAGCTCGTCGACGAGATTGATCGACGCGTAGTTCGAGAGGAAGAGCGCGTCGCGCGAGCCGTTCGGCGAGGAAAGGATCACCACGTTCAGGATGTCGAACGAGCGCTTCTGCACGATGATGCCGTTGCGGCGCACTTCGTCGGGCAGGCGCGGCAGCGCGATGTTGACGCGGTTGTTGACGTTGAAGACTGCCTGGTCGACGTTCGCGCCGGGCTCGAACGTGACGGTAATGCTGAGCGCGCCGGTCGACGAGGCGGTCGAGCTGAAGTAGGAGAGCTTCTCGACGCCGGAGAGCTGCTCCTCGATCGGCGAGGCGACCGTCTTGGTCAGGGTCTCGGCACTCGCGCCCGGGTAGCTCGTCGTGATGAGCACCGTCGGCGGCGCGATCTCGGGATATTGCGCTACCGCCAGCAGCTTTGCCGCCACCAGGCCGGCGAGCACGATGACAATCGCGATCACGCCGGCGAAGACCGGACGGTGGATGAAGAAGCGCGACATCTAGGCCGCCGGCTTCGGCGCCACCGGCGAGCCGGGGCGCAGCCGCACGAGGTTGTCGGTGATCACCTTGTCGCCGGCCTTCAGGCCCTCGAGCACCACCCAATCCTTGCCAACCCAGCTGCCGGCGCGGATGTTGCGCGTGACGGCCTTGCCTTCCTCATTCACCAGCCAGACGAAGCGGCCGCTCTCGTTCTGTTGCACCGCGCTCTGCGGTACCACGATCGCCTGCTGCGTGCCGGCGATCACCTGCACGCGCACGTACTGGCCGGGAAGAACTTTGAGCTTGGCATTCGGAAACTCGGCGCGCATCTGTACCGTGCCGAGGCTCGCATCGACCGTCGAGCTCGCGAAGTTGAGCTTGCCGCCCTCGGGATACGCGCCTCCGTCGGCCAACTCCATCTTCACCTCGGGCGCGCCGGTCTCGCGCGCGCGCAGCCGGGCGAATTCGGCCTCCGAGAGCGCAAAGCGCACCCAGATCGGGTCGGTGCGCGTCAGCGTCGTCAGGAGCGCGCTATCGCCATTGGGCGCGACCAGGCTGCCGATCGACTGCAGCGCGCGCCCCGTGACGCCGCCGATCGGGGCCTCCACCCTGGTGTAGGAAAGGTTCAGCTCCGACTGGCGCACGCGCGCCTGGGCGAGCTGTACGGCGGCCGCGCCCTGCTCGAGCGCGGAGGAGGCCTGGTCGGCCTCGCGCTGGCTGATGGCGCGGCGGTCGGCCAGCCCCTTCAGCCGCGCGGCGTCCTGCTTCGCGAGCTCGTAGCGCGCCTTCTCCTGCGCGAGCGCGGCGCGCTGCTGCTCGAGGTCGATCTCGAAGGGCGCGCGCTCGATCTGGAAGAGCACCGCGCCGGCCCGCACGCGGTCGCCTTCGGTGTAGAGCTGCTTCTCCACGATGCCCGACACCCGCGCGCGCACCTGGACTTCGCGCGAGCCTTCGGTGCGGCCGACCGCCTCGAAGGCGACCGGCACCTCGCGCGGCGCGACCGCGATGATGCTGACCGGCAGCGCCGGCGGGCTGGCCTTCGCCGTGTCGTCCTTCTTCTGCCGGGCGTCGCCCTCGCTGCAAGCGACGAGCGCCGCGCAAACGATGGCAACGAAGAGGCGTGTCATGGCTGGTACGCCCGCAGGAAGCAATCGATGATCTGGCGGCTGCGCGCATCATCGGCGCCCGAATTTGTCCCGTTTGTGCGCTCGACGCCGAAAAGGCGCTTGATGCGGTCGTGACCGGCGAGCATGCCGAGCAGCAGTTCGGCGGCGAACTGCGGATCGTCGCGCCGCAGCTCGCCCGCCTGCATCGCGCGCTCGAGGTAAGCCGCGAGCTGACGCACCATCTCGCCGGCGCCGGCCGCGTACATGGTGCGCGCCAGCGCGCGAAAGCGCGCAATCTCGGGCAGCAGCGTGCGGAACGTGGCGATGCCCTGCGCGCCCAGCACGCGCGAGCGGTAGGCGAGCGCGAAGCGCACCAGCGCCGCGCGCAGCTCGGCGTCCCCCTCGAGCTGCACCAGCACATGCTTGGTGAGCTCGTGCGCCACCTCCTTGAAGAGCGTGTCCTTGCTCGGGAAGTGGTGATACACGGTCTGCTTGGCGACCCCGGCGCGGCGCGCGATCTCCTCGACGCTCGCCTGGTAGCCGCGGCGCATGAACGACTCGGCGGCCGCTCGCAGCACGCGAGCGCGGTTCTCTACGGGCACTCTCCACCCCTGGCAGCGACTAGACTAGACCGTGCAGTCTAGCGCAAAACGCCTACGCCGGATCGAACGGGTGGCGCCGCACGATGGTCTCCGCGCGCTCGGCGCCCGTGGAGATCAGGTCGATCGGCACGCCGGCAAGGCGCTCGATGCGCTGCAGGTAGGCCTGGGCCGCCTGCGGCAGGCGCTCGTAGGCCTTGATGCCGACCGTGCTTTCCATCCAGCCCGGCAGCTCCTCGTACACCGGCTGGCAGCGCTCGAGCTCTTCGGCGCCGACCGGCAGAATCTCGGAGAACTCGCCCTCGAGCTCGTAGCCGACGCAGATCTTCACCCCCTCGACGCCGTCGAGCACGTCGAGCTTGGTGATGCAAAGGCCGGAGCAGCCGTTCAGCTGGATGGAGCGCTTGAGCGCGGCGGCGTCGAACCAGCCGGTGCGGCGCGGCCGGCCGGTGGTCGCGCCGAACTCCTGGCCGCGCTGGCGCAACCGCTCGCCCATGTCGTCGGAAAGCTCGGTCGGGAACGGTCCGCCGCCGACGCGCGTCGTGTACGCCTTGGTGATTCCCAGCACGTAATGCAGGTGCATCGGGCCGAGCCCGGCGCCGGCGGATGCGGCGCCGGCAAGACAGTTGGACGAAGTTACGAACGGGTACGTGCCATGGTCGATGTCGAGCAACGAGCCCTGCGCGCCTTCGAAGAGCAGGTTCTTGCCGGCGCGGTTCGCGTGGTACAGCGCGCGCGGCACGTCGGCGATCAGCGGCGCAAGGCGCGGCGCGAGCGCCAGCGTCTCGTCGAGTGTCTTCTGGTAGTCGACGCGCGGCTGCTGGTAGTAGCGCTCCAGCACGAAATTGTGGAAATCGAGCAGGTCGCGCAGCTTCTCCGCGAAGCGCTGCGCGTCGAACAGGTCCTGCAGCCGGATCGCGCGGCGCGCCACTTTGTCCTCGTAGGCCGGGCCGATGCCGCGTCCCGTGGTGCCAATCTTGCGTTCGCCCTTCGCCGACTCGCGCGCCGCATCGAGCGCCGCGTGATAAGGCAGGATCAACGGACAGGCCTCCGAGACCGAAAGGCGCGCCACCACGCCGCGCACGCCGCCCGCCTCGAGCTCATCCATCTCCGCGACCAGCGCCTGCGGCGACACCACCACGCCGTTGCCGATGAAGCAATCGACGCTCGCGCGCATGATCCCCGACGGGATGAGGTGCAGGACCGTCTTCTTCCCGCCGACCACCAGCGTGTGTCCCGCGTTGTGCCCGCCCTGGAAGCGCACCACGCCCTGCGCGCGGTCGGTGAGCCAGTCGACGATCTTGCCCTTGCCCTCGTCGCCCCACTGGGTGCCGATGACGACGACGTTGCGTGCGCTCATACGCCTATTTCACCACGCCGGCGACGCTGCGCAGATCAATTGAGAAACCGCTCGCCGGCCGCGCGCGGCCAAACGCTTTACCCACTTCGTCGTAGCGCCCGCCTCGGGCGACGGGGCCGGTAACGCCCGTGCAATAGGCGTCGAATACGACGCCCGAGTGATAGTGGTAGCCGCGCAGCTCCGCGAGGTCGAAGCTGACCGGCACCGGACAGGACTTCGCGAGCGCGCGCAGCGTCTTCAGCGCCTCGCTCAGCGCCGGCAGCTTCGGCAGGCGCTTTTGCGCCGCGTCGAGCACTTCGGCGCCGCCGTAGAGCTCGGGCAGGAGCTCGAGCGCCGCGCGCGTGCGTGCGTCGAGCCTGCGCGAGAGGCTGCGCAGCTCGGGCAGGTCCTTCTTCTGCAGCGCCGCGAAGAGCTGCACTTCGAGCTCCGCATCGACCTTGGCGCCCTGCGCGAGCGAGCGGAACACCGCCACGTGGCCGATGTCGAGGCGCAGGCCCTTGAGCTGCGCGAGGCGCAGCGCGGCGCAGAGCAGGCGCTGGATCTCGAGGTCCGCCTCGACGCCGGCGGCGCCGTAAATCTCCGCGCCGAGCTGGATCGGCTCGCGCGTTGCGCCCGGCGCGGCGGGACGCGTGTGGAGCACGCTGCCGCAGTAGCAAAGGCGCGTGACGCCTTTGCGATTCAAGAGGTGCGCGTCGATGCGCGCCACCTGCGGCGTGATATCGGCGCGCACGCCCATCATGCGTCCGGAAAACTGGTCGACCACCTTGAAGGTGCGCAGCTCCAGATCGTGACCCGTGCCGGTGAGGAGCGAGTCCATGTACTCGAGCAGCGGCGGCATGACGAGCTCGTAGCCCCGGCGGAAAAAAAGATCCAGCATGCGCCGGCGCAGCCGCTCCATGCGCATCGCCTCCGCGGGCAGGATGTCCTCGACGTACTCCGGCAGTAGCCACCGCATCGTCTAGCTGCGCGCCCAGACGAGGAGCAGCAGCCCGACGATGATCGAGGAAAGGCCGACGAAGCGAATCTGCCCGTCGGTCATCTGCGTGATGCGCCGGAAGGTGTCACGCCATAGCGTCGGCGCGACGAACGGCAGCACTCCTTCGAGCACCAGCATCAGGGCGAACGCCATGAGGAACGTCGTGCCCATGGCTCACTTGCCGGGGCTTTGCGGCTGTTGTCCTCGCGGTTGTGTTGCCTGGCGGCCGAGCGAGTCCCGGAAGTAGCGCAGGAAGTCCGAGTTGGTCTCGAGCAGCATGAGGTCGTTGCGGCCGCGGAAGGTCAAGCGGTAGGCCTCCATGCTGCGATAGAAGGCGAAGAACTCCGGGTTCTGCGAGAACGCCGCGGCATAGATCGCGGCGGACTTGGCATCGCCGTCGCCCCGCACGCGCTGCGCGTCGCGGTAGGCCTCGGCGAGGATCACCTCGCGCTGCCGGTCGGCGTCCGCCCGGATCTTCTCGCCCTCGGCGGCGCCGGTCGAGCGCAACTCGTTGGCGATGCGCTTCCTCTCCGCCTCCATGCGGCGGTAGACCGATTCGCTCACTTCCTGCGGTAGGTCGACGCGCTTCAAGCGCACATCGACCACGCCCACGCCGATGCGCTTCAGGTCCTGGTCGACCTTCTCGCGTACCCGCGACATGATCTGCTCGCGCTCCCCCGACACCACCTCGTGCACGCCACGCACGCCGAACTCGTCGCGCAGCGTGCCCGACACGGTCTGGCGGATGCGGGTCTGCGCGCGGAACTCGTCGCCCTGCACGCTCACGTAGTACTGGCGCACGTCGATGATGTGCCACTTGACGAACGAGTCGACCAGCACCGGCCGGTTGCCCTGGGTGAGAAAACGCAGCGGCTCGGCATCGTCGTAGGTGAGGATGCGCATGTCGAAGATGCGCACGTTCTGCAAGAGCGGCCACTTGACGTGCAGTCCCGGCTTGCTCACCACTTCCTTGATCTCGCCGAGCTGGAACACGATCGCGTTCTGGCGCTGATCGACGGTATAGAGCGCGCCTGAGATGAGCAGCGCCACTAGCACCAGCACGGCGAGTATTGGACCCAGCGCTCTCATCGGTCGACCCGCTCGCGATTGCGCAGGCTCTCGCGCGAGCGCGGGCTCGCGTCGCCAGCGGACGGCTCGGTCGGCCGCTGCGACGCCTGCGCGTCGGGCGGCGTCGCGCCGCCCGCTTGCTGCAAGAGCTTGTCGAGCGGCAGCATCAGCAGGTTGCCCGAGCCGCGGTAGTCCATCATCACCTTGTTGTTGGAGGAGAGGATCTCGCGCATCGTGTCGATGTACATCCGCTCGCGCGTCACCTGCGGCGCCTTGGCGTACTCCGCGAGCACCTGGCGGAAGCGCGACGCCTCGCCTTCCGCGTTCGCGATCACGCGCTGCTTGTAGCCTTCGGCTTCCTGCTGCAGGCGCGAGGCCGCGCCGCGCGCGCGCGGGATGACATCGTTGGCGTACGCCTGGCCTTCGTTCTTCTGCCGCTCTCGGTCCTGTCCCGCCTTGACCGCGTCGTCGAACGCCGCCTGCACCTGCTCGGGCGGTTGCGCGTTCTGCAGGGTCACCGCACTCACCTGGATGCCGGTGTTGTAGCGATCGTGGATCGCCTGCATCAGGTCGCGCGACTTGTTGGCGATGTCTACCTGCGTCTCGTAGAGGATCGCGTCCATGCGGTTCTTGCCGATGACCTCGCGCATCGCGGTCTCGGCGATCTGCATCGCCGACTCGTCGGGGCGACGCACGTTGAAGGTGTAGGCCTGCGCGTCCTTCACCACGTACTGCACCGCGAACTGCAGGTCGACGATGTTCTCGTCGTCCGTGAGCATCAGCGACTCTTTCAGGACCTTGGTGCGCACGTTGTTGCGATAGCCCACCTCGAGCGTGCGCACTTGCGAGAGATTCACGATCTCGTGCGACTGGATCGGCCAAGGCATGCGCCAGTTGAGGCCGGAGGTCGTCTCCTTGGAGAATCTGCCGAAGGTGAGCACCACGCCGCGCTGGCCTTCGACCACGATGTAGAAGCCGCTCGCGAGCCACACCGCGATCACCAGCGCGATGAGCGCCCCGGCGCCGCCGCCAAGCCCGCGTACGCTCGGCGGCCGCGGCGGCTCGTCGCCTGAGCCGCGTCCGCGCCGGCGGAAGATCTCCGAGAGCCGGCGGTTGAAGTTGCGCCACAGCTCGTCGAGGTCGGGCGGCCCCTGGTTGCCGCCGCCGGGCCCCTGTGGCCCGCGGGAACCGCCGCGTCCCCAATTCGGGTCGTTCAATGACATTGTGCTAGAAGCTTATGGATTCTTTGGAAGGCTTGCGTTCGGTCGCGCGTGCCGCGCCGTACTCGGCGATGGCGGCGCGCAGCTCCTCCAGACCGCTGCCTGAGCGCGCGCTCACGTAGACGCGGGAAATCCTACCATACTGGTCGCGCTCGACCCCGGGCTCCAGCCCAACCGCGTCGATCTTGTTCCATACCGTGATGCGCGGCGCTCCATCGGCGCCGATTTCGGCGAGCACCTTGTCGACTTCGGCCGCCTGCGCCTCGCGCACCGGCGAGCTCGCATCCACGACATGCAGGAGCAGATCGGCGCGCACCGTCTCCTCCAGCGTCGCGCGGAACGCGGCGACCAGCGCGTGCGGCAGATCGCGGATGAAGCCCACCGTATCCGAAACCACGACCGGGTTCGCCGGCGGCAACCAGATGCGGCGCGTCGTCGTATCGAGCGTGGCGAAAAGCTGGTCCGCCTCGTAGGCGCGCGCACCGGCGAGGGCGTTGAAGAGCGTCGACTTGCCGGCGTTGGTGTAGCCGACGATGGACACGGAGAGAACGTCGCGGCGCACGCGGCTGCGCCGCTGCACGATGCGCTGCTTCTGCAATTGCTGCAGCTTGCCCTTCAGCGTCTTGACGCGCGTCGCGATGTAGCGGCGGTCAAGCTCGAGCTGCGTCTCGCCGGGCCCGCCCACCTTGCCGAGGCCGCCGCGCTGGCGCTCGAGGTGCGTCCAGCCGCGCACCAGGCGCGTCGACAGGTGCTGGAGCTGCGCGAGCTCGACCTGCAGCTTGCCCTCGGCGGTCTGCGCGCGCTGCGCGAAGATCTCGAGGATCAGCTCGGTGCGGTCCATCACGCGCCGCGCGATCACTTTCTCGACGTTGCGCTCCTGCGCGGGCGTGAGCGCGTGGTTGAACACCACGTACATGGCGTTCAGCTCGGACGCCGCGGCGGCGATCTCGTCCACCTTGCCGGTGCCCGCGTAGAGGCGCGGGTCGGGCCTTTTTCGCCGGACCTTCACCACCCGGAAACGGCGCACGCCCGCGCTTTGCACCAGGCGCACGACCTCCTCCACGCTTTCC
>DASSLQ010000097.1:0-22480 GCA_035689325.1 Burkholderiales bacterium | reverse complement strand
GCATGGTGGTCGATCGCGGCACGCAGAAAGTCGTGCTGATGGCTTCTTCCGAAGGCGGCATGGACATCGAGGAAGTCGCCGCCAAGACGCCGGAGAAGATCCGTCGCATCTACATCGACCCGGTACAGGGACTGAGCGATGCCGATGCGGACGAGATCGCGCTCGGCATCGGCATCCCGCAAAGCGCGCTCGCCCAGGGACGCACGGTGTTCAAGGGCCTGTACAGGTGCTTCGACGCCACCGACGCATCGCTGGCGGAGATCAATCCGCTCATCCTGACCGGCGACAACCGCGTTGTGGCGCTCGACGCCAAGCTCAACTTCGACGACAACGCGCTCTTCCGCCATCCCGACATCCAGGCGATGCGCGACCTCGACGAGGAGGATCCGCTCGAGATCGAGGCGTCGAAGTACGACCTCAATTACATCTCGCTCGACGGCGAAATCGCCTGCATGGTGAACGGCGCCGGGCTTGCCATGGCGACCATGGACACCATCAAGCTCTACGGCGGCCAGCCGGCGAACTTCCTCGACGTGGGCGGCGGCGCCACCGCGGAGAAAGTGACCGCGGCGTTCAAGATCATGCTGTCCAACCGCAAGGTGAAGGCGATCCTCGTCAACATCTTCGGCGGCATCATGAAGTGCGACACCATCGCCAACGGCGTGGTCAGTGCGGCGCGCGAAGTGAAGCTCTCCTTGCCGCTGGTCGTGCGCATGAAAGGCACCAACGAAGATCTGGGCAAGAAGATCCTGCGCGACTCGGGGCTGCCGATCATTTCTGCGGACAACATGGCCGAGGCGGCGGAGAAAGCAGTCGCCGCAGTCAAAGGCAAGCGATGAGCATCCTGATCGACAGGAACACGCGGGTGATGACGCAGGGCATTACCGGCAAGACCGGGCAGTTCCACACGCAGACGAGCCGCGCGTATGCGAATGGGCGCGCGTGCTTCGTCGCCGGCGTAAACCCGAAAAAGGCGGGCGAGGATTTCGAAGGCATTCCGATCTACGGCACGGTGGCCGATGCGAAGAAGGCGAGCGGCGCGACGGTGTCGGTGATCTACGTGCCGCCGCCGTTCGCCGCCGCGGCGATCGACGAGGCGGTGGATGCAGGGCTCGATCTCGTCATCTGCATCACCGAAGGCATCCCGGTGCGCGACATGATTCGCACGCGATATGGGATGCAAAGCGGCATGAAGGGCAAGAAGACCCTCCTTGTCGGGCCGAACTGTCCGGGCGTGATCACGCCCGATGAGTTGAAGATCGGCATCATGCCGGGTCACATCCACAAGAAAGGCCCGGTGGGCGTCGTCTCCCGATCCGGAACGCTCACCTATGAGGCGGTGGGCCAGCTCAGCGAACTCGGCCTCGGCCAGTCGACCTGCGTGGGTATCGGCGGCGATCCAGTCAACGGGTTGAAGCACATCGACGTTCTCAAGATGTTCAACGACGACCCGAGGACCGAGGCGGTGATCATGGTGGGCGAGATCGGCGGCAACGACGAGGAAACGGCGGCGCGCTGGGTGAAGGAAAACATGAGGAAGCCCGTCGTCGGCTTCATCGCCGGCGTCACGGCGCCGGCGGGCAAGCGCATGGGCCACGCGGGCGCGATCATCTCGGGGGGCAAGGGCACTGCCCAGGAGAAACTGGCCGTGATGGAGGAGTGCGGCATCAAGACCACCCGCAATCCGGCCGAGATGGGCAGGACGCTCAAATCCGTACTGAAGTAATCCGGCTTCCGCTCGTCGCGACGCTGCCGTACGCGGCGACGATTTTTCTTTCGTCGTTCCTGTTGTTCCTGGTGCAGCCGATCATCGCCAAGCAGATCCTGCCGTGGTTCGGCGGCTCGGCCGGCGTGTGGACCACGTGCCTCGTCTTTTTCCAGAGCGTGCTGCTCGCCGGCTACGCCTACGCGGACTGGACGGCGCGCCTCGGCTCGCGGCGCCAGGCCTATGTGCACGTTGCGCTGCTCGCCGTCTCGCTCGCCACGCTGCCGATCATCGCAGCGAGCGGCTGGAAGCCGCACGGCAATGACGAACCGATCGTGCGCATCCTGCTGCTGCTCGGCGCCACCATCGGCCTGCCGTACTTCCTGCTCTCGACCACTACGCCGCTCCTGCAGGCGTGGTACTGGCGCCGCTTCGAGAGCGCGGTGCCGTATCGCCTGTTCGCGCTCTCCAATTTCGCATCGCTCGTCGCGCTGCTCGGCTTTCCGCTGTTCTTCGAGCCGGCGTTCGACCTGCAGCAGCTCGGCTGGGGCTGGTCGCTCGTCTACGCAGCGTTCGCGGTGCTCTGTGGCGGCGTTGCGCTCCTCTCGGCGAACGGCGTGAACGGCGCAGCGCGCGAGCCCGCGCGCGTCGAGCCGGTAGCGCTCTCGCGCCAGCTCGTCTGGCTCGCGCTCTCGGCGATGGGCTCGGTGATGCTGCTCGCCGTCACCAACCACATCACGCAGAACATCTCGAGCGTGCCCTTCCTCTGGGTGCTGCCGCTCGCGATCTACCTCGTCACGCTCATCCTCGCCTTCGATCACCCGCGCTGGTATGTGCGGCCACTCTTCGCCAGTGCGCTGGTGCTGCTCGTGCCGCTGATGGGGTATTACGTGCCGTCGCTGCAGCTGCACGTGGCGGCGCCGCTCTACCTGGTCGGGCTCTTCTTCGGCTGCATGTTCTGCCACGGCGAGCTCGCGCGCGCGAAGCCGGATCCTTCGCACCTCACGCGCTATTACCTGATGATCTCGCTCGGCGGCGCAGCGGGCGCGGTGCTCGTCGCAATCGTCGCGCCGCTCACGCTGCCGGGTTACTTCGAGCTCGGCATCGCGCTGGTTGCGCTCGCGGCCGTGCTCGCCGTGCGCCTGAGGCACGTCGCGTTATGGGGCGCCGTGGCGGTGGTCTCGGTGACGACCTTCTTCGTGGTGCGCGGCGCGTATCACTATTCGAGCGGCATGCGCGTCATGGAGCGCGACTTCTACGGCGTGGTACGCACCGCCGATCATCCCGATCCGGTGCCTTACCGCGCGATGTACCACGGCGGCATCATGCATGGCGGGCAGCTGCTCGGCGCTTCGTTCCGCAATACGCCGTCGGACTACTTCGGGCCGAGCTCGGGCTATGGGCGGGTGTTCACCTCGCTGCGCGAGATGCAGCCGCGCCGCAAGCTCGCAGTCGGCGTCATCGGCCTTGGTGCCGGCGTGCTCGCCGCGTGGATGAAGCCGGGTGATCGGCTCGTGTTCTACGAGATCAGCCCGCGCGTGGTCGACGTGGCGAAGCGCGAATTCACGTTCCTCGCGGACAGCGCGGCGCACACGGAGGTGGTCCTGGGCGACGGGCGCCTGTCGCTCGAGCGCGAGCCGCCGCGCGGCTACGATCTCCTCGGCGTCGATGCCTTCTCCGGCGACTCGATCCCGATGCACCTCATCACGCGCGAGGCCATGGCGCTCTACGTGAAGCATCTCAAGCCCGATGGCGTGATCATGTTCCAGGCGACCAACCGCTACGTCGACCTGCTGCCGGTGGTGAAGCGCCTGGCAGCCGAGTTCGGCATGGAAGCGGTCAACATTCCCGACAGTCCGGATGCGACCGAGGGACCCGATTACTGGTACACGGCGACCGACCAGGTGATCGTCACCCGCAACCGCAAGCTGCTCGCGTGGCCGCGCATCGACGAGGTCTCGGAGGAGATCGAGGATCGCCCCGGCCTCGCCACGTTTACCGATTCGCACCATAATCTGCTGGGTATCCTGAAGTAGACGAGCCATGCGCCGCTTCCAGCAGATCGACGTCTTCACCGGCCGGCCGTTCCTCGGCAACCCGGTCGCGGTGGTGCTCGAAGGCGAGGGTCTCTCTGGCGACGACATGCAGCGCATCGCGCGCTGGACCAATCTCTCGGAGACCACGTTTCTTCTGCCGAGCAAGGCCGGCGACTATCGCGTGCGCATCTTCACGCCGCGGCACGAGCTGCCCTTCGCCGGCCATCCGACCATCGGCAGCGCCTATGCCGCGATCCGCGCGGGCATTGCCAAGCCGCGCAACGGCGAGCTCAAGCAGGAGTGCGGCGCCGGCGTGCTGGCGCTACGTGCCGAGGGCAGCAAGATCTATGTGCGCTCGCCGCGGCCAAATATCAGCGAGGTGAAAAACGTGGCCGGCGCTTTCGGCGTGCCCTTGGCGCCGCCGGCGCACCTGCTGAAGGTCGACGTCGGCCCGGTGTGGCTGGTGGGCGAGATGACCGACGCGCGCGCGCTGGCGGCGCTGAAACCGGACATGACGGCGCTTGCCGAATGGACGACGTCGCTGCGCGCGAGCGGCGTCACGGTGTTCGCGCCCTCGGGCGAGCCGGATTGCGCGATCCATGTGCGCTCGTTCGCGCCGGCCGGCGGCATCATGGAAGATCCGGTGTGCGGCAGCGGCAACATCAGCGTCGCAGCCTATCTGCGCCATTTCGGGCGGGCGCAGCCGAGCTATGTCGCGCGCCAAGGCATGCAGCTCGGCCGCGACGGCCGCGTCTACATGCGCGTCGATGGCGATGACCTCTGGCTCGGCGGCGAAGCCGTCGCCTGCGTCGAAGGAACGCTCGCCGCCTAGTCGACGCGGCCCGCGAGGTCGGGCTCGCCGCAGTGCTTGAGGATGGCGGCGCGCACGCGATCGCGCAGCTTCACCGCGGCGTTCCAATCGGTGCCTTCCGGCGCGACCGGTGGGGCGATCATCACGCCGATCGGCGAGCGGCGCAGGTACCAGGTTCCGTCGCGCAGCACCGAGCGCACGCCGCGCAGCGAGACCGGCACCACCGGAACCTGCGCCTGCACCGCGGTCTGGAAGGCGCCGGTGCGAAACGGCAGCAGGCCCGTATGGCGCCGAAGCGTGCCCTCCGGAAAGACGATCAGGGTGGTGCCCTCGCGCGCCGCGATCGCGAGCTCGTCCGCGTGCTCGGCGCTCTTCTGCACGTCGAAGCGCTCGACGAACCGCGCGCCGAGGCCGCCGAGGAACACACGCGTGATGAACTGGTCGCGCAGCTCGCGCTTGGCGACGAACGCGCTCTTGTGCCACGGCAGGATGGCGAGCAGCACGGCGCCGTCGAAATAGCTCGTGTGGTTGCATGCCACCACGTACGGTCCGCTCGCCGGCAGGTTTTCCCGCCCGCGCACGACAAGCGGGATCGCGCAGAGCCGCAGCAATAACCGCGCGCAGCGCTGGCCGAAGCGCCACGTGGTCCGGCCGGGCGCAATCGCCGAGACGATGAAGAGCGCGAAGAAAAGCAGCGCAAAAAGCACCCAGGCGTAGCCCGCGAAGACGAGACCCCTCGCCACGCGCAGGCCGCGGCGGATTTGCGGCTTTACGCCGGCTGCGACCAGCCGCAGGAACTGCAGCCACACCGCTTGCGGCTTGACCGCGTCCGGGCCGCGCTCGTAATACTCGCGCGCGGCGACGCGCCGGATCTTGCCGCTGGAAGTCTTCGGCACCGTGTGGGGCGGCGCAAGCACAATGTCGTCGACCGGCGCGCCGATCAGCCCGAGCGCGAGCTCGTTGATGCGGCTCCTGAGCTCGTCGTGCTTTGCCGCGTCGCGCTCGCGCGTCTCGGCGAGCACGATCACGCGCTCGGTGCCGCCGGCCTTGTCGGCCGTGCCGAACACGGCGACACAGCCGCGCCGCACGCCCGGCAGGTCGCCGACCGCTTCCTCGAGCTCGTACGGGCTGATGTTGCGTCCGCCGCGGATGATGATGTCCTTCTCGCGCCCGGTGAGGTAGAGGCGCCCCTCGGACAGGTAGGCGCGATCGCCGGTATTCACCCAGTCGCCGTCGAACAGGCCTTTGGTCGCCTGCGGATTACGGTAGTAACCGCTGGTGGCCGAGGGACCGCGGAACTGGAGCTGCCCTTCGTTGCGGTCGGGGAGCTCGAGCCCCGCGCCATCGACCACGCGCAGGTCGTGGTCGGGCAGCACCGTGCCGCACGAGACCACCTTCAGCGGCGCCGGGTCGCTCTCCTTCGCGGGCTCCGCTTCGCCGGTGAGCGAGAAGTGCTCGCGGTCGAGCAGATCGACCTGCCATGCTTCCCCCGGCGGCGTAAACGCGAGGCCCACCGACGCTTCGGCGAGCCCGTAGACCGGCGCGATCGTGTTCTCGCGCAGACCGTACTTGGAGAAGCGCTCCGCGAACTGCGCCATGGTCTCGGGACTCACCGGCTCGGCGCCGTTGAAAGCGAAGCGCCACGACGAGAGATCCAGCCCTTCGAGCTCGTGCTCGGGGATGCGCCGCAGACAGAGCTCGTACGAGAAATTCGGTCCGCCGGAGATCGTGCCGCGGTGGCGGTGGATCGCGCGCAGCCACTGGCTCGGGCGTGCGAGGAAGGCGAGCGGCGACATCAGCACCACTGGGAAGCCGAGGTACATGGTGGCGAAGCAGCCGCCGATGAGGCCCATGTCGTGGTAAAGCGGCAGCCAGCTCACGAACACGTCCGCGCTGGTCGCGCGCGCGCCCTTTCCCATTGCGCGCACATTGGCGAGCAGGTTGGCGTGCGTCAGCACGACGCCCTTCGGCTGGCCCGTGCTGCCGGAGGTGTATTGCAGGAAGCCTATCTGGCCGCCCGCGCTGCGCACCGGCGTGAAGCCCTTGCCGTCGGCGGGAAAGTCCGCCGGCACGAGCACTGCGCGCAGCGTCTCGACCTGCGCGCGCAGCAGCCACGCGATCGGCTTCGCTTCGGGGATGGTGACCATGACCGCCGCGCCGGCGCTCTTCAAGATGCCGACATGGCGCGTCAGGTGATCCTCGATCGTCGTGAGCCGCGCCGGCGGATAGAGCGGCACGGGGATGCCGCCGGCGAGCAGCGCGCCGTAGAAGCAGAACAGGTACTCCCGCGAGGTGGGCAGCATGATCGCCACCGTCTGCCCAGGCCCGAGACCCTGTGCGGCGAGGTACGCGGCATAGGCGAGCGAGCCCTCCCATAGCGCGCGATAGCTGAGCGACTGATCCTCGAAGAACTGAACCGTGATGCGATCGGGCTGCCGCTCGACGTGGTACTCGAGCGCTTCGGCGAGCGTCTTCGCCTGGTCGGGCGGCCGCACGCCTGCGGACTGCACCAGGCTCGCGACGCTGCGGTCGGCGCTCGCCGGCGCCTGGCCCGCGCTCGCCAGCACGAAGCGCAAGAGATCGCGCGGCGTCTCGCTCGAGGCGAGCGCCTGCTCGGGCAGGCTCGCGCCGAACTCGCGCTCGATGCGCAGCACGAGCTCGACCCGCGCGAGGCTGTCGAGTCCCAGATCGCGCTCGAGCGAGCTGTCGAGCGTGACGTGCGCCGTGACGTTGGGCCGCGCTTCGCGCGCCACCTGGGCGACGACCGCCAGCAGGCGGTTCGGATCGCTGCTCAGGTCGAGGCTGGCGGTCATGGCAGGGGCGGCGCGACTTTACCCGATTGGTATCATGCCTCGCACCATCGTGGTATCGCGGAGATGCGGCATTGGCGTTTGACAGGCTCCTGCCGATCGCGCGCCCGCTCGCCTTTGCGAAGGGCGCGTGGCTCGTGCGCCAGGGCGAGCCCTCGCGCGGCGCCT
Source organism: Burkholderiales bacterium (assembly GCA_035689325.1). Lineage (GTDB taxonomy): Bacteria > Pseudomonadota > Gammaproteobacteria > Burkholderiales > SG8-39 > SCGC-AG-212-J23. The sequence goes on along the minus strand of DASSLQ010000097.1, from coordinate 14,950 downwards.
TTTTGATCCGCGCCGGGACGGTGGAGGCGCAGGTCGTGCTGCCCGGCGGCGGCATGCTCACCGTCGCCGAGCTCGGCCCCGGAGACATGTTCGGCGAGATGGCGCTCATCGAGCGCGGTGCCTGCTCGGCGAGCGTGCGTGCGAAGGGCGAGGTGTCGGCCTGGTTCATCGAGCGCGACGACTTTCGCGCCATGGTCGCGAGCCGCGACGCTGCGGCGCTTGCCTTGCAGCGCGAGGTAACGCGGGTGCTCGCGCACAAGCTGCGCGCCCTGAACGCCAAGGTGCGCGCTCATCCGGCGGAGGAGGACTGCGCGCCGCGCGGCGACCCGCCCGCGCGCATCGATCTCGCGTCGGCCACCGCGCCGGGCTTCGACTGGCGCGTGTTCCTGCCGCTCCTGCGCTGCTTCGAAGGTTTCGCGGCTCACGAGGTCGACGAGCTGGCATCGATCGGCCGCGCACTGCAGTTGCCGCGCGGCGCGTGGCTCTTCGCCGCCGGCAACACGCCGGCGAGCGCCTTCGTCGTCATTCGCGGCGCGGTGGAAGTGCTGTCGCGCGACGGCAAGCTCGAGCGGCGCGTGGCGCTCGCCGGCCCCGGCGAGCTGGTTGGCTACCTCGCGGTTCTGGAAGGCGTGCCGCACACAGCGAGCGCGCGGGTGCGCGAGAGCGCGGCGCTGCTCGAGCTGCCGGCCGCAAGGCTGCGCACGCTCTACGAGGGAAGCTCGGGCACCGCCGTGCGCCTGCAGCATGCGATCCACGAGAGCCTGCTGCGCTCGCTCGCGCGCACCAACAGCCAGCTCGGCCGCCTGATCGCCGCCGCGCGCCTGCGTGGGGCGAAGTCCGAGAGCCGCGCGCTGGAAGCGGCGCGCGGCAGCCAGATCGTCGATCTAGTCGAGGAGCCGCACTGAAACGCGCGGCCGGCCGGCGCCGAGCTCGGCGAAGAGCGCGCCGTACTCCGGCAGCTCCACCCACGACGAGGTGTCGCGCGTCAGCGGCTCGGAGGCGACGAGGATGGAATCGGCATGCTCCGCACCGCCGGTCATCTTCCACTCGCCCTCGTGCAGCCCGTAGTCGCGCCCGAGCGTGTACCAGAGCGAGAGAAACGTCAGGTTGGCTTCGTGCACCTTGCCCGGATCGTCGGTGCGGTAGCAGCCGAAGTCGAAGCAGTAGCGCAGCGCCGCCAGCTGCTCGCCGTTCGCGATGAACAGGTTCACCGACGACGAATGTGCGATGCCGAGCGCTTCGCGCGCGCGGCGGATGATGCCGAGCGTCGCCTCGAGCGCCGAAAAAACCTGCTCCTCGCTCGCCGGCCCGGCAGGGTCGGATAGCTGCGAGACGAAGAGCGCGTAGACCCATTCGCTATCCGTCGTGCCGCGGATGCGCGGCAGGAACTCGCGCTTCACGTGCGGCGCGAGGAGCCGCTTCATGTCGTGCATGCCCGCGAGGTCGCCGTTGTGCGCGAGCGCCCACGGCAATCCCTCGAACTGAAACGGATGCACGTTCTGCAGCGAGATGTCGACCGCCGTCGAATAGGCGACGCCGCGCACGTGCGCCAGCACGCACCCGGCGCGCACCTTTTCCGCCAGGTTCTTCAGGTTGCGGTCGAACACCGGCAACGACGAGGAGCCGTAGAAGAAAGGCTGCTCGGGCCGGTGCGACGCCGGGTCCCAGGCGCGCAAGCCGAACCCCGCGAGATTGAGGAGATTCAGCATTTTCGGCATGTAGCTCTGGCGCACCAGCGCGGAATCCGGCTGGAACAGCAGGTTGTCGAGCAGCACCGGCTTGCCGAGATAAAGTAGCGCACGGCACATGCCGCGAGATTAATGCTTTTCCTCTACGACAGCACTACGGCGGCGCGGCGCGAGAAGAAGCTTGCCGCGCGCTCCGCGGACGACGCCGGCAAAGGCGCGCGGCTCCTTTGCGCGCGCTGCGGCCACGCGGTGACGCGTCAGGGCGAACGCATCGAGGTCGACGGTGCTCACGAGCACCGGCGCACCAACCCGGCGGGCTATCGCTTCCATTTCGGTTGCTTTCGCGCGGCGCCAGGTTGCACCACGCAAGGCGCGGCAACCGACGAGCACACCTGGTTCGCGGGCTACGCATGGCGCATTGCGAACTGCGCGAGCTGTCTCGGGCAGCTCGGCTGGCGCTACGAGCGCGGCGCCGACGCCTTCTACGGCCTCATTTTCGAGCGGCTCGCCGAAGAGAATTAGTCGCTTGACCGCAGTCAAGAATACGGCGCGCGGCGCTGGCCGATAATAGTGCGGCATGAAACGCAAAACGCGCCCGATCCCCAAGGGCCGGGCGGTCGATGCGAAGGCGCTCGCCGACGTGCAGCGGCTTCTCGGCGATGCGCCCCGGCGGCGCGACCTGCTGATCGAGCACCTGCACAAGCTCAACGATCACTACGGCTACCTGCCGGCGGCGCAGCTCGCCGCGCTGGCGCAGGAAATGCGCCTCGCGCTCACCGAGGTGTACGAGGTGGCGACCTTCTACCACCATTTCGAGGTGGTCATGGAAGGCGACAGCGCTCCGGCGCCACTCGCCGTACGCGTGTGCGACTCGATTTCGTGCGAGCTGGCGGGCGCTCATGCCCTGCTGAAGCTCGATCTCGGGCCGGGCGTGAGAGTCATTTCGGCGCCGTGCGTCGGGCGCTGCGAGGTCGCGCCGTGCGTCGTGGTCGGCCAGAACCCGATCGGCAACGCGACTGCGGACGAGGTCCGCAGCGCGGTGCGGAAGAAGCAGCACGATTGCCCGGTGCCGCCTTACATCGGCTACAGCGACTACCGCAAGAACGGCGGCTACAAACTGATCCGGGACTGCCTCGCCGGCAAGCACAGCCGCGATGCCGTCACCAAGGTGATGGAGGACTCCGGGCTGCGCGGCCTCGGCGGTGCCGGCTTTCCGGCCGGACGCAAGTGGCGCATCGTCGCCGCCGAGCCCGAGCCGCGCGTCATGGCGGTCAACATCGACGAGGGCGAGCCCGGCACCTTCAAGGACCGCTGGTACCTCGAGCGCGATCCGCACCGCTTCCTGGAAGGCATGCTCATCGCTGCCTGGTGTTCCGGCGTCGGCGAGATCTGGATTTACCTGCGCGATGAATATGCCGGCTGCCGCGCCATCCTCGAGAACGAGCTCGCGCTGCTGCAGGCAAAGCCGCCGTGCGCGCTGCCGCCGATCCATCTGCGCCGCGGCGCGGGCGCCTATATCTGTGGCGAAGAGTCGGCGATGATCGAGTCGATCGAGGGCAAGCGCGGCATGCCGCGGCTGCGCCCGCCCTACGTTGCGCAAGTCGGCCTCTTCGGCCGTCCGACGCTCGAGCACAACATGGAGACGGTCTATTGGGTGCGCGAGATCGTCGAGAAGGGCGCGCAGTGGTTCGCGTCGCAGGGCCGCCACGGGCGCAAGGGCCTGCGCTCGTTCTCGGTCTCCGGCCGCGTGAAGAAGCCGGGCGTGCATCTCGCGCCGGCCGGGATCACGCTGCGCGAGCTGGTGGCTGAGTATTGCGGCGGCATGCTCGAGGGTCACGAGCTGTACGCGTATCTGCCGGGCGGGGCCTCGGGCGGCATCCTGCCGGCGGCAAAGGCGGACATCGCGCTCGACTTCGACACGCTGCAGCCGCACGGCTGCTTCATCGGATCGGCCGCGGTGGTGGTGCTCTCCGACAGGGACAAGGCCGCGGCCGCGGCGCTCAACCTGATGAAGTTCTTCCACGACGAGTCCTGCGGCAAGTGCACACCCTGCCGGGTGGGAACGGCGAAAGCCGTGACGCTGATGCAGGAAAAGCGCTGGAACCAGCCGCTGCTTCAGGAACTCTCACAGGCAATGATGGACGCTTCGATCTGCGGGCTCGGGCAGGCCGCGCCCAATCCGGCGTTGAGCGTGATGAAATATTTTCCGCAAGAGGTGCAGTGATGGAACGCGTGGGCGAGCAGCAGCTCGCGATGATGCCGATCGAGTTCAAGCTGAACGGCCAGACGGTCGTCGGCCGGCCCGACGAGAAGATCATCGAGACTGCCAGGAAGCACGGCATCGACATCCCGCACCTGTGCCACGGCGGCAACCAGCGCTCCGACGGCAACTGCCGCGCCTGCGTCGTCGAGATCAAGGGCGAGCGCGCGCTCGCGCCCTCCTGCTGCCGCTTCCCGATCGCCGGCATGGAAGTGACGACCAATTCGGCGCGCGCGCTGACCTCGCAGAAGATGGTGCTCGAGCTCCTGCTCTCCGACATGCCGGAGAAGGATTACACGCTCGACAACAAGCTTAAGCAGTGGGCGAAGCGCCTCGGCGTAGGAAGCCCGCGCTTCGCCAAGCGCGAGCAGCCGCAGGCGGACGTCTCGCACCCGGCGATTGCGGTCAACCTCGATGCCTGCATCCAGTGCACGCGCTGCGTGCGCGCCTGCCGCGAGGTGCAGGTGAACGATGTCATCGGCTACGCGGGTCGCGGCGATCACTCGAAGATCGTGTTCGACTTCGACGACCCGATGGGCGAGTCGACCTGCGTCGCCTGCGGCGAGTGCGTGCAGGCGTGCCCCACTGGCGCGCTGATGCCAGCGCGCGGCGTCGGACTGAAAAAGATCGAGAAAGAGATCGACAGCGTGTGCCCGTTCTGCGGCGTCGGCTGCCTGCTCACTTACCACGTGGCAGAGAACCGCATCCAGTTCGTCACCGGCAAGGACGGCCCGTCGAACCACCATCGCCTGTGCGTCAAGGGCCGCTACGGCTTCGACTACGCGCACCATCCGCAACGGCTGACGAAGCCGCTCGTGCGGAAGACCGGCGTGGCGAAGTCGCCGGAATTCGGCGTCGTCGATCCGGGCAACTGGTCGAAGGTCTTCCGCGAAGCGAGCTGGGAAGAGGCGCTCGAGATGGCGGCGGCGGGGCTGCGCAAGATCCGCGACACGGATCGTTACGCGCTCGCCGGGTTTGGCTCGGCCAAGGGCTCCAACGAGGAGGCCTATCTCTTCCAGAAACTCGTGCGCATGGGCTTCGGCACGAACAACGTCGATCACTGCACGCGGCTATGCCACGCCTCGTCGGTGGCGGCGCTGATGGAGGGGATCAACTCCGGCGCGGTGTCGAACCAGGTGAACGACGTGATGAAGGCCGAGCTGATTTTCCTGATCGGCGCGAACCCGACCTCCAACCATCCGGTCGCCGCAACCTGGATGAAGAACGCGGCCAAGGCGGGCGTGAAGCTCGTCTATGCCGATCCGCGGCGGAGCGAGCTCTCGCGCCATGCCTGGCGCATGCTGCAGTTCAAGCCGGACACCGACGTGGCGCTGCTCAACGCCATGATCCACACGATCATCGAAGAGCGGCTGGTCGATGCCGACTTCGTGCGCGACCGCACCAGCGGCTACGACGCGCTGAAGGAGAACGCCAAGAATTTTTCGCCGGAGGCAATGGCGCCGGTGTGCGGCGTCCCGGCGGAAACCATCCGCGAGGTGGCGCGCGCCTACGCCACGTCCAAGGGTTCGATGATTTTGTGGGGGATGGGCATCAGCCAGCACGTGCACGGGACGGACAACGCGCGCTGCCTGATCGCGCTCGCGCTCATGACCGGCCAGATCGGCCGCCCTGGCACGGGGCTGCATCCGCTGCGCGGGCAGAACAACGTGCAAGGCGCGTCCGACTCGGGCCTCATCCCGATGGTGTTCCCCGACTACCAGCGCGTGGACAACGCCGAGGCGGGCGCCCGGTTCGAAGGCCTCTGGGGGGCGAAGCTCGACCGCAAGCCGGGCCTGACGGTGGTCGAGATCATGAATGCGGCGTACGACGGCAAGATTCGCGGCATGTACATCATGGGCGAGAACCCGGCGATGTCGGACCCGGACCTCGAGCACGCGCGCGCGGCGATGGCGAAGCTCGAGCACCTCGTGGTGCAGGACATCTTCCTGACGGAGACCGCCTACTTGGCAGACGTCGTGCTGCCGGCCAGCGCGTGGCCGGAAAAGGACGGCACGGTCACCAATACCGATCGCATGGTGCAGCTCGGCCGCCGCGCGTTGCAGGCGCCGGGCGAGGCGCGCGAGGACCTCTGGATCATCGTCGAGATGGCGAAGCGCCTCGGACTGCCGTGGACCTACGCCCATCCGCGCGAAGTCTGGAATGAGATGCGCCAGGGCATGGATTCGATTCGCGGCATCACCTGGGAGCGGCTCGAGCGCGACTCGTCGGTCACCTATCCGTGCGAGAACGAAGGCGACCCGGGCGAGCCGGTGGTGTTCCAGACGCATTTCCCCACTGCCACCGGCCGCGGCAAATTCGTGCCGGCGGACATCATTCCGGCGGCCGAGCGCCCGGACAGGGAGTACCCCATGGTGCTCATCACCGGGCGGCAGCTCGAGCACTGGCACACCGGCGCGATGACGCGGCGCTCAGGCGCGCTCGATGCAATCGAGCCGGAGGCCGTGGCGTCGCTGCATCCGCTGGAGCTCGACGCGCTCGGCGCGCGGCCGGGAGACCTCATCACGGTGCAGTCACGCCGCGGCAAGATCTCGCTCTATGCACGCGCCGATGCCGGCACGCCGCGCGGCGCCGTGTTCATCCCGTTCTGCTACTACGAGGCGGCGGCCAACCTGCTCACCAACCCGGTGCTCGACCCGTACGGCAAGATCCCGGAGTTCAAGTACTGTGCGGTGCGCGTAAAGCCGGGCGGCAAGCGGCCGGGAGATCCGCACTACGGCAAAGGCCGCACACTGGCGGAGCTTACGGCCGCTAGTAGCCGAACTTGAGGTCCTTGCCGATCACCGTCAGCTCGACGAACGAGCTGCCGTTGTGGTTGGTGGGCGAAAAAGCGACGGTGTAGCCGCCGACGTCGAGATCGCGCAGCGCATCGAGCTCGCGCATGAAGCTCGCCCGCGTCGGGTTGGGTCCCGCGCGGCGCAAGGCCTGGACGGCAATCTTTGCAGCGATGTACGACTCGAGCGAAGTGAAGGAAAAGTCCTTCTTGGCGGTCTGCCTCTCGATCGCCGCTTGATACTCGTGCACGATCGGCAGCGAGCGCTTGGTCGGGGGCGGCACCACCGTGGCGACGATCACGCCGGCGCCCTCCTGGCCGAGCTCCTTGGCAAGCGGGCTCGCCCCGGGAAACGAGTTGCTCACGATCTGCGAGGCCATGCCCGACTTGCGCGCTGATTTCACGAAGTCGGCGCTCGCCTTGTAGAGCGTCGTCAGGATCACCACGTCGGGCAAGCCCTTGCCGACGGCGGCGACGCCGCCCTCGATATCGGGCTTCGCGCGGTCCTTGAACGCGGCGATCGACACCGGCTCGAGCGAGCGCTTCTTCAGCGCACGCTCGACCGCGGTGTAGTTCTCGCGGCCGATCACGTCGTCGTAGTAGACGACGGAAAAGCGCTTCACGCCGAGCGGCACGAAATGCTCCACGATCTTCTCGAGCTCGTCGGCGTAGCTCGCGCGCACGTTGTAGATATTGCGGTTGAATACGCGCATCGGATCGGCGCCCGTGAACGGCGCGAGGAACGGCACGGCGTGCTTCTCGACGATCGGCAGCGCCGGGCGCGAGAGCGTCGCGCTCGCGTAGCCGAAGAGCGCAAACACCTGCCTCTGCTCCACGAGCTCCCGGGTGTTGGCTTCGGCGCGCGGCACCTGGTTCGCGTCGTCGAGCGTGACGAGCTCGAGCCGGCGGCCGTGCACGCCGCCCGTTTCGTTCACCTTGCGGAAATAGGCGAGTGCACCGTTGCGGATGTCGGTGCCGAGCTCGGCATTCGCGCCGGTGAGCGGCGCCGACTGGCCGAAGAGGATCGTGCTCGCGCTGACGCCCGGCGTCTGGGCTTGCACCGCGGTGAGTGCAGCGACAGCAAGGATGAGCGCTCCCGCACGTGCGAGCAACATGGGCCGTGATTTTAAGTGCCCGGGCAGGCGTACACTAATGCACTATTGCCGGGGAGGGCACATGCCGATCATCGCGATCACCCGCGAGATGGGCTCTTTGGGGAAAGACGTGGCGCGCGGCCTGGGCGAAACGCTCGGGCTGCCGGTGATCTACCACGAAGTGATCGACCAGCTCGCCGATCGCCTGCGTGTCAGAAAGAGTCATGTGATACGCCTGCTCGACGGCAGCGCCGGGCTGCTCGAGCGCCTGACCGCGGACAAGACCAGCCTCTCGATCTACACCGCCGACGAAATTTACGGCCTCGCTGCCTCATGTACCAATAAGGGCGGCGCGATCATCCGCGGCTGGGGGGCGACCCATCTCTTGCGCGAGATTGCGCACGTCGTCTGCGTGCGGGTGTGCGCGCCTTTCGAGCTGAGAAAGACCCGCATGATGGAGCGCCTTGCGAGCGACGATGAGGAGCGCGTCGCCGAGGAGATCCGCGCGAACGACGAGGCGCACAGCGCCATCATGCGGCGGCACTTCGGCCTGCAGTGGACCGAGCCCGAGCACTACGACGTCGTGCTCAACACCAAGCGGGTTTCGGTCGATGAATGCGTAAGCGAGGTGCTGACACTCGCCCGCTCGCCGCAGTTCGAGGAGACTGAGCGCTCGCGCGCCAAGCTCGCCGACCTCGCGCTCGCCGCGCGCGTGCGCGCGGCGCTGCGACGCGCGCCGGAGACGCGCGAGGCGCGCGTGCAGGTGAGCTCGGCAAGCGGCCGCATCATGCTCTCGGGCGCGAGCAGCACGGACGAGATGCTCGCCTTCGTCGAGGTCGCCTCCGCCGTGCCCGGCGTGCGCGACGTCGCCTATCGCACCCATCCGGGCGAGGAACTGCGGCCGCGCTTCCACTAGCGCCGGCGCTTGACCTGAGTCAAGGCCGGCGCGCCGCGCTTCCTTGGAGAATCGCGGCTTCCGTTCCCGGGAGTCCGTAATGCCCTCCGACATCGAAATCGCGCAGGCCGCGCGCCTCCAGCGCGTCTCCGCCGTCGCGCGCGAAAAACTCGGCATCGCCGAGGAGCACCTCGAGCCCTACGGCCACTACAAGGCCAAGGTCTCGCTCAAGTATCTCGACAGCCTGAAGGGCAGGAAGGACGGCAAGCTCATCCTGGTCACCGCGATGACGCCGACGCCCGCGGGCGAAGGCAAGACCACCACCACGGTGGGCCTGGGCGACGCGCTCAATCACGTCGGCAAGAAGGCGCTCATCTGCCTGCGCGAGCCTTCGCTCGGACCGGTGTTCGGCATGAAGGGCGGCGCCGCCGGCGGCGGCCACGCGCAGGTCGTGCCGATGGAGGACATCAACCTGCACTTCACCGGCGACTTCGGCGCGATCCAGCTCGCGAACAACCTGCTCGCCGCGATGCTCGACAACCACATCCACCACGGCAACGAGCTCGGCATCGATGTGCGCCGCATCCAGTGGAAGCGCGTGCTCGACATGAATGACCGCGCGCTGCGCGACATCGTCGTGTCGCTCGGCGGCCCGGGCAACGGCTACCCGCGCGAGGACGGCTTCGACATCGTGGTCGCCTCCGAGGTCATGGCGATCTTCTGCCTCGCCACCTCGCTCGAGGACCTGAAGAAGCGCCTGGGGAACATCGTGGTCGGCTACACGCGCGAGCAGAAGCCGGTCACCGCGAAGGACTTGCAGGCGCATGGCGCCATGACAGTGCTGCTCAAGGATGCGCTCGCGCCGAACCTCGTGCAGACACTCGAGAACAATCCCGCCTTCATCCACGGCGGGCCGTTCGCCAACATCGCGCATGGCTGCAATTCGGTGATCGCGACGCAGTCGGCGTTGAAGCTCGCAGACTACGTGGTCACCGAGGCGGGCTTCGGCGCGGATCTGGGCGCCGAGAAGTTCCTCGACATCAAGTGCAGGAAGAGCGGCCTGCGGCCGCAGGCCGCGGTGATCGTCGCCACGATCCGCGCGCTCAAGTACCACGGCGGCGTCGACGTCAAGGAAGTGAACAAGGAGAACCTCGCCGCCCTCGAGAAAGGCCTGGTGAACCTCGAGCGCCACATCGAGAATGTGAGCAAGGTGTACGGCATTCCGTGCGTGGTGTCATTCAACCGCTTCACTTATGACACGCAGGCCGAGATCGATCTCGTGAAGTCGCGCGTTGCGAAGCTCGGAGCGCCCTTCGTCATGGCGACGCACTGGGCCGACGGCGGCAAGGGCGCCGCGGAGCTCGCGCGCATCGTTGTGGATATGTGCGACAAGCCATCCAAGCCGACCCTCGTGTACGACGACGCTGACCCGCTGTGGGACAAGATCTCGAAGATCGCGAAAAAGGTCTACCGCGCCTCCGAGGTGACGGCCGACTCCAAGGTGCGCGGCCAGATCAAGCGCCTGCAGGAGGAGGGCTACGGCAACTATCCGGTGTGCGTTGCAAAAACGCAGTACTCCTTTTCCACCGACGCGCAGCTGCGCGGCGCGCCGAGCGGCCATGTGCTCAACATCCGCGAAGTCCGGCTCGCCGCCGGCGCGGAGTTCGTGGTGATGATCTGCGGTGACATCATGACCATGCCGGGCCTGCCCAAGGTGCCCTCGGCGAACAAGATCGATCTGGTGGACGGAAAGGTCGTCGGCCTGTTCTAGAATCGCCCGATGCTAGAGACGCTGGTCGCCCCCGAGTTCTGGATCGGACTCGGCGTCATCATCTGGGTCAACATCATCCTGTCGGGCGACAACGCAGTGGTGATCGCCCTTGCCGCGCGCTCGCTGCCCAAGCACCAGCAGAAGCAGGCGATCTTCTGGGGCGCAGGCGCGGCGGTGGTGCTGCGCATCGTGCTCACCATCGTGGCGGTGAAGCTACTCGAGTTTCCGTTCCTGAAGCTCGTCGGCGGTGCCGCGCTCCTGTGGATCGCGGTGAAGCTGCTGGTGCCGCAAGAGGAGGACGACGGCGAGGTCGCGGCGAGCACCCAGCTCTGGGGCGCGGTGAAGACCATACTCATCGCGGACCTCGTGATGAGCACCGACAACGTCATCGCGGTGGCGGCAGCGGCGAAGGGCAGCATCCTGCTCCTCGTTCTCGGCCTCGTGATCAGCATCCCGCTCGTCGTCTTCGGCGCCACCATGCTGATGGTGCTGATGGAGCGCTATCCGATCATCATCACGCTCGGCGCGGCGGTGCTCGGCTGGACAGCCGGAGAGATGGGCGTCACCGATCCGGCAGTCGCGGACTGGGTAAAGGCGAACGTCCACTGGCTCGACTGGGTCGCGCCGGCGGTGGGCGCCGTCCTGGTGGTGGCGGTGGGCAAGGTGCTCGCGCGCCGCAAGGAGCCGAGAAGTGAAGCGAGTGTTTCGTGAACGTGCAATGATTACGTTGTAGCTCAAAGCAAATCAAATTAGGAGGAGGCGAATATGAACGGTCAAAGCCCGACGGCGCCGCAAGGACGGGTCGCCGGCCGCTGGTGGCAGCTGCTCTTCGGCATCATCTGCATGACGATGATCGCCAACCTGCAATACGGCTGGACGCTCTTCGTCAACCCGATCGACGCGAAATTCCATTGGGGCCGCGCGGCGATCCAGGTCGCGTTCACCATCTTCGTGCTGACCGAGACCTGGCTCGTGCCGATCGAAGGCTATCTCGTCGATCGCTTCGGTCCACGGCCCGTGGTGCTGGTCGGCGGCATATTGTGCGCGATCGCTTGGGCGATGAATTCGGCCGCTGACTCGCTCACGGTGCTCTACATCGCCGCGGCGATCGGCGGTACCGGCGCCGGCGCCGTGTACGGCACCTGCGTCGGCAATGCCGTCAAGCTGTTCCCTGACCGCCGCGGTCTCGCGGCGGGCTTGACTGCCGCCGGTTTCGGCGCGGGCTCCGCCCTCACGATCATTCCGATCTCGAGCATGATCAAGACCTCGGGCTACGAGAAGGCGTTCCTGTCTTTCGGCCTGGGTCAGGGCATCGTCGTCGTCATCGTGGCGCTGCTGCTCACCGATACGCGGCGTATCACCGCGGCGGTGTCGATCGCGAGCGAGAAGCTGCAGCAGGCGCGGCGCGACTTCCGGCCGATGGAGATGATCCGCTACCCGGTGTTCTGGGTGATGTACGTGATGTTCGTGCTGGTGGGCGCCGGCGGCCTGATGGCGACCGCACAGCTCGCGCCGATCGCCAAGGACTTCAAGATCGCCGAGATCCCGGTGAGCGTCATCGGCCTTACGCTGCCGGCGCTGACATTCGCGCTGTCGATCGATCGTATCTTGAACGGCATCACGCGCCCGTTCTTCGGCTGGGTGTCTGACCACATCGGGCGCGAGCTCACCATGCTGATCGCGTTCGGCCTCGAGGCGATCGGCATCTTCGCGCTTTACCGCTATGGCCAGGACCCGCTGCATTTCGTGCTGCTGTCGGGCCTCGTGTTCTTCGCGTGGGGCGAGATCTACAGCCTGTTCCCTTCTACCTGCACCGACACGTTCGGCGCGCGCTACGCGACCACCAACGCGGGCCTGCTCTACACGGCGAAGGGCACGGCCTCGCTCCTCGTGCCGCTCGCCAACGTGCTCACCAGCGCGACGGGCAACTGGCACGCGGTGTTCGTGGTCGCCGCGATCATGAATGCGGTGGCGGCGCTGATGGCATGGTTCGTCCTGCGGCCGATGCGCCGTGCGCACAAGGCGCGTGCCGCGGCGCAGGCGGGCGCGGCGCCCTCGTTCACCGCAGCTTCTGCTTGAGGCGCGAGAGCGTCTCCGGCGTGAGATTGAGGTAGGCGGCCAGCTCCTTCTTCGGGATGCGCCCGGCGAGCTCGGGGTGCTTGCGCTGGAAGCGCGCAAGCCGCCCCGGCGCGTCGAGCAGGTGCAGCGTGATGGTGTGCGCCATCACCTCGGCCATCAGACGCATATCCTCGTATTCGAAGCGTGCCCTCCTTTCCGGGTGGTGCTCGAGGAATTGCCCCCACGCGGCGAGCGGCATTTCGGCGGTGCGCACCTTGGTGACCGCGACGATCGAAAAGGGCAGCGGCGTGCGCAGCCGCCACGCGGCATACGAGGTGTCCATCTCCGTCTCCGCGGCGAAGCGCAGGATCATCTCGCGCCCCTGGGGATTCGATACCACGCGCTTCACCATGCCCTCGAGGATGAAGAACTGTTTCATCTCCTCGTCGCCTTGGCGCACCAGGGCGTCGCCCTTGCGGTAATCGGCGATCGCGAGCAGCGGCTCGAGCTCCGCCCATTGCGTCGCGCTCATGCCGGCAAGTGATTGGTTCTCGCGCAGCTGCAGGCGAATCGAGTTCCTTTGCGGATGCGCGGCGAGCTTCGTCATTGGCGTGCGGCAAAGGGCGGCATTCTAGTCCCTTGACCTCAGTCAAGGCCGCTGGCGGGCGGCATTTCTACCATAGCGTTCCCGCCACGAGGACATTCCCATGGGCACCGCCGAACCCCAAGTCGCCACGAGCGCCGCAACGCAACTCATCGACGGCTTCCAGCTCGTCATCGATGCGCTGAAGCTGAACGGCATCGACACCCTCTACGGGCTGCCGGGCATCCCGATCACCGACCTCACGCGCCGCGCGCAGGCCGAGGGCATGCGGGTGCTCTCGTTCCGACACGAGCAGAGCGCGGGCTACGCCGCGTCGATCGCGGGCTTCCTCACGCAGAAGCCCGGCATCTGCCTCACCGTATCGGCGCCAGGATTCCTCAACGGCCTGAACGCGCTCGCGCACGCCACCACCAACTGCTTTCCGATGATCCTGATCAGCGGCTCGAGCGAGCGCGAGATCGTCGACCTGCAGCAGGGGGACTACGAGGAGCTCGACCAGCTCGCCATCGCCAAGCCGGTGGCGAAGGCCGCCTACCGCGTGCTGCACGCCGAGGACATCGGCGTCGGCATCGCGCGCGCCATCCGCGCCGCCTGCTCGGGGCGCCCCGGTGGCGTTTACCTCGACCTGCCGGCGAAGCTCTTCGCGCAGTCGATCGACGCCGAGCTCGGCAGGAAGACGCTCATCAAGGTGGTCGATCCCGCGCCGAAGCAGATTCCCGCGCCCGAGGCGGTGAAGCGCGCGCTCGAGCTGCTGCGCAACGCGAAGAAGCCGCTCATCATCCTCGGCAAGGGCGCAGCCTATGCACAGGCCGACCGCGAAATAAAGGATCTGGTGGAGAAAACGGGCATTCCGTATCTGCCGATGTCGATGGCGAAAGGGCTGCTGCCCGACACGCACGAGCAGTGCGCTTCGGCCGCGCGCTCGTTCGTGCTGCCGGCGGCCGACGTCGTGATGCTGATCGGTGCGCGCCTGAACTGGCTGCTCTCGCACGGCAAAGGCAAGACCTGGGGCGGCAAGGGCGCGAAGGACTGGGGCGGCCAGAAGTTCATCCAGGTCGATATCTCGCCGCAGGAAGCCGACAGCAACGTGCGCATCGACGCGCCGGTGGTCGGCGACATCGCTTCGTGCGTCGGCGCGATCCTTGCGAACCTCGGCAACTGCGCGAAGCCGCCCGCCGACTGGTTGAACGCGGTCAGCGAGAAGAAGAAAGGCAACGTCGCGAAGATGGCCGAGACGCTGGCGAAGAACCCGCCGGTGATGAACTTCCACAGCGCGCTCAACGTCATCCGCAACACGGTCAAGGCCAACCCGAAGGCCTACCTGGTGAACGAAGGCGCCAACGCCCTGGACTTCACCCGCTCGATCGTCGACATGTACGAGCCGCGCCGCCGCCTCGACGTGGGCACGTGGGGCATCATGGGCATCGGCATGGGCTTCGCGGTGGCCGCGGCCGCCGTCACGAACGAGCAGGTGATCGCGGTGGAAGGCGACAGCGCCTTCGGCTTCAGCGGCATGGAGGTGGAGACCATCTGCCGCTACAACCTCCCGATCTGCATCGTCATCATGAACAACAACGGCATCTACAAGGGCACCGACGTCAACCCGCGCGGCACCGAAGTGGCGCCCACCGTGTTCGTCAAGGAAGCGCGCTACGACCTGATGATGCAGGCCTTCGGCGGCGTCGGCGTCACGGCGAAGAACCCCGAGGAACTCGATCGCGCGCTGAAGGAAGCCGTGGCTTCGCGCAAGCCGACGCTGATCAACGCCATCATCGACGAGACCGCGGGC
>DASSLQ010000096.1:0-19056 GCA_035689325.1 Burkholderiales bacterium | reverse complement strand
GATGGTCGTGGTGAGCCATGAGATGGGCTTCGCGCGCAACGCCGCCGACCGGGTGCTCTTCATGGACCAGGGCATGATCATCGAGGAAGGCACGCCGGCGACAATCTTCGAGTCCCCTACCCACCAGCGCACCCGCGCCTTCATCAGCCAGATCCACCGGCACTAAGGGGGGAAGCGATGTCGAACTGGGAGCGCTTCCTCGACACGTTCTTCAACGGCCGGGTGATGGCGAGGTATCTGCCGGACATCGCCTACGGCACGCTGGTGACGATCGAGCTCGCCGCGCTCGTGATCGTGAGCGGCCTCGCCGCGGGACTCGCGCTCGCGCTCGTGCGCAGCCTCGGCTACAGGCCGCTCAATCTGCTCATCGTCTTCGTGGTGGATCTCTTCCGCGCGCTGCCGCCGCTCGTCATCATCGTTTTCATCTATTTCGGCCTGCCGGCGGTCGAGCTCTCGCCCTCCGGATTCATCTCGACCTGGCTTTCGCTTGCGCTGGTGCTGATGGCTTTCTCGGAGGAGATCTTCTGGGCCGGCATCACCTCGATTCACAAGGGGCAATGGGAAGCGGCGCGCTCCACGGGGCTCTCGTACGGCCAGACGCTGATCCACGTCGTCCTGCCGCAGGCCATCCGCCTCACCATCCCGCCGCTCACCAACCGCACCATCGCCATCACCAAAGGTACGGCCCTCGGCACCGTGGTCGCGGTGAGCGAGATCCTCGGCATGGCGTCCTCCGCCGTGTCCAACAGCTACAACCCGTCGCCGCTCACGCTGGGCGCGATGGCGTACCTGATCCTCTTCCTGCCGATGGTGATCGTCGGGCGCTGGCTTGAGACGCGCATGACCTGGAAGCGCTGAGCGTGCTGCAGACCTTCTTCAACCTCGACATCATCGGCCAGGCCTGGCGCATCATCCTCGCCGGGCTCGGCAACACCGTGCTGCTCTCGCTGATCGTGGTGCCGCTCGGCCTGCTCGGCGGTCTCGTACTAAGTCTCCTCGCTGGCGTGCGCAAGCCCTGGGTGCGCTGGCCGCTGATGGCATGGGTCGATTTCTTCCGCGCCTTTCCGCCGCTCGTGCTGCTGATCTTCTTCTATGCCGGGCTGCCGTTCGTCGGCCTCGAGCTCGGCGGGTTCGCGTGCGTCTGCATCGCCTTCTTCCTCAACAACGGCGCCTATTACGGCGAGATCCTGCGCGCCGGCATTGAATCGGTGCCGGAGGGGCAGACCGAGGCGGCGCGCAGTACGGGGCTCGGTCGCTTCCAGACGATGCTCTACGTGGTGCTGCCGCAGGCCGTGCGCAACGTGCTGCCTGATCTTCTTTCCAACACGCTCGAGGTGGTCAAGCTCACGTCGCTCGGCAGCGTCGTCGCCATGCCGGAGCTGCTGTTCCAGGCCCGGCAGGCGCAGAGCCTCACCTACAACCCCACGCCGATCGTTCTCGCCGCCGTCATCTATTTCGTCATGCTGTGGCCGCTCGTGCGGCTGCTGAGCCGCCTCGAGAACCGCGCGCTTGCCCGCCCCTAGGGGCGGGCGTCCGGTGACTTCGTCCGATCGAGCGCCGGCCACTGCTCCGCGAGCGCCGGCAGCGGACAGTGCTTGCCGGTGATGCGCTCGACGGCGATGGCGTACACCGTCACTTCATCGAGTCGCGGGTAGAAGCCCTTCGGCCGCCCGGGCATGCCGGTGCCGTACTTCGCGAGCAACGCATCGAAGAAGCGGTGCTTCGCCGCGCGGCCGTCGATGATGCGAATGCGGCCGTAGGCGATCGCGCTACGGTAGGCAAGGCCGGTGTCGCATTCGAAGCGCCCGTAGTCGAAAACCTTGACCGGCTCGTCGACCTCGTAGCACACGCGCGCATCGCGCTCGACGTTCTGGCGCAGATGCCCGCGCGCCGCTGCGTTGTGCACGACGATCTCATCGCCCGCAAAGACGTGCAGCAGCGGCACGATGTACGGCGTGCCGTCCGCGCCGACGGTCGCGAGCCGGCCGCAGTAGGCGCGAGTGATCAGCTCGCGCGCCTCGGCTTCGGCGAGCACGCGATCCTGACGACGCAGTTGCGGCGAGCTCATCGTTGCAATCGTAGCAATTGCGGTGAGCCCGGTGCCTACAATCGCGCCCACTGCTCCCTCCCCCCATTCCCGCAGGAGAACCTCATGGCCGATCAGATCACCATCCTTGGCATCGCCGGCAGTCTGCGTAAGGACTCGTACAACAAGGCCGCAGTGCGCGCGGCGCAGGCCCTCTGTCCGGAAGGCGCCCGCCTGGAGATTTACGACATTGCCGGGCTGCCGCTCTTCAACCAGGACGACGAAAAGAATCCGACGCCGAAGGTCGTCGACTTCAAGCACAAGATCCGCGCCGCCGATGCGATCTTCTTTTCCTCAGCCGAGTACAACTACGGCTTGCCGGGCGTGCTGAAGAACGCCATCGACTGCGCCTCGCGCCCCTATGGCGACAGCGCGTGGAGCGGCAAGCCGGTGGCGATCATGAGCGCGTCGGTGGGCAGCGCCGGCGGCCTGCGCGCGCAATACCAGCTGCGCCAGTCGTTCGTGTTCCTCAACATGGACGCAGTGGTGCAGCCGGAAGTGGCGATCGCCGCCGCGCAGCAGCGCTTCGACGACAAGGGCAACCTGACCGACGAGACCAGCAGGAAGATGATCGCGCAGCTCTTGCAGAACCTCGTCGCCAAGGTCCGCTTCGCCCGGCAGGCGAAGAAGTAGGCGCCCGCCGGGCGCGTGGCGTTATGGCCGGACCATGCGGCCGTCGGCGGTGATGCTTACGCGCTCGCCGGGCCGCGGGGCGGTGCCCTGCAGCGCGACGACCTGGGTCGTCCCGTCGTCCATCGCCAGGCTCACCTGCTGCGCCGATGTGCCCGTCGGCGTCACCGATTGCACCGTGCCGTTGCCGGCGCGCCATGCGGGCGACCCGCCCGCAGCCGATGCGCTCGCCGGGCTTGCCGGTACCTTCAGCACGCGGCCTTCCTGCGTTATCTGCACGCGATCGCCGGGGTGAAACTCGCTGCTGTTCTGCGTAATGGCCTGCGCCGTGCCGTCATCCATGCGCAGGATGAGCTGATACCCGTCCATGTAGTGCGGCCGGGTCATGTCCTGCAGCGGAGTCTTCGGCGCCGTGCCGCCCGGGATAGCGACGCGCGCCTCTTGCACGTTTTGCACGGTGCCCGTGCCCGGCCGGAAAGCGTACGTATTGTCCGGCGGTGCGACGGTGGTGCAGCCGGCAGCAGCAAGAGCGGATGCAACGACAGATAGCCTCAACGATCTCATGGGAATACCTCCTTCCGGGAGGCGCCCGCAAGATCCGTTCCGCTACCGATCTTCCATGAGCAGGGTCTCGATGTCGTTCAGCACGACCTCGGGGTGCAAGAAGTTTGAGCTGTAGATCTCGCGCACGTCGCCGCCGCGGTCGATGAGAAAAACCTTCAGCACATGCGAGAGCTCGCGGCCGTTGCGCGTCACGCGCACGTCCTGGCCGAAGCCCTCGACGAGCGGCATCAGCTCGCGCGCCGAGCGCGTGGTGAGGAAATACCAGCGCAGGCCGTTGCCCTTGTCGACCGCGCGGCTGCCGGCGTAATTCTTCATCACCTCGGGGGTGTCGCGCGCCGGATCGAACGACAGCGTGACGAAGCGCACCTTGCCGTGCAGCTCGGCGCGCGCGCCGATCGCCTCCTTCAGCGCGTCGAACACGCGATATGCGAGCGGACAGCCGTCAGGATCGCTGCAGGTGGTGTAGATGAAGCCGAGCAGCGTGACGCTGCCGTGCGTATAGCGCGCGAGCGGCGCGGGGCGCCCGTCGACGTCGAGCACGGTGCCGTCCGGCGCGCGCTTGATGTGGTGCAGGACATAGGTGCCCGGCGCGGGCGGCACGAACTCGAGCTTCGGCAGCAGCTCGACGTGGTGCGCGGCCGCCGGCGCCGCGGCCAGGGCCGCAGTCAACGCCGCGGCGAGCGCGAGCGCTCTCATCCACCCTTGGCTGCGGTTTGCAGCGCCTTGGAACCGAGCTTCATGTGGTGCGCGCGGCCGAGCTGCTCCTTGTTGAAGTCGACCTCGAACTTCTGGGTCAGCTCCTTTCCGTTCCAGGCGAAGCCGCGGATGAACTGCTCGTTGTCGGCGCCGCCCTTGTCCCAGTTCGCGAGCAGCGACGAGGTGATGTACACCCGCCTGCCGTCCCAGCTCTGCGAGATCATGTTGACCTGCTTGCCGGTCACCTTCTCGTAGGTCTGCTTCGGCGCCTCCGGGTTGGAGAGATCGAAGTAGTGCGTCTTGCCGTCCATGAAGGTGTTGACCCACAGGCCCTTGCCGTCGCGCGTGATGCTGATGTCCACGGGCAGCGGAATCTTGGCCGGATCGCCGATCGTGCCGACCTCTTTGGCATTCCACTCGCCCTTGGCGTCCTGCTTCACGAGCCAGAGCTTCGAGGTGAGCGCGGTGGCGGTAATCGCCCAGTTGTCCTTGGGATCCAGCGACCAGCGGATCTCGAGCGGCGCGCCGGGCACGGCGAGCACCTTCTGCGGCTTGAGCACCTTCAAGTCCCATACCACCATGGTGTTGCCGAAGTTCTTCATCGCCTCGGCGTCCTTGATCAGGTCGCCGAGCGGGCGCATGTAATTGGCGTAGCCGGCGAAGCTCGAGGTCAGCAGCACGTTCTTCTTCGGGTTCACTGCGAGGTCGTAGCCGTAGCCGTCGCCGCCGTTCGTGGTCGGCATCGGCTTCGCCTCGAGGAACTTGCCCTCGTTCGAGTAAAGCGCCATGCCGGTCTTGCCGCCCTTGTCCTTGGTGTTGGAGAGCGCCTGCACCAGCATGCGCCCGGGCAGCGCGTAGTAGGTGTGCGGCCCGAGGAAGCCCGACTGGTCGCCGAGATCGCTCACCGTGCGCACCAGCTTCGGCTTGGCCGGGTTGCTGGCGATGTCGAACACCCAGATGCGGTTCTCGGAGAGCCCGCCCGCCCAGATGTGCCGCCGGTCGTCGGTCAAGCCCATGTGGTGGGCCTCGGCGCGCGTGCCGGTCGACACGCTGCTGATGACCTTGCCGTAGGTCTTTGATTTCGGATTGACGTCCACGGTGACGAGCTTGTCCGAGCCGTCGCCCAGGCCCTCGACGCCCAGCGTCCAGACATAGACGTAGTCCTCCTGCCCCTTGATCAGCTTCGAGATGTATGGCGAGTTGCAGGTCTCGTCGGCGCGGGCTGCGCCATACGCCGCGCAGGCCAGTGCAACAACTGCAGCGCAATAGGTGCGACGCACGATCTTCCTCCTCTTTTGGTTGTGCGGGCGCAAATCCTACACCGGCGCCACACGCACGGCACGCCGCTTGCTGCCCGCGGCCAGGAGGCTGCGATGAGACCGGTGGTACTGGTGACGATCGAGCGGCTGCAGCCGATGGTGCGGCCGGTGTGCATCACGTGCGTGCTGATGCTGGCGGCGGTCCTGCTCGGCGGCTACCTCAGTTTCGTGCTGCGCGGCTTTCCGATGGACTGGTGAGCTTCGAGAGCTGGCGGATCTCGGCGCGCGTAAGGCTCACTTCGACCCGGCGCTGCCGTGCATCGACGCGTTTCACGGTGTTGAGTGGCACGCAGAGTCGCTCGCTCAGCAAAAAGCGGCGCGCCAGCGCCACGATTTCAGTGACGCACAGGCTGTCCGCCTCGTAGACCAGGTCCGTGATCTCGCCCACGGTCCCGTCGATTGCCCACAGCGCGCAGCCCAGGATTTCGCTGCCCGAGCGCCACGCGGCGCCGGACAGAGGCCCGGCCAGTGCAAGAGATGTTCCGGCTACCGGCCCCAGGCGTTCACCCAGAGCAATGCGGCGACGGTCTTGGCGTCGGTGATGCGGCCGTCGCGCACCATGGCGAGCGCCTCGTCGAAGGTCACGATCAGCGTCTCGACGAACTCGCCCGCGTCGAGCTGCGCATCGCGTTTCTTGTCCAGCTTGCGGGCCACGAACAGCTCGATCCCCTCGTCGGTGTAGGCGACCGCGGTGTGGATGACGCCGAGGCGTTTCCACTCCTGCGCGCTGTAGCCGGTCTCTTCCAGCAGCTCGCGCTTGGCAGTGTCGAGATGCGGCTCGTCCGGCTCGAGCTTGCCCGCCGGCACCTCGATGAACTCGCGAGCGTGCGGATAACGGAACTGGCGCTCGAGCAGCACCGTGCCATCGTCGAACAGCGGCACCACGGCCACCGCACCGGGATGGCGGATGTATTCGCGCACGCCGCGTGTGCCGTCCGGCAGCCGGACTTCGTCGCGGTGAACCTTGAGGAGCTTGCCGTCGAAGACCAGCTCGCCGGCGAGGCGCTGCTCGGTGAGATCCTTCACTACAGAAGCGCGATGGCGTCCGCGCACATCTTCATCAGCACCTGCGGCACGATGCCAAGCACGAGGAGGAAGAGGCCGTTCGCCGAGAGCACCAGCCGGCCTACCGGCTGCGGCCGCACGGGCTGTGCGGCCACCGGATCATCGAAGTACATGAGCTTCACGACCCGCAGGTAGTAGAACGCGCCCACGAGCGAGAGCAGCACCGCCGCCACCGCAAGCCAGACGTGGCCGGCGGCGACCGCCGCCTGGAATACGGCGAGCTTGGCGTAGAAGCCGGCGGTCGGCGGGATGCCGGCGAGCGAGAACATGATGATCATCATGAGGAACGCGTACCAGGGATGCGTGCGGTTGAGGCCGCGCATGTCTTCCAGGTTTTCGCACTCGAAGCCGGCGTGCGAGAGATACACCAGCATGCCGAAGGCGCCTACCGACATCACCGTGTAGATGATCATGTAGAAGAGCGATGCGCTGTAGGCGTCGGTGCGGCTGTTCCAGTTGTCCTGCACGAAGCCCGAGAGCAGCCCGAGCAGCATGAAACCCATGTGCGCGATCGCCGAATAGGCGAGCATGCGCTTGAGGTTGGACTGCGCGATCGCCGTGATATTGCCGAGCGCGATGGAGAGGATGGCGAGCAGCGCGAGCATCTGCTGCCAGTCGGGCGCAAGCGAAGGCAGCGCGTTGACGAGCAGCCGCACCGCCATGGCGAAAGCGGCGACCTTGGGCCCCGAGCCGATGATCAGCGTCACCGGCGTCGGCGCGCCGTGGTAGACGTCCGGGATCCACATGTGGAACGGCACCACGCCGAGCTTGAAGGCGATGCCGGCGACCATGAACACCAGCCCGAAGACGAGCAGCGTCCGATCGGCCGGGCTGCCGACCTGGCGCGCCACGTCGCGCGCCACCTCGGTGATGGTGAGGGTGCCGGTCGCGCCGTAGATCATCGACATGCCGTAGAGCAAGAGGCCCGAGGACAGCGCGCCGAGCACGAAGTACTTCATCGCCGCCTCGGTGGCGATCGCGGAGTCGCGATTCAGCGCCACCATCGCATAGAGGCACAGCGACATCAGCTCGAGGCCGAGGAACACCGTCAGGAAGCTGCCCGCGCTTATCAGCACCATCATGCCGAGCAGCGAGAAGAGCAAGAGCGACATGAACTCGCCGCGCAGCATGCCGCGCTCGTAGAGATACGAGCGCGAGTAGACGATCGCGGCCGAGACTGCGAGGTAGCACACGATCTTCAGCAGGTTGGCGAAGTGGTCGACGACGAAGAGGCCGTTGAAGAGATAGAGGTGCGCCCGCGTGCCGAACTCGACGAAAAGCGTCGCCGCCGCGCACAGGTAAAGCAGCACCTGCGCGAATACGGCGCTCGCGCCGCGACCCTCGTCCTTCACATACAGGTCGAAGATCATCAGCGCGCACGCGCCGATGAGCAGCAGCAGCTCGGGCAGCACCGGCGCGTAATCGAGCAGGTTCACAGCTTGGGCACCGCCACGTGGCGCAGCAGGTCGTTCACCGAGCTGTGCATCACTTCGGTGAAGGGCTTCGGATAGACGCCCATCCAGAGGACGGCGATCGCGAGCACGCTGAGCACGATGATCTCTCGGAAGTTGAGGTCGCGGAGCTTGGCGACGTGGTCGTTCGCCACGCCGCCGAAGATCACGCGCTTGTACATCCACAGCGTGTAGGCCGCGCCGAGGATGCCGATGGTCGCGGCGGTGAGCGCGATCCAGAAGTTCGCCTTCATCGCGCCCATGATCACCATGAACTCGCCGACGAAGCCGCTGGTCGCCGGCAGGCCCGCGTTCGCCATGGCGAAGACCATCATCAAGGTCGCGAACTTCGGCATGGTGTTCACCACGCCGCCGTAGTCCGCGATCATGCGCGTGTGCATGCGGTCGTACAGCACGCCAACGCACAGGAACATGGCCGCCGAGACGAAGCCGTGCGAGATCATCTGCACCAGGCCGCCTTCGACACCGAGCCCGTTGAAGATGAAGAAGCCGAGCGTCACGAAGCCCATGTGCGAGATCGACGAATAGGCGATCAGGCGCTTCAAGTCGGTCTGCACCAGCGTGACGAAGCCGATATAGGCGATCGCGATCAGCGAGAGCGCCACCATCATGAAGGCGAGGTAGCGCGAGGCGTCCGGCAGGATCGGCAGCGTGAAGCGCACGAAACCGTACGCGCCGAGCTTCAGCAGGATCGCCGCGAGCACCACCGAGCCGCCGGTCGGCGCCTCGGTGTGCGCGTCCGGCAGCCAGGTGTGCACCGGCCACATGGGCACCTTGACGGCAAAGGCGAAGAGGAAGCCGAAAAACAGCGCGATCTGCACGCTGAGCGGGAGCGGCACCTTGTGCCAGTCGAGGATCGCGAAGCTGCCGCCCGCCTGGTTGTAGAGGTAGAGCATCGCGATCAGCATGAGCAGCGAGCCGAACAGCGTGTAGAGGAAGAACTTGACCGCCGCATAGACCCGGTTCGGCCCGCCCCAGATGCCGATGATGATGAACATCGGGATCAGCGTGCCCTCGAAGAACACGTAGAACAGGACCGCATCGAGCGCGGCGAAGACGCCGTTCAGCAGACCGGACATGATCAGGAACGCGGCGAAGTACTGCGCGGTGCGCGATTCGATCACCGTCCAGCCGGCGATCACCACCAGGATGGTGATGAGGCTGTTGAGCAGCACGAAGAGCAGCGAGATGCCGTCGATGCCGAGGTGGTAGTTGATGTTGAAGCGCTCGATCCAGCGGTGGAACTCGACGAACTGCATCGCGCTCGACGCGGCGTCGAAGCCGGTCCAGAGCGGCACGGTGACCGCGAAGCCGAGCACGCTGCCCGCGAGCGCGATCCAGCGCATCCACGGGTTGCGGTCGCCGACCGCGAGCACCGCCACACCGGCCACGATCGGGATCCAGATGGCGAGCGAGAGCAGCACTATCCCGCTCTCCGCAGGAACCAGAACGCGAGGATCATCACGCCGAAGAGCATCGCTACCGCGTACTGGTTGAGAAGCCCGGTCTGCAGCAGCCGCACGACGGAGGCGAACCAGCCGACGACGCGCGCCGAGCCGTTCACCATCACGCCGTCGATCACGGTGAGGTCGCCGGCGCGCCAGAGGCCTTTGCCGAGCTCGCGCGCGCCGCCGGCGAAGAGCCAGGCGTAGAGCTCGTCGAACCCGTACTTGCGCTCAACGAGCGCGTACAGGGGACCGAGCTGCATGGCGATGCGCTTGGGCAGCGCGGGCCGCTTGATATAGAGCAGCCACGCGGTGCCGATGCCGAGGATGCCGAGCCAGAACGGCGCCGAGACCAGGCCGTGCAGCGTGTAGGCGAGCACGCCGTGAAACTCCTCCTCCATGCGCGGCAGCGCGCCCTGAAAGTAATCGCCGAACACCACCGACCCGACCACCCAGCCTGCCACGACCGACGGGATCGCGAGCAGCACGAGCGGCCCGGTCACCACCGCCGGCGACTCGTGCGGCGGGTGCTGGGCGTCGAAATGCGGCTTGCCGTGGAACGTGAGGAACACCAGGCGGAAGGTGTACGTCGCGGTCACGAACACGCAGCTCAGCACGCACAGGTAGGCAAACAGATGCCCAGGCGTGCTCGAGGCGTGCACCGCCTCGATGATCGCGTCCTTCGAGTAGAAGCCGGCGAAGCCGGGGATGCCGACCGACGAGATGGCGCCGATGAGGAGCGTCCAGTACGTCCACGGCATATAGCGGCGCAGAGCGCCCATGCGGCGCATGTCCTGCTCGTGATGCATGGCGATGATCACCGAGCCCGCCGCGAGGAACAGCAGCGCCTTGAAGAACGCGTGCGTCATCAGGTGGAAGATGCCGGCCGAGTAGGCGGAGGCGCCGAGCGCCACGGCCATGTAGCCGAGCTGCGAGAGCGTCGAGTACGCCACGACGCGCTTGATGTCGTACTGCGTGAGCGCCACGAGCGCCATGAAGAGCGCGGTGACCGCGCCGATGACGAGCACCACTGAGCGCGCGGTCTCCGAAAGCTCGTAGAGCGGCGACATGCGCGCCACCATGAAGATGCCGGCGGTCACCATGGTCGCGGCGTGGATCAGCGCCGAGATCGGCGTCGGGCCTTCCATCGAGTCGGGCAGCCAGACGTGCAGCGGGAACTGCGCGCTCTTGCCCATCGCGCCGACGAAAAGCAGGATGCAGATCAGCGTCATCGGTGCTGCGCTCTTCGGCGCGGCGGCGAACACCGGGACGTAATCGAGCGTGCCGAAGTTGGCGAGGATCAGCGCGATGCCGAGGATGAAGCCGAAGTCGCCGACGCGGTTGACGAGGAACGCCTTCAGGCCGGCGTAGACCGCGCTCTCGCGCGTGTACCAGAAGCCGATCAGCAGGTAGGAGACGAGGCCGACGCCCTCCCAGCCGAAGAACAGCTGAACATAGTTGTTCGCCATCACCAGCATCAGCATGCAGAAGGTGAAGAGCGCGATGTAGGAGAAGAAGCGCTTGTAGCCCGGGTCCTCGGCCATGTAGCCGATGGTGTACACGTGCACCATCAGCGAGACGAACGACACGACGAGCATCATCAGCGCGGTGAGCCGGTCGATGAGGAAGCCGACCTGGAAGCGGTAGGTGTCGCTCGCAAGCCAGGTGTAGACCGTGTCGTTGAAGGTCTCGCCCTGCAGCACGCGCCAGAAGATCACGCACGAGGCGAGGAACGAGAGCAGCACCGAGAAGATCGCCGCGGTGTGCGCGCCCGTGCGCGTGAGCCAGCGGCCGCCGAGGCCGGCGATGATCGCGCCGACAAGCGGCGCAAAGGCGGCGGTGACGGCGAGCTCTTTCATCCGTGCAGCGAGTCCAGGTCTTCGACGTCGATGGTGTTGATATTGCGGAACAGCACCACCAGGATGGCGAGGCCGATCGCCGATTCCGCGGCGGCCACGGTGAGGATGAAGAACACGAACACCTGGCCGGCGGCGTTGCCGAGGAAGTGCGAGAAGGCGATGAAGTTGAGGTTCACCGCGAGCAGCATCAGCTCGATCGCCATCAGCAGCACGATCAGGTTGCGGCGGTTGAGAAAGATGCCGACCACGCTGATGGCGAAGAGGATTGCCGCCAGGGTCAGATAGTGCGAGAGCTGGAGCGTCATTCCTTCTCCACCGGCATGGCGACCAGCCTGACGCGCTCCTTCGGCCGTGCCCGCAGCTGCTCGGCCGCCCGGTAGGCGCGCGTGTCCTTGCGCCGGCGCAGCGTCAGCGCGATCGCGGCGATGATGGCGACGAGCAGGATCACCGCCGCGATCTCGAAGGCATAGGCATAGTCGGTGTACAGCACGAGTCCCAGCGCCCTGGTGTTGCTGTAGCGCGCCGTCACGGGCGCCGGCGTGCCGGTGCCCCAGTAGTGATACGCGACGACCGTCACCATCTCCCACACCATGATGACGCCGACGACGAGCGCGAGCGGCAGGTTGCGCCAGAAGCCCTCGCGCACGCGCTCGAGGTTGATGTCGAGCATCATCACGACGAACAGGAAGAGCACCATCACCGCGCCGACGTAGACCACGACCAGCGCGATGGCGAGGAACTCGGCGCGCAGCAGCAGCCACAGTCCGGCGGCGGTGAAGAAGGCGAGCACCAGGAAGAGCGCGCCGTGCACCGGGTTGCGCGCGGTGATCACGCGCACGCCCGACAGCAAGAGCACCGCCCCGAAGGCGTAGAAGATGGCGCTTTCGAACATTGTTCTTGTGCTTAGCGGAAGCGGGCGTCGGCCTCGCGGTCCCGGGCTATCTGCTCCTCATAGCGGTCGCCGACGGCGAGCAGCATCGGCTTGGTGTAGTAAAGGTCTCCCCTCTTCTCGCCGTGAAACTCGAGGATGCGCGTCTCGACGATCGCATCCACCGGGCAGGCCTCCTCGCAGAAGCCGCAGAAGATGCACTTCGTGAGGTCGATGTCGTAGCGCGTGGTGCGCCGCGTGCCGTCGGCACGCTGGTCCGATTCGATGTGGATGGCGAGCGCCGGGCACACCGCCTCGCACAGCTTGCAGGCGATGCAGCGCTCTTCGCCGTTCGGATAGCGCCTGAGCGCGTGCAGCCCGCGGAAGCGCGGGCTCTGCGGCGTCTTCTCCTCCGGGAACTGCACCGTGATCTTGCGCGCGAAGAGATGGCGCCCCGTGAGCGCGAGCCCCTTGAAGAGCTCGATGAGCATGAAGGCGCGGAAGAATTCGGCGAAGCGCGTCATGACAGACTCATTACCCCCATAGGTTCCAGGGTGTCTGCATCCAGATGCCGATCACCGCGATCCATACCAGCGTCAGCGGAATGAACACCTTCCAGCCCAGGCGCATGATCTGGTCGTAGCGGTAGCGCGGGAAGGTCGCGCGGATCCAGAGGAACATGGAGACGATGAAGAACACCTTGATCGCGAGCCACCAGAACGGCGGGATCAGGTTGAAGAGCCACGAGTCGATCGGCGCCTGCCAGCCGCCGAAGAACATGACCGCCGTGAGGGTCGAGATCAGGATCATGTTCATGTACTCGGCGAGGAAGAAGAGCGCGAACGTCATGCCGGAGTACTCGATCATGTGCCCGGCGACGATCTCCGACTCGCCTTCGACGACGTCGAACGGCGCGCGGTTGGTTTCCGCCACGCCCGAGACGAAGTACACGACCAGCATCGGCAGCAGCGGCAGCCAGTTCCAGGAGAGCAGATTCAGGCCCATCGAGGCGAACGTGCCGCGTCCTTGCGCGTAGACGATGTCGGAGAGGTTGAGGCTGCCGGAGACCATCAGCACCACGACCAGCGCAAAGCCCATCGCCAGCTCGTAGGACACCATCTGCGCCGCCGAGCGCATCGCGCCGAGGAACGCGTACTTCGAGTTCGACGCCCAGCCGGCGATGATCACGCCGTAGACGCCCATCGAGGAGAGCGCGAGGATGTAGAGCAGCCCGGCATTGATATCGGCGAGCACCAGCTCGGGCGAGAACGGGATCACCGCCCATGCCGCCACGGCCGGCGCAATGAACAGCACCGGCCCCAGGATATAGAGCGCCTTGTTGGCGTTCGCCGGGACGATGATTTCCTTGAAGGTCAGCTTCAGCACGTCGGCGAAGGGCTGCAGCAGGCCGTACGGTCCGACGCGGTTCGGGCCGATGCGCACCTGGATCCAGCCGATGAGCTTGCGCTCCCAGAGCGTCAGATACGCGACGCAGAGGATCACCGGCACGATGATGGCGACGATGAACGCGAGGCTCGTCACCGTCGTGTAGATCGCCGGGCCCCAGGTCGGCCCGAACTGCGCCGTGCTGTAGCTGAGCAGCGCGTCGAGCATCACGCGGCCTCGCGCACGGTCGCCTTTTCCACCGTCAGCGTTCCGAACATCGCGCTCAGCTTGGCGGTGGTGGGATGCGCGGCCGATACGCGCACGCAATCGTCGGGCAGCTTGTCGTCGAGCGCGGCCATGAGACGCGCTTCGCCGCTCGCCTGCTTCACCAGTACCGGCTGCCCGGCGGCGACGCCCAGGCGCTGCAGCATGCGCGAGTTCATCCACGCACGCGGCGGCTGCGACTCCCTGGTTTTCTGCAGCGGCGGCGAGCGGCGCACCAGCGGATCGGCGTAGTACATCGGCACATCGGCGATGCGCTCGATCCCGCCGCGCGGCGCGACGCCGCCCGTGGCGGCGCCAATGCCGTTCGAGAGCAGGCGCCGCAGATCCTTGCCGTCGAGGCAGGCGCGGCGCACCTCCTCGATGGTATCGAACTCGACGCCGCGCCGGCCGAGCAGCGTGCCGAGCACACGCAGCACTTTCCACGCTGGCCGGGTCTCGCCGAGCGGATTCACCGTGGCGTGGAAGCTTTGCGCGCGCCCCTCGATGTTGACAAAGGTGCCGGCGGTCTCGGTGAACGGCGCGATCGGCAGCACGGCGTTCGCATACTCGAGGCCCGTCTTCCACGGCGAGAGCTGCACCACGAACGTGGCGCCCTTGAGCGCCGCCATCGCCGCCTGCGGATCGGCGCAGTCGAGCTCGGGCTCGGCGCCGAGGACAATGAAGTGCTTCTTTCTCAGCACGTCGCCGAGGTTGCCGCCCGTGGGCAGGCCCGCGAGGTAGCCGCCCACCGAATTGGCCGCTTCGCCGATGAAGCCGAGCCTGAAGCCGAGCTCCTGCGCCGCGGCGTGAATCTGCGCGGCCTGCGGATGCTGCTCGGCCCAGGCGCCGATGAGCACCGCGGCGTTGCTGCCGTCGGCGAGCGCGTCGCGGAAGCCGGCGATGGCGCCGACGATCTCCGAGGGGCGCACCACTTTGCGGCTCGCAAGCGGCATCAGCCAGTCGTCATCCACGCTATGCAGCAGGTGCACGCGCGCGCCGCGCTTGACCGCGAGGCGCAGCCGCGCGGCGACGAGCGGGCTTTCCTTGCGCAGGAACGAGCCGATGACGAGCACGCGGTCGAGCTTCTCCAGCTCGGGAATGCTCATGCCCAGCCAGGGAATGCCGGCGCGCTTGCCGTCAGCCGAGAAATCCGACTGGCGCAGGCGGAAGTCGGCGGCGCCGAGCTTGCCGGCGAGGCAGAGCTCTTCCAGCGTCGACTGCGGCGAGGCGAGGACGCCGATGTCCTCGTTCCTGAAATGCGAGGCGACGAAGTGCAGCGCGTCGTGCCAGTCGACTTCTTCCCAGCCGCTCTCGGTGCGCACGAGCGGGCGCTGCAGGCGGTCGGGGGAATTCAGGCCGTCGTAGGAGAAGCGGTCGCGGTCCGAGAGCCAGCATTCGTTGATCGCCTCGTTCTCGAGCGGCAGCACGCGCATCACGCGGCTCTGCTTGACCTGCACGATCAGGTTCGAGCCGAAGGCGTCGTGCGGCGAGACGGATTTGCGGCGCGAGAGCTCCCAGGTGCGCGCCCTGTAGCGGAAGGGCTCGGAGGTGAGCGCGCCCACCGGGCAGATATCGATCATGTTGCCGGAGAGCTCGGACTCGATCGCGCGGCCGACGAAGGAGACGATCTCGGCGTTCTCGCCGCGATTCACCATGCCGAGCTCCATCACGCCGGCGATCTCCTGCCCGAAGCGCACGCATCGCGTGCACTGGATGCAGCGGCTCATCTCCTCCGCAGCCACCAGTGGGCCGAGCTCCTTGCGCAGCACCACGCGCTTGTCCTCGGTATAGCGCGAACTGCTGTGCCCATAGCCGACCGCCAGGTCCTGCAGCTGGCACTCGCCGCCCTGGTCGCAGATCGGGCAGTCCAGCGGATGGTTGATGAGCAGAAACTCCATCACGCCGTTCTGCGCGTTCTGCGCGGCGGGCGAATGCGTCTTTACCTTCATGCCGTCGGTGACGGGCGTCGCGCACGCGGGCATGGGCTTGGGCGCCTTCTCGATCTCCACCAGGCACATGCGGCAGTTGGCGGCGATCGAGAGCTTCTTGTGATAGCAGAAGTGCGGCACGTAGATGCCGAGCTTGTTGGTCGCGTCCATCACGGTGGCGCCGTGCGGCATCTCGATCAGCCGGCCGTCGACCTCGACCTTGAGGAGGTTCGCCATCAGGCCGCTTCCTTCAGCCGTCTGGGAAGATGCGCGCCGCTGCGGCCCCAGCGGGGTTCTATCTCGCCGGCGACGAGGCAGCGTTTATGCTCGATGTGGTGCACGAACTCGTCGCGGAAATGCTTGATGAAGCTCTTTACCGGCAGCGCCGCGGCGTCGCCGAGCGCGCAGATGGTGCGGCCGGCGATGTTGTCGGCGACGTTGTCGAGCAGCGCCAGGTCCTCCATGCGCCCCGCGCCGTTCTCGATGCGGTTCACCATGCGATAAAGCCAGCCCGTGCCTTCGCGGCAGGGCGTGCACTGGCCGCACGATTCCTCGAAGTAGAAGTACGACAGGCGCTCGAGCGCCCGCACCATGCAGGTCCGGTCGTCCATGACAATGACCGCGCCCGAGCCGAGCATCGAGCCCGCCTTGGCGATGGAGTCGTAGTCCATGTCCGTGCGCATCATCACCTCTGCCGGAAGCACCGGCATCGATGAACCGCCGGGGATCACTGCCTTGAGCTTGCGCCCGTTGAGCATGCCGCCGGCCATCTCCAGCAGCTTCGCGAACGGCGTGCCGAGCCGCACTTCGTAGTTGCCGGGGCGGCTGACGTGGCCGGTGACCGAGAAGAGCTTGGTGCCGCCATTGTTCGGCCTGCCGAGCGCGAGGAACGCCTCGGCGCCTTTGCGCATGATCCATGGCACGGCGGCGAAGGTCTCGGTGTTGTTGACGGTGGTCGGCTTGCCATAGAGCCCGTAGCTCGCGGGGAACGGCGGCTTGAAGCGCGGAAAGGCTTTCTTGCCTTCCAGCGACTCGAGCATCGCTGTCTCTTCGCCCACGATATAGGCACCGTAGCCGGGGACCGTGTAAAGCTCGAAGCTGAACTCGGAGCCCAGGATATTCTTGCCAACGTAGCCGGCGGCGTAGGCGTCGGCGAGCGCCTGCTCGAACTGCTCGTAGATCTCCCAGACCTCGCCGTGGATGTAGTTGTAGCCGGCGCTCGCGCCCATGGCGTAGCCGCCGATGATCATGCCTTCGATCACCGCGTGCGGGTTGTAGCGCAGGAGGTCGCGGTCCTTGCAGGTGCCGGGCTCGCCTTCGTCGGAGTTGCAGACGACGTACTTCGGTCCGGCATACTGCCGCGGCATGAAGGACCACTTGAGGCCGGTCGGGAAGCCCGCGCCGCCGCGGCCGCGCAGCGCCGACTTCTTCACTTCGGCGACGACATCTTCCGGCTTGACCTTCTCGGCGACGATGCGCTTGAGCGCCGCATAGCCGTCGCGCGCTTCGTAATCCTTGAGGCGCCAGTTCTGGCCGTCGAGGCCGACCATCAGGATCGCGTCGGGACCGTAATCGAGCATTACTTCAGCTCCTCGAGGAGCCGGTCGAGCTTGTCATTGGTCATGTAGTCGCGCATCTTCTTGTTGTTCACGAGCAGCACCGGCGCCATGGCGCAGGCGCCCATGCACTCGCCTTCCTTGAGCGTGAAGCGTCCGTCGGGCGTGGTCTCGTTGAAGTCGATGCCGAGCTTCGCTCGCAGGTGGTCGGCGGCATGCAGCGCGCCCTGGAAGCCGCACGGCAGGCAGGTGCAGAGCGTGAGCGTGTAGCGGCCCACCGGCTCTGTGTGGAACATCGTATAGAAGCGCGCCACCTCGTAGACCGCCACCGGCGGCATGCCGAGGTACCGGGCGACGAACTCCATCGTCTCGCTCGAGAGCCAGCCCTTCTCGTCCTGCGCGACGACGAGCGCGCTGATCACCGCCGACTGCTTGCGCTCCGGCGGGTACTTGGCGACCTCGCGATCGATTTTCTTCAGCGATTCAGCGGACAGCATCGGAAAATGGGGTCAGACCCCTTCCTATAAGCACAGGGCGCAGGACGAATGAAAGGGGTCTGACCCCATTTTCTTGTCACCGGTCAAATCTCGCCCTTCCAGTAGTCAACGTTCCCGGAACCTGCTTCGGTGGAATGGCGCCACTTGCCGTCGAAGGCGATGATCTTCCCCGAATCCGGGTATTCGCAGATTTCGGGATCGGTCATCGTGCTGATGGAGAGAAAGGCGAGCTCGGCGTCCGAATCGTTCACGATCTGGTGCGCCGTGTCAGGGCCGCCAACCGGGCAGCAGATGATGTCGCCGGCGCGGATCTTTCGCGTTTCCTTGCCGTAGCGCAGCGTGCCAGTGCCGGCAATGATGAAGAACATCTCTTCCTGCGAGCGGTGGCTGTGGAACGGGCAGCCGCGCTTGCCGGGCGGCAGCACATCGTACGAATAGCCGAGCTGGCGCGCGCCAAGGAGGGGCCCGATGCGCGCGGAATGCCATTCGAACTTGTCGCCCTGCGCGCCGTGCTCGAGCTTCAGCTCGTCAAGGTTGACCACGTTTTTCAACGGTCGACCTCCCCGAAGACGATGTCCTGCGTACCGATGATGGCGACCGCGTCGGCGATCATGTGCCCGCGCGCCATCTCGTCCAGCGCCGAAAGATGCGCGAACCCGGGTGCGCGCAGCTTCATCCGGTAGGGCTTGTTCGCCCCGTCGGAGATGAGATACACGCCGAACTCGCCCTTCGGCGCTTCCACCGCCGCGTAGACCTCGCCCTCGGGCACGTGCATCCCTTCGGTCACCAGCTTGAAATGGTGGATAAGCTGCTCCATCCCGAGCTTCATCTGCTCGCGCGACGGCGGGGCGATCTTGTGGTCGCTGATCATCACCGGGCCGGGGTTCTTGCGCAGCCAGTCGATGCACTGCTTAATGATGCGATTGGACTGGCGGAACTCCTCGATGCGCACGAGGTAGCGGTCGTAGCAGTCGCCGTTCTTGCCGATCGGGATATCGAACTGCATGCGATCGTACGCGGCGTACGGCTGCTTCTTGCGCAGGTCCCATTCGACGCCCGAGCCGCGCAGCATCGCGCCGGTGAAGCCGCGCGCCAGCGCACGCTCGGGCGTGACGACGCCGATGCCGACCGTGCGCTGCTTCCAGATGCGGTTCTCGGTGAGCAGCGTCTCGTAGTCGTCGACATTGGCGGGAAAACGGCGGCAGAAATCCTCGATGAAGTCGAGCAGCGAGCCTTGCCGGTTCTCGTTCATGTCGCCGATCTCGCGCGCATTGCGTCCCCGCATCGCCTGGTACTGCGGCATGCGATCGGGCAGGTCGCGGTACACGCCGCCCGGGCGGTAATACGCCGCGTGCATGCGAGCGCCGGACACCGCCTCGTAGGCGTCCATCAGGTCTTCGCGCTCGCGGAAGCAGTAGAGA
>DASSLQ010000095.1:0-45307 GCA_035689325.1 Burkholderiales bacterium | reverse complement strand
TGCTGAATCCCGGCAAGGTCGTTCCCCTGCAATAATTACGACCCCGGGTCGGAATTCATGATGCGAACGATCTTTGGCGCGGTGCTCGCTGCGACGCTCGTCCCGGCGGCGGCGCAAACGCAGGCGCCGGCCTCGGCCGCGCCGGCCGCCGAGGCGCCGAAGCCGCGGCCGCCGCTCAAGCTGCAGCTGGATGAAAACGACATGCGCTCGCTGATGACGCTTACGCCCAGAGAGGGCGAGAAGAAACAGGACGCGGAACTGCCGACGCTCGGCGGCAATCCGTCGCCGGTCCTGGAGCGCAAGCCCTCCGACGTCGTGCCGAAGGACCTGACGCCGGGCAAGTAGCATGGGCGCCGAAGCGCGCATCCGCGAGCTGAAGCTCGACTTGAAGACGCCGTCGCAGCCGGTGGCGAACTACGTCAACGCGGTGCGCACCGGAAGCCTGCTTTTCCTCGCCGGCAAGGGCCCGCGCGGCGTGAAGGGCAAGGTCGGGCGCGAGTACACGGTAGAGCAGGCCTACCAGTACGCGCGCGCGGTCGGCATCGATCTCCTTGCGGTGATACGCGCCGAGCTCGGCAGCCTCGACAAGGTGCGCCGCGTGGTGAAGGTGCTCGGCATGATCAACGCCGTGCCCGAGTTCGAGGACCAGCCGAAGGTGATCAACGGCTGCTCGGATCTCTTCGTCGAGGTGTTCGGCGAGCGCGGCAAGCACGCGCGCTCGGCCGTCGGCATGGGCTCGCTGCCGATGGGCATCCCGGTGGAGATCGAATGCATCGTGGAGGTCGAATGACCCGCGCTGAAATCGTCGCCCCCGCGAAAGCGGGTGTCCAGCTTCGAAAATTCCGGATTTCCGCTTTCGCGGGAACGACATTTCGGCGCTTTTTCACAGGTATCGTGATTGCGCTGCCGCTCGCCGCGGCGGCGCAGAGCTGGGGCCCGCGCTCGCTGGACGAGCTCAAGCAGGAGACGGTGCGACGCGCCGAGCGCAGCATCGTGCCGCTCACCGGCATCAAGGCGGACGATGCGCGCGAAGCGATGGCGAGCCTCTCGAGCCTCGAGCCCGACGACTGGGCCGCGGCATGGAGCCGAATCGGCGAGCGCTACTTCGCGCGCGGCGATTACTTCCACGCCTGGGACATCTTCAACGTCGCGCGCTGGCCGAGCGAGCGGCTCTCGAGCGGCAAGCAGAAGGCCTACGCGCGGGCGCTCGCTGCGTTCCAGGCGTACGCGAAATCGCTCAATCCGCCGATCGAGACGGTGCGCATCCCGTTCGAGGGCAGGGAGATCGTCGCCTACCTGCGCCTGCCGCGCGCAACCGCGCCGGTGCCGCTCGTCTTCGGCATCAACGGGCTCGATTCGCGCAAGGAGGAAGTGATCGCGCGCGCCGAGCGCTATCTCAACGTCGGCGTCGGCGTGTTCGCGATCGACATGCCGGGCACCGGGCAGGCGCCGATCCTGATCGACGTCGGCGCGGAGCGCATGTTCTCCGCCGCGCTCGACTACCTCGCGACGCGGCGCGATGTCGACGCGAAGCGCATCGTGGTGCAGGGGCGGAGCTGGAGCGGGTACTGGGCGGCGGTGCTGGCGTACACCGAGAAGGACCGCATCCGCGGCGCGGTGGTGCACGGCGTCGGCATCCACGAGTACTTCGCGCCCGAATGGCAGAAGAAGGCCTTCTCCACGCGCGAATACCTGTTCGACATCTATCCGGCGCGCGCATCGGTCTACGGCACGAAGACGATGGACGAATTCCTCGCCTACGGTCCGCGGCTTTCGTTGGTTGCACGCGGGCTGATCGACAAGCCCTCCGCGCCGATGCTGCTTGTTAACGGCGAGCGCGACACGCAGCAGCCCATCGCCGACCTGTATCTGCTGATGAAGCACGGCGACCCGAAGGACGTGTGGGTGAACCCGGAGGGCGGCCACATGGGCCGCTCGGAGCGCTGGCCGCAAGGCAAGGTGCTTGCCGAAGTGGTCGAGCCGTGGGTGCTGGACCGCCTTGGCGTGGAGCGCGGCGTGCTCACGCGAGTGGCCGAAAAGGATGCGCCGCAGCCGCCCGCGCCGAAGGCGCCGGGGCCGCGCGTGACGCTGAAACCGAAGGGGGGCACCGGGTCGAGCGTCGGCGACGACGCGGCGGGCGGCGGCGCGAGAAGCGCGGAGCCCTCGAGGGGCGGCACCGCCGGCACGCCCTCGGGTTCGTTTACCGGGGCCGCGCCAAAACCGTAGTGCGGTGCGATGGTAGGATGCGCGCCGGGGGTAACAAAAACGGCGGATGAACCGCGCGCAGCTCCTGGCCTGTCCCGAGTGTGATTTCCTGCAGCACGATCTCCCGTCGCCGCGCCCGCGCAAGGCGCTGTGTGCGCGCTGCGGCGCGCTGCTCTATCAGCGGCGCGACGGCGGCCCCGAGCGCACGCTGGCGCTGAGCCTCACGGCGCTCGTCCTGCTCGCGCTCGCGAATGCCTTCCCGATCCTCACGCTCCAGCTGCAGGACGAGCGCACGACGGCAACGCTCGCCGGCGCCGCCGCCGCGCTCTGGGCGCAGGACATGCCGCTCGTCGCGCTCCTCGTGCTCTTCATGGCGGTGATCATGCCGCTCGCCGAGCTCGCGGCGCTCCTCTACCTGCTCGCACCGCTCGCGCGCGGCATCCGCGCGCCCGGCTTTGCCGCCGTGTTCCGGCTGCTGCAGTTCGCGAGCCGCTGGGGCGCGGTGGAGGTGTTCGTGCTCGGCGCGCTGGTCTCGCTCGTGAAGCTCGGGCACGTGGCGGACGTCGAGCCGGGTGTCGCGCTCGCGTCCTACGGCGTGCTGATGCTGGTCATGGCGGCGATCGAGGCGAGCTTCGATCCGCACGAGCTGTGGGCGCGCGTCTCGCCGGCATGAGCGCTGCCGCCGAGCTCGGGCTCCTCACCTGCGGCACGTGCGGGCTCCTCTCGCGCGCGCCGGCGGCGCCGGCTGCCGCCTGCCCGCGCTGCCACGCGCGGCTTGCCTTCCGCAGGCCGCGCTCGATCGCGCATTGCTGGGCGTACCTGGTTGCGGCGATGGCGCTCTACGTGCCGGCGAACACGCTGCCGATCATGTACACGAGCTCGCTCTTCGGCTCCTCGGAGGACACCATCATGAGCGGGATCCTCTTCCTCTGGGACTCGGGGTCCTATTACCTCGCGCTCGTCGTCTTCGCGGCGAGCATCGTGGTGCCGCTCGCGAAGATCATTGCGCTCGCGGCGCTGCTCGCGAGCGTGCAGCTCGGCTGGCGCTCGCGCCGCGCCGAACGTGCGCGGCTTTATCGCATGATCGAGTCGATCGGCCGCTGGTCGATGCTCGACATCTTCGTGGTGGCGCTGCTGGTCGCGCTGGTGCAGCTCACCGCGCTCGCCGCCGTGCGCGCCGGGCCGGCGGCGCCCGCCTTCGGCGCCGTCGTGGTGCTGACCATGGCGGCCGCGCAAAGCTTCGACCCGCGCCTCATCTGGGACCATGAACGGCGACGCGCCGCCTGAGCCGCAGCTCGACCGCGTGCCCGAAGCGCTGCCGGTGCCGAAAGCCGGCCGCTCCCTGCCGCTCGTCTGGATCGTTCCCGCCGTAGCGCTCGCCATCGGCGGCTGGCTCGCGCTCAGCACCTGGCTCGAGCGCGGCCCGGTCGCCGAGATCCACTTCCGTACCGCCGAGGGACTGCAGGCCGGCAAGACCCGCATCAAGTACAAGGACGTCGATGTCGGCCACATCGGCGAGATCAACCTTGCCGCCGATCTCACCGGCGTCGTGGCGACGGCGCAGCTGAGCAAAGGCGCGGAGAAGCTGCTCGTCGAGGACACGCGCTTCTGGGTGGTGCGGCCGCGCATCTCCGGCAGCACCGTGTCGGGCCTGCAGACGCTGCTCTCCGGCACCTACGTGGCGGTCGACGTCGGCAAGTCGACCCAGCGGCGGCGGCTCTTCATCGGCCTCGAGCAGCCGCCCGCCTTCACCACCGATGTGCCGGGCCGCAGCCTCACGCTGCGCTCCGAGGACATCGGCTCGCTCGACATCGGCTCGCCGGTCTACTACCGGCGGCTGCAGGTGGGGCAGGTCGCCGCCTATGCGCTCGAGGGCGACGGCAAGGCGGTGAAAGTGACGATCTTCATCAACGCGCCCTACGACCGCTTCGTGTCGGCGAATAGCCGCTTCTGGCACGCGAGCGGCATCGACGTCGCGCTGGACGCCGAAGGCGTGCGCGTAAAGACCGAGTCGCTGGTATCGCTCGCGGTCGGCGGCATCGCCTTCGCCACGCCGTTCGAGGAAGCCGAGCCCGTGCCGGTCACGTCAGACACGGTGTTCGAGCTCTACCGCGGCCAGGCGCAGGCGTTCAAGAGCCCCGACCGGGTCGCCGACAGCTACGTGCTGGTCTTCAACCAGTCGGTGCGCGGGCTGCAGCCGGGCGCGCCGATCGACTTTCGCGGCATCGTGGTCGGCGAGGTGGCGGCGATCCACACGCAATACGACCCGCAGAGCGAGCGCATCTCGATCCCGGTCGAAATCCGCATCTACCCCGAGCGCTTCACCTCGCGGCTGCTCGGCGGCGCGCCGAAATCCGGGCGGCTGGGCAAGGACGGCAAGTTCATGGCGCGCCTGGTCGAGCGCGGGATGCGCGCGCAGCTGCGCACGGCGAGCCTGCTCACCGGACAGCTCTACGTCGCGCTCGACTTCTTTCCGGACGCGCCGCGCGCAAAGCTCGACCTCGCGCACTCGCCGCCCGAGCTGCCCACCACGGCGAGCACGCTCGAAGACCTGCAGACGACGCTCCTCAGCCTCGCCAACAAGCTCGAGCGCGTGCCGCTCGAGCAGATGGCCGCCGATTTCACCCGTACGCTGCAGAGCGTGGACGCGCTCGCGAAGCGCCTCGACACCGAGCTTGCGCCCGAGGCGCGCGCGACGCTCGCCGAGATGCGCAAGACGCTGAGCGAGGCGACCAAGACCATGGGCGATGCGAGCCGCACCTTCGGCGTCGCCGAGAAGAGCCTCGCGCCCGATTCGGCGCTGTTCGCCGAGCTGCAGGACGCGGCGCGCGAGCTCGCGCGCACCGCGCAGAGCCTGCGCACGCTCGCCGACTACCTCGAGCGCAATCCGCAGGCGCTGCTGCGCGGCAAGAGCCCGGACAGCCAATGAGGCGCGCGATGGTCGTGGTTGCGCTGATCGTTGCCGGCTGCGCGGCAGCGCCGCGCGAGCGCTTCTATACGCTGGACGCGCCGGAGCCGCCGGCTGCGGCCGACGCCGCATACTCGATCGCGCTCGGGCCGGTGAGCGTGCCGGAGCTCGTCGACCGGCCGCAGTTCGTGGTGCGAGTCAACGCGAACCAGGTCGCGATCGCGGAACAGGCGCGCTGGGCCGAGCCGCTGAAAAGCGCCATCGCGCGCGTCGTGGCGGCAAATCTGGCGAAGGAGCTCGGCGCACGAACCCAGGCGCGCAACGGCGACGCCGACTACCGCGTGCTGATCGACGTGCAGCGCTTCGAATCAACGCCGGGCGAAGCGGCGCTGCTCGATGCGCAGTGGACCGTGATCGGTGCGAAAGGCGCGCGGCGCAGCGGGCGCTCGTTGCAGCGCGAGCCGGTGCCAGGCCGGGACTACGACGCGCTCGCCGCGGCGCACAGCAGGGCGCTCGCCGCGATGAGCCGGGAGATCGCCGCGGCGATCCGCGAACAGAAATAGGCTTCAGCTCAGCTTCGCGTCGCGGATCGCCTGCCACAGGCTCTGGACGTTGGGGTTCGCCATCGCGCTGCGCGGCGCGATGAAAGCCACGGGCGTCAGCAGATTCGGCAGCTTCACCGGAAGCACGCGCCCAAGGCCAAGCTTCTGCTGGCTCAGACCGGCCTCGCGCGGAACGATGGTCAGCCAGTCGGCGACTGACAGCAGCTGCAGCGACACGACGAAGGAGGTCGTCGCAACTCTGATATCCGGCTCGGGCAATCCGGCCGCAGCAAAGGCGGAAAAAAGCGTATATCGGCTGTTCGCCCCTTCACGCGGCATGATCCACTGGAAGCGCGCCAGATCGCGCAACGTGACCCGGCGTTTGCGCGCAAGCGGGTGCGACGCCGCGGCGAGGACGCACATCTCGAAGTCGTACAGCGGGTGGTAGACGAAGCCGCGCTTGAGCAGTGGATCGATCGACCCGGTCGGCAAGCGGCCGAGCATGCAGTCGAGCTCGCCCTCCTCCAGCAGCTGACGCAGACGACTCTGCGTGCTTTCGTAGAGATCGATACGGCATCGGCTGCGCGCAAGAAAGGTCGGCAGGATGCGTTGCAGCACGCCGTACAGTGCGTGGTTGAGCGTGCCGAAACGCAGGACCTGCGTCGGCCGCGCGCCTTCGAGCTCTTGCGAGAGCATCGCGAGCTCGCCGAGCATCGTGCGCGCCCGCGCCACGGCGACGCCGCCACGAGCGTTCGGTATGACGCCTTTTCGGCTGCGTTCAAAGAGGGACGTTCCAAGGGCTTGCTCGACGTCCTTCAGCATGGCGCTCGCGGCCGGCTGGCTGACATGCAATGCCTGCGCCGCCTTGTGCAGCGACCCGACGTTTGCGAGCGACTCGAGGAGCCGAAGGTGCCGAATGCGCAGTTGCGTCAGCGCGGACGCCGAGATCCGACTCATGGCAGACGCCTTCTGGTGATCAGGAATCCCGATCACCATATCACTAAAGACAGTTATCCCCCGGGCGGCGTTTGAGCCTACAGTCGAATCGGCTGAAAAGCAGGAGGCGGCATGAGGACGCAGCGCAGCTTGCAAGTGATTGCAGCGTTGATGGGTCTGCTCCCTTCCCTGGCGTGCAGTCTTGCGCTCGCGCAGCCTTACCCGAGCAAGCCGGTCCGCATCATCGTGCCGTTCGCACCCGGCGGCGGCACGGACCTCATGGCGCGCTTCATCGCGCAGCGGCTGGCGGGGTCGTCGGCAGGCTCGTTCTTCGTCGATAACAAGCCGGGGGCGGGAGGTCTGGTCGGCATCGAGGCCGGCGTCAAATCCGCGCCGGACGGCTACACATTGCTGATGGTCTCGTCCAGCTATTCGGTCAACCCGGCCTTCTACAAACCCAGCTTCGACCCCATAGCGGACATCACGCCGATCATCCAGATTTCGCAGGGGCCGCAGCTGCTCGTTGTGAACCCGGCGTTGCCTGCAAACTCGGTGCAGGAACTGGTCGCACTCGCCAAGCAAAGACCTGGTGCGATCACTTTTGCCTCCGCTGGCCAAGGCAGCATCACCCAGGTTGCGATGGAACTGTTGTGCAGTCTGAGCGGTGTGAAAATGACGCACATCCCGTACAAGGGGACCGGCCCCGCGCTCACCGATACGGTGGCGGGGCGCACCGACCTGTTCTTAAGCGCGCCAGCGGCGCTACTGCCTTACGTGAAGTCGGGCCGGCTGCGCGCTTTGGCCGTGACGACCCGCACGCGTGCGCCTGCGCTGCCCGAAATTCCAACCGTCGAAGAATCCGGATTTCCGGGGTTCGAGACGATCCTCTGGCACGGTCTCATCGGCCCGAAGGGGATATCGCGAGACATCGTTGAACGGCTGAACGCGGACGTCAGCGCGATCCTCGCCAGCAAGGACGCGGCTGAGCATTTGCGCAACGAGGCCGCGGCACCGGCCGGCGGCAGCCCCGAGCAATTCCTCGATCGCATCCGCACGGAGGTCAACCTTTGGCGCAAGGTCGCTCGGGATTCCGGCATCCACAGCCAATAAAAGCGCCGGACGCCTCCTAGATCGTCATCACGCTCTTGCGGTAGAACTTCAGCTCCTCGATCGACTCGAGGATGTCGGCGAGCGCCTGGTGCCGGCCCTCCTTGGCGAAGCCCTTCATCAGGTCGGGCTTCCAGCGGCGCACGAGCTCCTTCAGCGTGGACACATCGAGATTGCGGTAATGGAAGTGCGCTTCCAGGCGCGGCATCCAGCGCGCGAGGAAGCGCCGGTCCTGGCAGATCGAGTTGCCGCACATCGGCGAGTTGTTCGCCGGCACGTGCTTCTCGAGGAACTCGAGCGCGGCGCGCTCGGCGTCCGCTTCGCTCGTGGTCGAGGCGCGCACGCGCTCGATGAGGCCGGTCTTCTTGTGCGTGCTCTTGTTCCACGTATCCATGGCGTCGAGCACCTCGTCGGGCTGATGCACCACCAGCACCGGGCCTTCCGCCACCACCTCGAGCTGCGGATTGGTCACCAGCACGGCGATCTCGATGATGCGGTCCGAGTCCGGCTGCAAGCCGGTCATCTCCATGTCGATCCAGATGAGGTTGTTGGGATCGCCGGGCATGGCTTATTCTAGCCGTCGCGTGCCGAACGCCCTGACCTGGCTTTTTCTTGCCGCGCTCGGCGCGGCGAGCGTGACGCGGCTCTGGCTCGCGGCGCGGCAGATCCGCCACGTGAGCTCGCACCGCGAAGCGGTGCCCGCGAGCTTCGCCGAGTCGATCCCGCTCGCCGCGCACCAGAAGGCCGCCGACTACACCGCGGCGAAGACGCGCCTGGGCATGATCGACGTGCTGCTCGGCGTGCTCGTGCTGCTCGTCTTCACCCTCGGCGGCCTGATCCAGCGGCTCTCCGATGTATGGAGCCGGCTCTTCACGACCGGCTCGATCGCGCACGGCACGGCGCTTCTCCTCAGCATCGTCCTCGCGCAGGCGCTGATCGGCCTGCCGCTCGCGGCTTACCGCACCTTCGGCATCGAGGCGCGCTTCGGCTTCAACCGCATGACGCTGCGCCTGTTCATCGCCGACGTCGTCAGGCACGCGATCGTCGGCCTGATCCTTGGCGTGCCGCTGCTGCTCGCGGTGCTGTGGCTGATGGGCAAGATGGGCACGTACTGGTGGCTCTACGTCTGGCTGGTGTGGATAACCTATTCCGCGGCGCTGGTGATGATCTATCCGGCGTTCATCATGCCGCTCTTCAACAAGTTCACGCCGATCACCGAGGGCGAGCTTGCCGGCCGGGTGGCGCACTTGCTTGAGCGCACCGGCTTCAGGTCGCGCGGGCTGTTTCTCATGGACGGCTCGAAACGCTCGAGCCACGGCAACGCCTTCTTCACCGGCTTCGGCGCGGCGAAGCGCATCGTGCTGTTCGATACGCTGGTGAGCCGGCTGCAGCCGCCGGAGGTCGAGGCGGTGCTCGCGCACGAGCTCGGGCACTACCGCCTGCACCATATCGCGAAGCAGATGTTGCTCTCGGCGGGGATCAGCCTGGCGGTGCTCGCGGTCCTCGGCCTGCTCATCGACCGCGACTGGTTCTATGTGGGCCTGGGCGTCAGCGCGCCGAGCCACGCCGCGGCGCTCGCGCTCTTCATGATGGTGCTGCCGGAGTTCCTGTTCTTCGTGCAGCCGCTCACCAGCCGTTATTCGCGTCGGCGCGAATACGAGGCCGACGCCTACGCGGTGAGCCACGCGAACGCGCAGGAGCTCGAGCGCGCGCTGGTGAAGCTCTACAAGGACAATGCGGCGACGCTCACCCCCGATCCGCTGCATTCCGCGTTCTATGATTCGCACCCGCCGGCGGCGCTGCGCATTGCGCGGCTGGCAGAAGCAAGGAGTGCTTAATGACCGACCTGGCGAGCAAGAAGTGCAAGCCGTGCGAAGGCGGCGTCGCGCCGTACAGCGCGCAGCAGGCGAAGGACATGCTCAGGCAGCTGAAGGGCTGGATCATCGAGGACGGCAAGCTGGTGAAGGTCTATCCGTTCACGAACTACTACCAGACGATGGCGTTCGTGAACGCGCTCGCCTGGATCTCGCACCGCGAGGATCATCATCCGGACCTGCTGGTCGGCTACAACAAGTGCCGCGTCGAGTACGCGACGCACGCAATCGGCGGGCTGTCGGAGAACGATTTCATCTGCGCCGCGAAATCGGATGCGCTCTTCGGCCTCTGATGAAGCGCGTCTTCGGCTCCTTCAACCAGACCACCGTCTACCACGCAAGGAACCTGCTCGAAGCCGCGGGCATCAAGGTGCTGGTGCGCAACGCCGCGCTCTCGTCGGCGATGGGTGAATTGCCGCCGGCGGAATGCGAAGCTCAGCTCTGGCTGCTGGACGACGCCGACGCGGCGCGCGCGGAAGAGCTGCTCCGCCCGCCGGCGTCAGGACCCGATTGGACCTGCGCCTGCGGCGAGCAGCTTGGCGCGCAGTTCACGCAGTGCTGGCGCTGCGGCGCTCATCGCCCGGCCTAGCGGAAGCGCGCCGGTTGCCACGCTGCGAGACGATGCGGTAGCCCGGATCGAGCGCCACCACCGCGTCGTCCGGGATGTCTTCGCCCACCACGGCATTCGGGCCGATCTTGACGTTGTTGCCGATGCGGATGCGACCGAAGACGCGCGCGCCCGGCGCGAGGTAGACATCGTCGCCGATCAGCGGCGCGCCGGAGCGCTCGCCGGAGCCGTCGACTCCAATCGTGACCTGCTGCGACAGCGCGCAATTGCGCCCGATCACGGCGCGCCGCGACACGGCGATGCCGCCGAAGTGCCCGACGTAGAGGCCCGGACCGATGCTCGCGGCGCGCGGTATCTCGATCCCCCAAGAGATGCGGATGACGAGGTACAGCAACTGGTAGAGCACGCCGAGCGGCCAGCGCGCGAGCCCCGGCAGCCCGAGCACCCAGCGCCCGAAGCGATAGACCAGCACCGCCTGGAAGCCCGGCGCGCACAGCGCATGGAGCGAGCGGTAAACCGGGCGGCCTTCCAGCGTGGCGAGTACGCGCGCAAAGTCGGCACGCAGGTTCTGCATAGGGAGAATATTCCGGCAGCCGGGGCAGGGCCGTTCGGCCCGCGCCTAGTTCGGCCGGC
This sequence comes from Burkholderiales bacterium, assembly GCA_035689325.1. GTDB lineage: Bacteria > Pseudomonadota > Gammaproteobacteria > Burkholderiales > SG8-39 > SCGC-AG-212-J23. The sequence goes on along the minus strand of DASSLQ010000095.1, from coordinate 34,534 downwards.
CTAGAGGAGCCGCGCGATCGTCAGGAGCACGAGCGCGAACACCCAGATCACCACCGCGCGCCACAGCAGCCCCACGGTGCTGTCGAGGAACGGGCCCTCGGCGGGCTCGCCTACCCCGAGCTCGGGGCGCGGCTGCATGCCGTCGACGTCCTGCACCGGCATGCCCAGCCGCACGCCCATGGCGCCGGCGCCCGCGGCGAGCACGATGCCGGCATTCGGATCGAACCAGGTGCGTGCCTGGGTGCGCCAGCAGTACACCGCGTCCTCGAAATCGCCCACCACCGCGAACGCCGCCGCAGTCAGGCGCACCGCCGGCCAGTCGAGCAGGTGGAAGGCGCGGCCGGCGAACTCGCCGAAGCCGCCGAGGTCCTGCCAGCGCCAGGCGAAGTAGGCGGCGAGGCGATAAAGCACCGCGCCGCTCGGGCCGGGCAGCAGCAGGTACCAGAGCAGCACGCCGAACACGTGGCGGTGCGAGGCGAGCAGCGCCTCCTCGATCGCGAGCCGGATCACCTCCTCGCGCGGACGCACGACCCCCGAAGCGCCGCGCCACTGCTCGAGCGCCGCGCGCGCCCGTTCGACGTCGCCGGATTTCACCGCCACCTGAATGTCGGTGAAGTAGTGGCTGAACTGCCGGAAGCCGAGCGTGAGGTAGAGCACCGCGATGTTGAAGGCGAGCGCGAGCAGGGGATGCAGCGCGTAGAGCAGGTAATGAAGCGCGAGCGCAAGCGCCACCGGCGGCAGCACGGCCACCAGCCACGCGATCACGCCATGGTGGCGCTCGCCGCCGTTGAACGACTGCTCGAGCCAGCCCGCCCACGCCCCGAGCGTGCCCTGCACTGCGAGCCGCTCGCCAAGCGGCCGCCATTGCTCGATGACCAGCGCGGCGATGATCGCGATGACGCTCATGAACGCATTCTAGGCGGCGAGCTGGCGGTAAAGGTTGACCAGCATCCCCGCGGTCGCGCCCCAGATAATGCGGCCCTGGTGCTCGATCACGTAGTAGGTCGCCAGGCGCGCGCCGATCTGACGGCTCTCGCGGCGATGGTTCGCCGGATCGAGCACGAAGGCGAGCGGCACCTCGAACACCTCGTCGACCTCGCGCGCATCGGGCACCACCTCGAGCGGCGGCTGGATGAGGCCGATGACGGGCGTCACGCGAAAGCCGGTGCGCGTGTAGTACTCGGCGAGCTGGCCGAGCACCTCGACGCGCGCGGGCGCGAGGCCGATCTCTTCCTGCGCTTCGCGCAGCGCCGTGTGCCGCGGGCTCGGATCGCCCGGCTCGGCGCGGCCGCCGGGAAAGCTGATCTGTCCCGAGTGCGACTTGAGCAGCACAGTGCGCCGCGTGAAGAGCACGGTGAGCTCTTCGGGGCGGGTGATGATCGGCACGAGCACCGCCGCCGGCGTAACGGCGGCTCGTTCCCGCTCGGAGCCATCATCGCCGTAGACGGAGGCCGGCGCCGCCGGCCGCGCCAGGCGCCAGCGCAGCTCGGCCGCATCAAATATCATGGCGCCCGCCCACCACCCCAAAAGAGGAAGCACCCATGAGACGCATCGCGCTGCTCATCGCCCTGGCGCTCGCCAGCGGCGCCGCTCTTGCCTTCCACTGCCCTGCCGACATGAAGAAGATCGACCAGGCGCTCGCCAAGAACCCGCCGCTCTCAGCGGCGCAGCTCGCCGAGGTCAAGAAGTATCGCGCCGACGGCGAGGCGTTGCACAAGGCCGGCAAACATCAGGACTCGGTCGACACGCTCGCCAAGGCGATGGCGATCCTCAAGATCAAGTAGCCGCGCTAGGGAACAAGAATCACCGACCCAGTCGTCTTGCGCCCCTCGAGGTCGCGGTGCGCGTTCGCCGCCTCCTCGAGCTTGTACTTCGCGGTGGTCTCGATCTTCACGGCGCCGGACTTCACCGCGTTGAAGAGATCGGTCGAGCGCTTCACCAGATCGGGGCGCGCGGCAATATAAGTGGCGAGCGTCGGCCGCGTCACGTAGAGCGAGCCCTTGCTGGCGAGGATCCCCAAGTTCTGCGGCGGCACGGCGCCGGAGGCGTTGCCGAAGGACACCATCAGCCCGCGCGGCTGCAGGCAGTCGAGTGAGCCGTCCCAGGTCGACTTGCCGACCGCGTCGTAGACCACCGGCAGCTTCTTGCCCTTGGTGAGCTCCTTCACCTTCTCGACGAAGTTCTCGCTGCTGTAGTTGATGACGTGCTTGTAGCCGTGCGCCTTGGCGAGCTTCGCTTTCTCGTCCGAGCCCACGGTGCCGATCGCGGTGACGCCGAGCTTCTTCAGCCACTGGCCGGCGATCAGCCCGACGCCGCCGGCGGCAGCATGCCAGAGGACCGTGTCGCCCTTCTTCACCTTGTAGGTGGAGAAGATCAGGTAGTGCACGGTCATGCCTTTGAGCAGCATGGACGCAGCCTGCTCGTCGCTGATGCCCTTGGGAATCTTCACCACGCGCTCGGCGGGCACGAGGCGCGATTCGCAATAGGACCCGGGAAGCCCGGTATAGCAGACGCGGTCGCCGACCCTGAGGTCCTTGACGCCCTTCGCCACGGCGTCGACGACGCCGGCGCCCTCGTTGCCGGCAGTCGCCGGCATCTGCATCGGATAGAGGCCGGAGCGCTGGTAGATGTCGACGAAGTTGACGCCGACCGCGGTATGCCGGATGCGGATCTGGCCCGGGCCGGGCTCGCCGACCGGAACATCATCGACCTGCAGCACTTCGGGGCCGCCCTGCCGGTGAAAACGGATTGCCTTTGCCATTCTGCTGTCTCCCGTGGATTGGACTGACTGCCTATTCTTTGCGCGGTGCGTCGCCGCCGCCGGCGGTGCGCATGGCCTGCAGCGCGGCGCGCTGCAGCTCGAGGCCCTGGATCGAGAACTTCACCATGTTGAGGTTCATGTTGAGCCACGCCTCGACCGAGCGCAGCTCGGCGATGCGCTTCTCCACCTCGTGCGGATCGAAGGTCGGCATCGCCATGCCGGGCAGCGGCACGCCCAGGCCGCCCCATAGCCGCCGGAACATCTCGAACGGATCCTGCGGCGGCGCCTCGTCAGGCATACGCCCTTTCCTCCGGCGCGGTGAAGAACTCGCGTACCTCGGCCTCGCGGCTGATGGTGTCCTGGTAGCCGAGGTCGATGAGCGCGCGGCAGAACGATTCCTCGAACAGCAGATAGCTCGCGAGGTTGGAGCCGGACCGGTTGAGCGCCCCGGTCGGCTTGAGGATGAAGCGCACCGTGCCCGGCAGCTCGTGCAGGAAGCGCGCGGCGATGCGCTCGATCGGCTGCGACGGCGTGATGAACAGCACCTTCACCGGCCGCAGGTTCACCTTCGAGTCCGTGAGCCGCTCCTGCGGGATCAGCTTCACCGTGCGGTTGATGCGCTCAAGACGCTCGATGTCGACCGCCAGGCTGTCGAGGAAGATCGAGTTCAGCGCGTGGCCCGCGATCTGGGCGAGCGACGGATAGATGGTCGAGCGCGCGCGGTTCGTGTCCTGCGCCTGGCGCCCGGTGCCGACGATCAGTACGCGATCGGCACCCAGATGCAGCGCCGGCGACACCGGCGCGATCTGGCGCATCGAGCCGTCGCCGAAGTACTCGCGGTGCACCTTGACCGCCGGGAAGATGAAAGGCAGCGCCGCCGAGGCGAGCAGGTATTCGGCGCTCAGCGTCACCGCGGCGCCGATGCGCTGGTTGCGCTCCCAGCCGGCGAGGTCGGCGACGCCCTGGAAAAAGGACACGCTCTGGCCGGTGGTGTAGCCGGAAGCGGTCACGCACAACGCGTAGAGCGAGCCGGCATCGATGTTCGCCCGGATGCGCTCGAACGGCAGGTTCCTCGCAAGCATCGCCGCGAGCGGCGAGTTGTCGAGGAGCGAGATCGGGTTGTTGCGCGACACCAGCATCATCGCCGCGAGCCAGCGTGCGCCGCTGCGCACGATGTGCCACGCGTCCGTGCGGTAGATGTGGTGGCAGTGCATGTTCTCCCACTGCTCGAGCAGCATGCCGACGGCGCCCGAGAAATCGTCGGCGAAGACCGCGAGCGTCGTCGCGTTGATCGCGCCCGCGGAGGTGCCGCAGAGGATCGGGAACGGGTTCTTCTTCGGCGAGCCGAGCACGTCGCGCACCGCCTTAACCACGCCGACCTGGTAGGCAGCGCGAGCGCCGCCGCCCGTCAGCACGATGCCCGCCCGCGGGCGCGAGCGCCCCGCGTGCAGCGGCGCGATCGTGGCCGACAGCGCGTCCATCAGAACAGGCTCTCCTGGGCGCGCCGCGCATTCGCGTCCGCCACGGCGAGCGCCGTCATGTTGACGATGCGCCGCACGGTGGCCGAGGGCGTGAGGATGTGCGCCGGACGCGCGGCGCCGAGAAGCATCGGCCCGATGGTGACGCCGCCGCCGCTCGCGGTCTTGAGCAGGTTGAACGAGATATTCGCCGCGTCGAGCGTCGGCATGACGAGCAGGTTGGCTTCGCCGCGCAGCCGTGCGCGCGGAAACACGCGCACGCGGATTTCCTCGGAGAGCGCCGCATCGCCGTGCATCTCGCCCTCGATCTGCAGGTCGGGCGCGCGCGCGGTGATGAGCGCGAGCGCGGCGCGCATCTTGCGCGCCGCGGGCGTGTCGAGCGAGCCGAAGTTGGACGCGGAAAGGAGCGCGACCTTCGGCACGATGCCGAAGCGGCGCACCTCCTCCGCGGCGAGCAGCGTCATCTCCGCGATGTGCTCGGCGTCCGGATCGTTCGTCACGTAAGTGTCGCAGATGAAGAGCGTGCGCGCCGGCAGGATGATCGCGTTCATCGCCGCGTAGTGGCGCACGCCGGGCCGCAGGCCGATCACCTGGTCGACGTAGCGGATGTGCTCGGCGAACATGCCGAGCGTGCCGCAGATCATCGAGTCGGCTTCGCGCTTGTGGATCATCATTGCGCCGATCAGCGTGGTGCTGCGGCGCATCTCGATGCGCGCGTATTCCGGCGTCACGCCGCGGCGCTCGGCGAGCTGCTGATAGCTGGTCCAGTAATCGCGGTAGCGCGCATCGAACTCCGGGTTCACGAGCTCCACTTCCTTCCCGGGTCGCACGCGCAGCCCGAGGCGCTCGAGGCGCTGCTCGACGACCTGCGGCCGGCCGACGAGGATCGGGCGGGCGAGTCCCTCGTCCACCACCACCTGCGCCGCACGCAGCACGCGCTCGTCCTCGCCCTCGGCGTACACCACGCGCCGCGGCTGCGCCTTCGCCGCGGAGAAGAGCGGCTTCATGATGAGGCCGGACTGGTAGACGAACTGCGAGAGCGACTGCCGGTAGGCTTCCAGGTCGGCGATCGGGCGGGTCGCGACGCCCGATTGCATCGCCGCCTGCGCCACGGCCGGCGCAACGCGCGCAATCAGCCGCGGGTCGAACGGCCGCGGGATGATGTACTCGGGGCCGAAGCTGATCGTTTCGATGCCGTAGGCCTGCGCGACCTGCTCCGAAGTCTCCGCCTGCGCGAGCTCGGCGATCGCGCGCACCGCGGCGAGCTCCATCTCGGTGGTGATGGTGGTCGCGCCGACGTCCAGCGCTCCGCGGAAAATGAACGGGAAGCACAGCACGTTGTTAACCTGGTTCGGATAGTCCGAGCGTCCCGTGGCAATGACGCAGTCGGGCCGCGCCTCGCGCGCGAGCTCGGGCGAGATCTCCGGCTCGGGGTTGGCGAGCGCGAGGATCAGCGGGCGCGCCGCCATCTTCTTCACCATCGCCGGCTGCAGCACGCCGCCCGCGGACAACCCCAGGAACACGTCGGCACCGTCGATCACCTCGTCGAGCGTGCGCGCGCGCGTCTCCTTGGCGTAGCGCTCCTTGTCCGGGTCCATCAGCTCGCGCCGGCCCTTGAAGACCACGCCCTTGATGTCCGTGACGATGATGTTGGCGAGCGGCAGCCCCATCTTCTGCAGGAGATCGAGGCAGGCGAGCGCCGCCGCGCCAGCACCGGAAGCGACCAGCTTAACTTCCTCGATGCGCTTGCCGACGACCTTGAGGCCGTTGTAGATCGCCGCACCCACCGTGATCGCAGTGCCGTGCTGGTCATCGTGGAACACGGGAATGCGCATGCGCTTGCGCAGCAGCCGCTCGACCGTGAAGCACTCTGGCGCCTTGATGTCCTCGAGGTTGATCGCGCCGAAGGTCGGCTCGAGCGCGGCGACGATGTCGACCAGCTTTTCCGGGTCGCGCTCCTCGATCTCGATGTCGAAGCAGTCGATGCCGGCAAACTTCTTGAACAGCACCGCCTTGCCCTCCATCACCGGCTTCGCGGCGAGCGGGCCGATGGCGCCGAGCCCGAGCACGGCGGTGCCGTTGGTGATCACGGCGATCAGGTTCGAGCGCGAGGTGTAGTACACCGCCGTGGCGGGATCGCGCACGATCTCTTCGCAGGCCGCGGCGACGCCGGGGGAATAGGCGAGCGCGAGATCGCGCTGGTTGGTGAGCTGCTTGGTGGGCAGGATCGAGAGCTTGCCCGGCGGCGTGCGGCGGTGGTACTCGAGGGCGCTCTTCTTCAGCTGCTCGTCCACGCGACGATTCTATAGCAGGGGCAGACCGTAGAATGGCCGAGCCCATGGTGACGGCGCGCCGCGCTGCGGAAATCGCACCCTTCGAAGTGATGGATGTCCTCTCGCGCGCGCATGCGCTCGAGCGCGCCGGCCGCCACGTGGTGCACATGGAGATCGGCGAGCCGGATTTCACGGCGCCGCAGCCGGTGGTCGAGGCAGGCGTGCGCGCGCTGCGCGAAGGACACACTGCGTACACCGCGACGCTCGGGCTGCCGCAATTGCGGGAGACCATCGCGCGCCACTACGCGACCAGGTTCGGCGCTGCGGTGCCGCCCGAGCGCGTGGTCATCACGGCAGGCGCTTCGGGCGGCTTGCTCACGGTTGCGGCGCTCTACGTCGATGCGGGCGACGAGGTGCTCCTGCCCGATCCCGGCTATCCGGGCTACCGCCATTTCGTGCGCGCCTTCGAGGGCCGCGCGCGGCCGCTCGCGGTAAGCGCTCGGCACAACTTCCAGCCGACGCTCGCCATGGTGCGCGAGGCGTGGAACGCGCGCACCAAGGCGCTGATCCTCGGCTCGCCCTCCAATCCCACCGGTACGCTCATCGCGCGCAGCGAGCTCGAGAGAATCGCGCGCTTCATCGCGGAGCGCGGCGGCGTGCTGGTCATGGACGAGATTTACCAGGGGCTGGTTTACGGCGCCGAGCCGTGGACCGCGGTGGAGCTGCCGGGCGAGGTCGTGATCGTCAACAGCTTCTCCAAGTACTTCTGCATGACCGGCTGGCGGCTGGGCTGGGTGGTGCTTCCCGCAACTGCGCTGCGCGGCTTCGAAAAGCTCGCGCAGCATCTCTTCATCTCGGCGCCGGCGCCCGCGCAATACGCGGCGTGCGCGGCCTTCGGCGACGAAAGCATCCGAATTCTCGAAGAGCGGCGCCGGGAGTTTGCTCGCCGGCGCGATGTGCTGCTGCCGGCGCTGACAGGCTCGGGGCTTGCCGTGCCGGCGGAGCCGCACGGGGCGTTCTACATCTACGCGGATTGCGGGCGCGATGCCCGCGAGTACTGCCTGCAGCTACTGGAGCGCGAGGCGGTGGCGGCGACGCCGGGCGTGGATTTCGGCGCGAACGCCACCGCCCACCATGTGCGCTTCGCCTATACCCGCGCCATGGCGGATATCGAGGAAGCGGCGCGGCGCATCAAACGCTTTGCTGCTTCCGCGCCTTCTGCCTGAGGAACTCCAGCCGCGCGCGCTCGGCGAACACCTTGGTCGAGTACTGCCCGCTCGGCTCATCGAAGGCGCCGGCGTACATCTGCAGCGCCGCTTCAGTGTCGTGGCAGCGCCGCTGGTACTCGCGCAGGATCTGGGCACCGATCAGGATGTTTACTTCCGGCTCGAGCAGCGCTTCCTCGCCACCGAGGTCGGCGAGCTTGTCGAGGTGGTACTTCGGCATCACCTGCATCAGGCCCTTGGCGCCGACCAGGCTTTCCGCGACCGGGTTGTAGCGCGACTCGACCGCCATCACGGCGAGGATGAGCAGCGGGTCCACGGAATACTGCTCGCCCGCGCGGTAGGCCGCGGCGACATAGTTCGCCACCGCCGTGTCCGAGACGCGGTAGCGCTTGGCAATGAACTCGGTGATCAGGCGCTGCTCGCGCTCAAGCGGGGTTTCCGGGAGCGCCTGGATGGCGCCCGAAACGAGGTTGGGGGCCTCGAAAACGCCGTCCTCGCCCCAGCCAAGACGGAGCCTCGCCCCATCCCCATGCAGCGGGACGAGCAGCAGGCCGCCGACTGCGGCGACGCCGACCAACGCAACCAGGCTCTTCGCGCCGTCGTAGGCGCGTGCCAACAGCGATGCAACCATAGGCCACCTCCTTATCCCGGCGCCCTGTTCCGACTTGGGATCCGGCACCCTCCTCAAGGGGATTGCCGACCGGGGCTCGACGGTTGAACGCAGCACCGCAATGTCCAGCGCTGCTGCACCGCAGCGAGCGCTATGGTATTCGGAAATATTTAACACTGTCAACCACTTCTGGCATTTCCGCACACTCCGCGGACTGGATGCGAAACGAGCGGATCTGGCGGCTTTCGGAGCCGAACGGCGGCTAAAATGAGGGCTTCTCGGTGAAGCCTCGCGGACCGGCCGAGGTCTCGTTTCTTGGGCCGATTGGACCCGAGCCGGTCCGCTGAGCTTCGACGGCCAGGCAAAGCGCTTCCGCAGCTCTGCCCCTTCCCGCGGGTGTCCCGGCTACGGCCGGGATCCCGTCGGGAAAGGCCACGCGGCGGCTGGATTCAGCGCGGGTCGCGCGCCGGTGGCTCCAGCGTCCGTCGGTGCTGCGGGTGCAGCTGCCGTCGGTTGCGCCGTGCTGGCCGTGGGTGTGGCGGCTTTCATCGCCTTTTTCTTCTTTCCCGCCTTTTTCTTTTTCTTGGCGGATTTCTTCGCTGCCGCCTTTTTGTTACCCGCTTTTCTCAACGTTCTCTTCTTCTTCCCTGATCCTTTCTTCTTCTTCTTTTTCTTGCCGCCTTTTTTCGCTTTCTTCTTCGCCATGCTTTGCTCCTTCAAGGTAGTTGAACAAAGAAGCCCGGGCGCCTGGCGCGCCGGACTATCCAACCGCCGGCGGGGGATTGCCGCCGCCGACATGCTGAATAGGGTGGGACCGGGAGGCGAGGTCCTGATACAGGACGTCGCTGTCCAGCCGGATGCCGCCTTCCCAGGTGACGGTGGCAGTATGCGGATCGACGCTCACCTTCTCGAATTCGCGCACGTCGCGCCACAGCTGGAACGCGCCGATCTCGAGCAGGTTGCCGAGGAACACCGAGCCTTCGAGTCCATCCTCGAAGCGCAGCCAAAGCTTGTAGTCCTCCTCGGCCTTGCATGCAGTAATTCTATGCATTTGATCCCACTCCTCTTCCATTTTCACTCCCAGTTGAGTGCGCCCCCGGTCTGATACTCGATGACGCGGGTCTCGAAGAAGTTGCGCTCCTTCTTGAGGTCGATCATCTCGCTCATCCACGGGAAAGGGTTCTGCGCACCCGGGTACAGGGTCTCGAGGCCGATCTGCTGGCAGCGGCGGTTGGCGATGAAGCGCAGGTACTCCTTGAACATCGGCGCGTTCAGGCCGAGCACGCCGCGCGGCATGGTGTCCTCCGCATAGCGGTACTCGAGCTCGACCGCGCGGCGGAAGAGCTCCTGCGCCTCCTCGCGGAACGCCGGCGTCCACAGGCCGGGGTTCTCGAGCTTGATCTGGTTCACCAGGTCGATGCCGAAATTGCAGTGCATCGACTCGTCGCGCAGGATGTACATGTACTGCTCGGCGGCGCCGGTCATCTTGTTCTGGCGGCCAAGGGCGAGGATCTGCACGAACCCGACGTAGAAGAAGAGCCCCTCCATCAGGCACGAGAAGACGATCAGGCTGCGGAGCAGCTTCTGGTCCGTCTGCGGCGTGCCGGTGCGAAAGCCGGGGTCGGTGAGGACATCGATGAACGGCACCAGGAACTCGTCCTTTTCGCGGATCGAGGCCACCTCGTGGTAGGCGTTGAAGATCTCCGCCTCCTCGAGGTCGAGGCTCTCCACGATGTACTGGTAGGCGTGGGTGTGGATCGCCTCCTCGAACGCCTGGCGCAGCAGGTACTGGCGGCACTCCGGCGCGGTAATGTGCCGATAGGTGCCCAGCACGATGTTGTTCGCCGCCAGCGAGTCGGCGGTGACGAAAAAGCCGAGGTTCCTCTTGACGATGCGTCGCTCGTCCTCGGTCAGCCCGGCCGGGTCCTTCCACAGCCCGATGTCCCGGCTCATGTTGATCTCCTGCGGCATCCAGTGGTTGGCGCAGGCGGCGAGGTATTTCTCCCAGGCCCACTTGTACTTGAAGGGCACCAGCTGGTTGACGTCGGCCTTGGAGTTGAGGACACGCTTGTCTTCCACCGTCACGCGGCGGAAGGCGTCGCCCGCGGCGTAGCGGCTGTCGGCGGCCTGCGCCGCGGGCATGAAGCCGCTCTTGGGCTGAGGCGCTAGGTCTTCGAACTTCAGCATGGCGAGCTTTATTTTTCCTGTGCGTTGCGCAGCGCCTGCGCAATCAGCAGCGTGCGCAGGCTGGCGACCGGTCTTGCGTCCACCGGCCGGAATTCGGGCTTGTAGGTGCGCGAGAGCTCGCGCGCGGCAGCCTCGCGCTGCGCCGGCGTCGAGAACGACATCTCGTGCGTCGCGATGTAGAGGTTCCAGTCCGTGCCGGCGATCGTCAGCCACTCCGGATGGCGCGCGTGCGACTTGAGGAGGTCTGCGTCGAACACGTCCGCCTGGGCGAAATAAAGTGCCCGGAAGGTGAGGAGGCGCCATCCGGGCACTAGCACCGCATACAGGCCCGCGCTTTTCGGCGGGTTCCAGAGCGGCGCCAAGAAGGGACCATTGAAGGCGAGGCTGCCGAGCGTGATCACTGGCATGCCTCGCAGTCCGGGTTGTTGATCGCGCACACCTTGACGCCCGCTTCCGCCGTTTCCACCGCCGGGACGGCGTTCAGCGCGCCAGCCTTGCTGGTCGACTTCTCGGCGTGCGTCGCGCCCATGGCGCGCAGGTAGTAGGTGGTCTTCAGCCCGCGCAGCCAGGCGAGCTTGTAGGTTTCGTCGAGCCTCTTGCCCGACGCCCCGGCCATGTAGATGTTGAGCGACTGCGACTGGTCGATCCACTTCTGCCGCCGCGCCGCGGCCTCGACCAGCCACTTGGGCTCGACCTCGAACGCCGTGGCGTAGAGGTTGCGCAGCGCGGCCGGCACGCGGTCGATGCGCGCGAGGTTGCCGTCGAAGTACTTGAGGTCGGCGATCATCACCTCGTCCCAGAGTCCCGCCCGCTTCAGGTCCGCCACCAGGTAGTCGTTCACCACGGTGAACTCGCCAGAGAGGTTCGATTTCACGAACAGGTTCTGGTAGGTCGGCTCGATCGAGGCCGACACGCCGACGATATTGGCGATGGTTGCCGTCGGCGCGATGGCGAGGCAATTGGAATTGCGCATGCCGTGCTGCCGGATGCGCGCGCGCAGCGCCTCCCAATCGAGGCTCGCCGAGCGGTCGAGCTCGACGTAGCCGCCGCGCTCGGCGGCAAGCAGGTCGAGAGTGTCCTGCGGCAGCACGCCCCGGTCCCAGAGCGACCCGGCGAACGATGCGTAGCGCCCGCGCTCCTCGGCGAGCTCGGTCGATGCCCAGTACGCGGCGTAGGCCGCCATCTCCATCGAGCGGTCGGCGAAGTCGATCGCTTCCGGCGATGCATACGGGATGCGCAGGCGGTGCAGGCAGTCCTGGAAGCCCATGATCCCCAGGCCGACGGGGCGGTGGCGCAGGTTGGAATTGCGCGCCTTGTCGACCGCGTAGTAGTTGATGTCGATCACGTTGTCGAGCATCCGCATCGCCGTGCGGATGGTCTGCTTGAGCTTCTCGAAATCGAGCCCCGCCTCGGTCATGTGCGCGACCAGGTTGACCGAGCCGAGGTTGCAGACCGCGATCTCGTCGCCCGAGGTGTTGAGCGTGATCTCGGTGCACAGGTTGGAGCTGTGCACCACGCCGACGTGCTGCTGGGGACTGCGCAGATTGCAGGGATCCTTGAACGTGATCCAGGGATGCCCGGTCTCGAAGAGCATCGAGAGCATCTTGCGCCAGAGCTGGACCGCGGGAATCTTCTTGTAGAGCTTCAGCTCGCCGCGCGCCGCCTTGTGCTCGTAGCGCAGGTATGCCTCCTCGAACGCGCGGCCGTATTTCTCGTGCAGGTCGCGGCAGTCGGAGGGCGAAAACAGCGTCCACTCGGCGTTGTCCATCACCCGCTTCATGAAGAGGTCGGGGATCCAGTTCGCCGTGTTCATGTCGTGCGTGCGGCGCCGGTCGTCGCCGGTGTTCTTGCGCAGCTCGAGGAACTCCTCGATGTCCAGGTGCCAGGTCTCGAGGTAGGAGCACACCGCGCCCTTGCGCTTGCCACCCTGGTTCACCGCGACGGCGGTGTCGTTCACCACCTTGAGGAACGGCACCACGCCCTGCGACTTGCCGTTCGTGCCCTTGATGTGCGAGCCGAGCGCGCGCACCGGGGTCCAGTCGTTGCCGAGGCCGCCGGCGTATTTCGCGAGCAGCGCGTTTTCCTTGATCGCCTCGTAGATGCCGTCGAGGTCATCCGATACCGTGGTGAGGTAGCAGCTCGAGAGCTGCGAGCGCTGCGTGCCGGCGTTGAACAGCGTCGGCGTCGAGCTCATGAAGTCGAACGACGACAGCACGTCGTAGAACTCGATCGCGCGCGCGTCGCGATCTTTCTCCCTCAGGGCAAGGCCCATCGCGACGCGCATGAAGAACGCCTGCGGCAGCTCGATGCGCCGCCCCTGCACGTGCAGGAAATAGCGGTCGTAGAGCGTCTGCAGCCCGAGGTAGCCGAACTTGAGGTCGCGCTCGGGCTTGAGCGCGCCGCCCAGGCGCGCCAGATCGAAGCTCGCGAGCTCGGGGTCGAGCAGCTCCGCGTCGATGCCGCGGGCGACGAACTGCGGGAAGTAGGCGGCATAGCGCGTCTCCATCTGCGCCTGGGTGGCCTCCTCGCCCAGCACTTCGAGGCGGATGCCGTGCAGCAACAGCCGCGCCGTCACATAGCTGTACGCGGGATCCTTCTCGATCAGCGCGCGCGCCGCCATGACGGCGGACTTGCGCACCTCTTCCATCGGCACGCCGTCGTAGAGGTCGCGCAGCGTCGCTTCGAGGATCGCCTCCGGCGACGCCGTCAGGCCCTCGCAGGCCGCCTGCGCGAGCGCGCGCAGCGCCTGCGAGTCGAGCGGCTTGCGCGCGCCGCTCTCGACGACATGGATGCCGGCCTCTTTCTTGGCCGCCTTTTCCTTCTCCTGCAGGCGGACCTTGGCGCGCGCCTCGCGGTAGAGCACGTAGGCGCGGGCGACGTCGTGCTCGCCCGAGCGCATCAGCGCGAGCTCGACCTGGTCCTGGATGTCCTCGATGTGGAACGTGCCGCCCTGCGGCTGGCGGCGCAGCAGCGCCGCGACCACCGTCTCGGTGAGCGTGCCGACGAGCTCGCGGATCCTGGCGGAGGCGGCCCCCTGGGCGCCGTTCACCGCGAGGAACGCCTTGGTCATGGCCACGGAAATCTTGGCGGGCTCGAAGCCCATCACGGCGCCGTTCCTGCGGATGACTTTGTAGTCCGCGAAGGCGCCGCGCCCCGCCGCCTCGCCCTCGCCGAGCGCAATGCCGAAGCCGGGGGTGACTGGGGCGTTCTCCTGGACGATCTGCATGGCGCTCTCCCCGCTCCGTGGTAGTGCCTACTAGTTTTAGTGCTTAGCTAGGTATTCCAACCTAGATCTAGTAGACCGCCCGCAATGTACGCACAGTTTTTTCGCTTGGCAAGGCCCGCCGACGCTGCTGCAATGCAAGAACTAGGGTTGTCGTCGACGCGCTGACACTAGATCTAGTGCCAAAGGGAGGAGGCCCTACATCTCGTAACGCAGCGCCGAGCGCGCCCGTTATTTAGTGGTCGCTCGGGTTGCGAAACCGCGACAGCGCGCCGAGCAGGCGCGCCCAGTCGAAGCCCGGTCCGGGATCGGTCTTGCGGCCCGGAGCGATGTCGCTGTGCGCGGCGAGCTCGCGCATCGGGTAATGCGCGCGCAGCGCATGGATCAGCGCGGCGAGCCGCTCATACTGGACGGGCTCGAACGGCCCGCTGTCGGTACCTTCCAGCTCGACGCCGATGGAGAAATCGTTGCAGCGCTCGCGCCCGCGCCAGCACGAGACGCCTGCGTGCCAGGCGCGCCGCGTGGTGGGCACGAATTGCACGAGCTCGCCGTCACGCCGGATGAGGAAGTGGGCCGAGACTTCGAGGCTGGCGATCTGGCCGAAGTAGGGATGCGCCGCCGGATCGAGCCGGTTGGTAAAGAGGCGCTCGATCGCGTCGCCGCCGTACTCGCCTGGCGGCAGGCTGATCGAGTGCACGACGAGGAGCGTGACCGTCTCGCCCTGCGCGCGCTCATCGTGGTTCGGCGACTCGACCCGCCGGCATGGCGTGAGCCAGCCGTCAGGAGCGAGTTTCATCTTCCTTGATGCCCAGGCGCTGCATCCGGTAGCGCAGCTGCCGGAAGGTGATGCCAAGGAGCTTCGCTGCCGCCGTGCGGTTGAAGCCGGTCTTGCCGAGCGCCTCCAGAATCGCCTTGCGCTCGATGCTGTCGAGGTAGTCGGGCAGCGCCTCGGAGCCGGCGGGCGCCGCTTCCGCCGCGGGGCCGCCCGCGGCGCTTGCCGGGGCGCTCAGGCGCAGGTCTTCCGCCCCGATTTCCTCGCTGGCGGAAAGAGCGAGCGCTCGCTCGAGGATGTTCTCGAGCTCACGGATGTTGCCCGGGAAGTCGTAGCGCTGCAGCTCCTCCAGCGCACCCTGGGTGAGCCGCGCGGGCGCCACGCCTTCCTGCGCGCCGAGCCGCTCGAGGACCGCGCCGGCGAGGAGCGGGATATCGTCCCGGCATTGGCGCAGCGGCGGCATAGCGAGCTCGATGACGTTGATGCGATAGAAAAGGTCCTGGCGAAAGCGCCCGGCGGCGACCAGTTCCGCGAGCTTCTGGTGCGTAGCGCAGATGATGCGCACGTCGACCGGCTCCTCCTGCGTGGCGCCGACCTTGCGAACGCGCTTTTCCTGGATCGCGCGCAAGAGCTTCACCTGCATCGGCAGCGGCAGTTCTGCGACCTCGTCCAGAAACAGGGTGCCGCCGTTCGCGGCCTGGAAGAAGCCGTCGCGGTCCTCCTGCGCGCCGGTAAAGGCGCCTTTCTTGTAGCCGAAGAACTCGCTCTCCATCAGGTTCTCGGGAATCGCGCCGCAGTTGACCGCGACGAACGGCCGCTCGCGCCGGGCGCCGTTCTCGTGGATCAGGCGCGCGGCGAGCTCCTTGCCGGTGCCCGACTCGCCCGAGATGTAGACCGGCGCCTGGGTGCGCGCGAGCTTGACGATCATCTCGCGCGCGGCGGCGAGCGGTGCGCTCGCGCCGAGCAGCCGCCCGTGCAGCCGCTTGTCGCGCGCCGGCGCCTCGGCGCGCCCGGGAAGCGAGAGCGCCGCGCGCACCAGCGCGCGCAGTTGCTCCAGCCCGACGGGCTTCGAGACGTAATCGAAGGCGCCGGCCTTGAGTGCCGCTACCGCGTTCTCGGTGCTGCCGAAGGCGGTGATCACGGCGACCGGCACCTCGGCCGCCGCGGCCGCGATGTGGCGCACGAGCTCGAGCCCCTCGCCGTCGGCAAGCCGCATGTCGGTGAGGCAGAGGTCGTAGCGCTCGTTCTTCAGGCGCTCCTTCGCCTCGGCGATGGTGCCGACGCTCGCCACGTCGAGCCCCATGCGCACCAGCGTCAGCTCGAGGAGCTCGCGGATGTCGGGCTCGTCGTCGACCACCAGCACCTGCGCGGAGGCGCGTTCGGCGCGGTCGG
The DNA here is from genome assembly GCA_035689325.1 of Burkholderiales bacterium. Taxonomy (GTDB): domain Bacteria; phylum Pseudomonadota; class Gammaproteobacteria; order Burkholderiales; family SG8-39; genus SCGC-AG-212-J23. Next base: position 18,612 of record DASSLQ010000095.1, on the reverse strand, counting down.
CGCGTCTCATGCGGCGCGCGCCTCGCGGCACAGAATCCGGAAGTGCGCCCCGGGGCTGTCGTTCACGTATTCGAGCGTGGCGCGGTTGGCGGCGCACAGCTCGCGCGCGAGGTAAAGACCGAGGCCCGTGCCTTTCGCCTCGGTGGTGAAGAAGGGCTCGAAGAGCTGCCCCTGGCGCGCGGCCGGCACGCCGGGTCCGTTGTCGATCACCGAGAGCTCGACGCGCCCGCCGTAGCCGCGCAGCGCGATGCGCACCGCCCCGTTCTCAGGTCCGGCGTAGCGCGCCGCATTGCGCAGCAGGTTCCACATCACCTGGCGCAGGTGCTCGCGATCGAACTCGATCCAGGCGTCGGCTGCGCCGTCCACCGCGAAGCGCTCCGCCGAAGCCGACTCGTTCGCCACGAACTCCGCGAGGAACTCCCGCAGCCATGGATGCACGCGGATCGGCCCCGGCGAGATACGGTCCCGGCGATTGAGCTGCAGCACGTCGGAAACGAGCTGGTCCAGGCGCCGCGTGTTGTCCTGGATGATGCGCGTGAGGCGCGTGCGCGCGTTGTTGCGCTTTTCCTCCTCCAGCAGCTCGGACGCATGGCTGATCGCGGCGAGCGGATTGCGGATCTCGTGCGCGATGTTGGCGGTGAGCCGGCCGAGCGCCGCGAGCTTGAGCTGCTGCGCCTGCTCGCGCGCGCGCGTCGTATCCTCGACGAAGAGCACGCTGTGGCCGCCTTCGGTGCCGGCGTCGACCAGGCGCAGCCCGATGTCGCGCCCGCGCACGGTCAGGTCGGCGCTCGCCTGCGTCGCGCCATCGGCATGCCAGCTGCGCCAGCGGGGCGCGAATTCCGGCAGCAGCGCCTCGATGTCGGCGCCGAGCAGCCGGTCGGCGCGCAGCAGGAGCTCCGCCTGCGGATTGTGCTGCACCACGCGGCCGGCGCGGTCGAGCACCAGCACGCCGTCGTGCATGTCGCGCTGCACGAGCTCGTTCACGCGCGTCTGCGCCGCGAGGTCGCGCCCGCGCTGTGCGGCGAGGCGCTCGTTGGCGGCGACCCGGCCCGCGAGCCAGCCGGTGACGCCGCTCGCGGCGAAGCAGCCCATCGCGAGCAGGCCGGGCTGCACGAAGCTGTTGATGGCGGCGTCGTGGCCTAGCACCCAGTACGCCTGCTCGAGCAGGAGCGCGATCGTGGCGAGCGCGGCGTACAGCAGGTTCAGCCGTTGCGGCGCCACGATCGCCGCGCCGATCAGCGCCACGACCAGCGTCACGCCGAGACCGCTCCTCATGCCGCCGCTCGCGTTCATGAGGAGCGTGATCGCCACCAGATCGACGCCGACGTGCAGCGAGAGCTGCAGGTTGAAATGGCGGCGCACCCTGCGCAGCACCGCCTGGAAGAGCACCGCGATTGCGAGGTACGCCGCGCAGGTGTAGCGGAAAAGCGCGAGCGAGTGCGAGCCGAGAGCGAGCGCGTCCTCGTAGACCAGCGACAGCGTCAGGAACAGCGTCGCGAGCGCCACGCGGTAGAGGTTGAAGTATGCAAGCGAGATCCAGAACGACTCCGGCGTGCGCTCCGGCGGCGCGAGGAACAGCTCCGGATAGCGCAGCGGCGCCCGCATCAGCGCCCGCGCGTCGGCCCGAGCCGCGCGTGCTCGTCGCTGCAGTAGATGGCGCCCGCGGACTCGCGCGCCTCGGCGCGGGGCAGGAGCAGCCCGCAATGCGCGCAGCGCACGAGCTCGTCGCTTACCGTGCCCGCCTCGGCAGCGCCCGGCATGTCGGCGCGCCGCAGCGCGCGGCGCACGAGCCAAGCGGCGACCACCACGAGCATGACGAGGACCAGCAGGCGTCCCATGGCCCATGATTATCCCGCCAAGCGGAAAATCGGGCCGCGAGGCCCGCGTGACCGATTACTCGCTACTCGTGCAGTGGATTGGTCGGGGTGACTGGATTTGAACCAGCGACACCTGCGTCCCGAACGCAGTACTCTACCAGGCTGAGCTACACCCCGAGCTAGGTTTGGCGGACCACCGAGAAGGACGCCAATTCTAGCAAAGATCGCTTGAAATCCGACGACGCCAACGGCTCGAGCGCCGCCCGCGCGGCCGCCGCTTCGCGCCTCGCCGCCGTGCGCGCGTACTCGAGCGAACCGCAGCGGCGGATGGCGGCAAGCACCGCGCCGAAATCGGCGCGCCCGCCGGCGACGATCGCCTGGCGCACGACCGCCTGCTCGGCGGCGTCGCCTGAGCGCAGCGCATGGATCAGCGGCAGCGTCGGCTTGCCCTCGGCGAGATCGTCGCCCAGATGCTTGCCGATCGCCGCTTCGTCGCCGGAATAGTCGAGCACGTCGTCGATCAGCTGGAACGCCGTGCCGACGTGCGCGCCGTAGCGCGCGAGCCCGTCCTCCACCTCCGGGTCGCTTCGCGCCAGCACTGCGCCAATGCGTGCCGCCGCCTCGAACAGCTTCGCGGTCTTGCGCCGGATCACCTCGAGGTAGCGCGCCTCGTCGACCTGCGGGTCGTGGCTGCCCATGAGCTGCATCACCTCGCCGGCGGCGATGATGTTGGTCGCATCCGCGAGCACCTGCATGACGCGCATGTCGTCGAGCTCCACCATCATCTGGAACGAGCGCGAATAGAGAAAGTCGCCGACCAGCACCGCGGCGGCGTTGCCGAACGCGGCGTTGGCGGTCGGCGCGCCGCGCCTGAGCTCCGATTCGTCGACCACGTCATCGTGCAGGAGCGTCGCGGTGTGGATGAACTCGATCACCGCCGCGGCAGTGAAGCGCGCGTCGCCGCGATAGCCGAGCGCGCCGCAGGCAAGGAGCAAGAGCGCCGGACGCAGCCGCTTGCCGCCCGCGCCGACAAGGTACTCGGCCACCTTGCGCACGAGCACCACGTCGGACTCGAGGCGCGTGGCGATGAGCTCGTCCACGCGCCGCATGTCCTCCGACACCGGCGCCAGCATGGACTGGAAGGTCATGATTTCCGCTATAATTCTCGGTCTTTTGCAGCGCAAGGTAAATCAAGTTCCCATGTACGCAGTGATCAAATCAGGCGGCAAGCAGTACCGCGTGGAAGCCGGCGCGAAGCTGCGCGTCGAGGCGCTCGCCGCCGAAGTCGGCGCGAACGTCTCGTTCGACGAGGTGCTGCTGGTCGGCGCGGGCGATTCAGTCAAGGTCGGCGCGCCGCTCGTTTCGGGCGCTGCGGTCAAGGCGACCGTGCTGTCGCATGGGCGCGGCGACAAAGTGAAGATCTTCAAGCTGCGCCGCCGCAAGCACTACCAGAAAACGCAAGGGCATCGGCAGTCGTACACCGAGGTCCGCATCGACGACATCGTCCAAGGCTAGTCATGGCACATAAGAAAGCAGGCGGCAGTTCGCGCAACGGACGCGATTCGCAGGCGAAGCGCCTGGGAGTGAAGGTCTTCGGCGGCGAGCGCGTCAACGCCGGCCAGATCCTCGTGCGCCAGCGCGGCACCCGCGTGCACGCGGGCACGAACGTCGGCATCGGCCGCGACCACACGCTCTACGCGCGCGTGAGCGGGCAGGTTCAATACACGGTGCGCGGCGAGGACCAGAACAACACCGTGAGCGTCATCGTGGAAAGCTCGCCGGCGTAGCCGGTACCGACTCCATAAAAAGCCCTATCGCAGCCGATAGGGCTTTTTCATTTCCGGACCATGAAATTCATCGATGAAGCGAAGATCGAGGTACACGCCGGCAAGGGCGGCGACGGCATCGCGCATTTCCACCGCGAGAAGTACATCCGCCGCGGCGGGCCGGACGGCGGCGACGGCGGCCGCGGCGGCAGCATCTGGGCGCGCGCGGACCGCAACATCAACACGCTCATCGATTACCGCTTCGCGCGCATCCATCGGGCAGCCGACGGCACGCGCGGCGGCACCTCCAACTGCAACGGCGCCGCGGGCAAGGACGTCGAGCTGCGCATGCCGCTCGGCACCGTGATCCGCGACGAGGAGACCGCGGACCTGCTCGCCGATCTCGCGAGGGACGGCGAGCGCGCGCTGCTCGCGCGCGGCGGCCAGGGCGGGCTCGGCAACGTGCACTTCAAGTCGAGCGTAAATCGGGCGCCGCGGCAGTTCACGCGCGGCGGGCCGGGCGAGCGCCGGCGCCTGCAACTGGAGCTGCGCGTGCTCGCGGACGTCGGCCTGCTCGGCGCGCCGAATGCCGGCAAGTCGAGCTTCATCCGCGCGGTCTCGAGCGCTCGCCCGAAGGTGGCCGATTACCCGTTCACGACGCTTAACCCATCGCTCGGCGTGGTGCGCGTCGGCGACAGGAGCTTCGTCATCGCCGACATCCCGGGCTTGATCGAAGGCGCGGCCGAGGGCGCCGGCCTCGGGCACCAGTTCCTGCGACACCTCGCGCGCACGCGCCTTCTGCTGCACCTCGTCGATCTCACCGACAACGACGCCGCCCGGACTGCGCGAGCCATCGCCGCCGAGCTGAAAAAGTACGACCAAGCGCTCTATCGCAAGCCGCGCTGGCTGATCTTCAATAAGATCGACGCCGTGCCCGACGCCAAAGCTCAAGCGCAGCGCATCGTGCGCAGCCTGCGCTGGCAGCGCCCATGGTTCGCCGTCTCCGCGCTCACCGGCGAGGGCTGCGCCGCAGTGTGCAAGACCGTGGCGAAGGAGCTGGCGCAGTGAGTCCGCTCGCGGCGGCGAAAACCCTGGTCGTGAAGGTCGGCTCGTCGCTCGTCACCGCAGCGGGCCGCGGCCTCGATGGGGACGCGATCGCGCGCTGGGCGGATGAGATCGCGCGCCTCGCGCGCGGCGGCAAGCGCGTGATCCTGGTCTCGAGCGGCGCCATCGCCGAAGGCATGCTGCGCCTGGGCTGGACGCGGCGGCCCCAGACCATGCACGAGCTGCAGGCTGCCGCCGCGGTGGGACAGATGGGGCTCGTGCAGTGCTACGAGAGCTGCTTCCGGCGCCACGACCTGCGCACCGCGCAGGTGCTCCTCACGCACGCCGACCTTGCCGACCGGCAGCGCTATCTCAATGCGCGCGCCACGCTGCGCACGCTGCTCGAGCTCGGCGCCATCCCGGTGATCAACGAGAACGACACCGTGGTGACCGACGAGATCAAGTTCGGCGACAACGACACGCTCGGCGCGCTCGTCACCAACCTCGTGGAGGCGGACGCGCTCGTCCTGCTCACCGACCAGGCGGGCCTGTACGACGCGGATCCGCGCACGCATGCCGCCGCCCGGCTGGTCGAGGAAGCCGATGCGCTCGATCCGGCGCTCACCGCCATGGCCGGCGGCACCGGCAGCGCGCTCGCGAAAGGCGGCATGCACACCAAGGTGCAGGCCGCGCGCCGGGCCGCGCGCAGCGGCGCGCACACCGTGATCGCGGATGGACGCCTGCCCGATGTCCTGGTGCGGCTCGCGGCGGGCGAGCGCATCGGCACGCTCCTCACGGCGAAGACCGTGCCGCTCGCCGCGCGCAAGCAGTGGCTCGCCGACCACCTTAGCGTCGCCGCGCGCCTGCGCCTGGACTCGGGGGCGGTGCGCGCGCTGGTCCGGGACGGGAAGAGCCTGCTGCCGATCGGCGTGCTCGCGGTGGAGGGAGAGTTCGAGCGCGGCGCGGTGGTCGCGTGCATGGATCCGGAAGGGCGCGAAGTGGCGCGCGGGCTCGTCAACTACTCGGCGGCCGAATCCCGGCGCATCGTGCGCCGCCCGTCCGCGGAGATCGAGTCGATCCTCGGCCACATGGATGAGCCGGAGCTGATCCATCGCGACAATTTGGTGCTGCTCTAGCGGCCGCCGCGCTCCAGCGCGCGCACCGCATCGGCCGTGGTTCCGACCAGCTCGCTCTGCGGGCAGAAGAAGTCGCGGTACAGCGCCAGATGCCGCGGCGCGCTGATCGGCCGCCAGGCGCTGCGCGCAGTCATCCACGTGCCGTCGGACTGGCCCACGGCGTAGACGCGGTTTTCGGCGCTCTGGCAGCGCATGCCTTCGAAAGTCACGTTCTGCGCGCCTTCGCTCGAGCGCGCGAGGAGCACGTAGCGCACCAGGCCCTCCTTCGCGTCGACGGTGAGCGTCGTACGATCGACGAAGTAGCGAAAGCCCTCGGTATCCGGGACGCGGAACTGCACCAGGTTCGCGCTCTGCGGGTAGGGGGGCGACGCCGCGTCCTCATCGGCCGGCTTGCCCTGGAGGTTGCGCTTCTCCCAGTCGCTTTCGGCGCGCGGCGGCGCGCCGCACGCGGCGAGCGCGAGCGTGGCAGCGAGCGCTAGCGCAGATCGGCGCAAAGCGCGGCGCGGACCTCGGAGGACAGCTGCACGCTCGCCCGGTAGCGCGGGTGGTCGACGCCCACCGTGACCTGGGCAGCGCGCCCGAGCGCCGCGCGCATCTGGGGAGTCAGCTCGTAGCGCAGGAAATGCACCGACGAGGTCTTCTCCTCGGTCTCGCGCTCGAGGTCCTCGTCGGCGATCGCATAGACACGCTCGCCGCCCTCGACCTCGATCCAGGCGCGCCGCTCGATGCCCTTCAGCTCGGCGAGCCTGCGCTTGCGCTCCTCGGCATCCGGGTACTCGATCAGCATGGTCGCCTTCCAGTTGGTGCCGTCGGGCACGAGCGGGTTGTAGGCGTCGAGCTCGTGCTGGATGCCGTCCTCCTCGAAGATGCGCTCGATGCGCAGCATCTCCTGCACCTGGTAGCGGACGGTGAGCTCGTCCTCGAAGAGCAGCGTCACGTTGCCGCCGAGCTGCACCGTGCGCCGCTTCTTGTGCTCGATGACGCGCGCGCGAAAAGCGTTGCGCTCGCGCGCATACGCCTCCAGCGATAGCAAGCTGTCGCGGGTGATCATGCCATTAGGCTAAGCAACGCTCGCGCCGCGATCCAGTGGTTTTTGCCAATGGCGCCGATTGACCTACTTGATGGCGGACTCGATCTCCGAGAAGGTGCGCGCCACCTCGCCGCCGGTCTGCACGGCGACGCCGAGCTGGCGCGCGATCTGCGAGAGCGAGAAGATGCCGCGCACCATGGTGCGCCGCGACGGCGCCTCGAGCAGCCGCCGCGCTGGAATCTCGTCGAAATCGACCACCAGCGCATGCTGGCGCCCGGCGCGGCGCAGCGTCTCGAGCACGTGGCCGACGCGCGCGCCTGCCACGTCCTGGAAGGCAATCACCTCGACCTGTTCCGCCGGCGTCATGACGTCCGCCACGGTCAGCTCGTCGCGCCGCAGGCCGCGCTCGATCGCCACGCGCATCGCGCGCTCGCTCAGGATGTCGGTGGCGCTGATCACGCCGAGCACGTCCTCCTGCTCGTCGGTGACGAGCAGTAACCGCACGCCGCGCGTGATCATGAACTGGTTCGCCCCCGCGAGCGGCGCCTGCGGCCGGATGCTGGCGGGCGCGCAGCCGGCGAGATCCGTCATCACCTGCGCAGCGGGCGATTCGAGCGAGACGCGCGCCGCGGGCGGCGGCAGCGGCCGGCGGAAGCCGGCGTTCGCCCCAAGCTCCCGGATCGGGAGCGGCTCGTAGTCGCGATCCATGCTTTTGCTAGGGGTGCGCCGACTCCAGCCGCCGCAGCCGCGCGCGGCGGTCCGCCTGCAGGTAGCGGTGCAGCTCGATCAGCGCCTGACGATAGACCTCGCGCTTGAAGTCGATCACCGCTTCGAGCGGCACCCAGTAGTCGTGCCAGCGCCAGGCGTCGAACTCGGGGTGGCCGCTTGCGCGCAGCTTTACGTCGCAGTCGCGCCCGACCATGCGCAGCAGATACCAGATCTGCTTCTGGCCGCGGTAAGGCGCACCGACGCCCTCGCGCGCCCGGCGCATCCATTTCTCGGGCACCTCATAGCGCAGCCACTCGCGCGTGCGGCCGAGGATGCGCACGTGCGCGCGCTGCAGGCCGATCTCCTCCTCGAGCTCGCGGTACATCGCCTCGAGCGGGGTTTCGCCATGCTTGATGCCGCCCTGCGGGAACTGCCACGCGTGCTGGTTGACGCGCTTGCCCCAGAACACCTCGTTCCGGGGATTGGCGAGGATGATGCCGACGTTCGGACGGTAGCCTTCCTTGTCGAGCATGACCAGCACCGCCTAAAGTAGAATCCTCGACGATTTTTCCACAGCCCACGGGCATTGACAATGCCGGTGCCGGCCCATGAGAACTTCCAAGTTTTTCATCGCGACGCAAAAAGAAGTGCCCGCCGAAGCGGAGATCGTGAGCCATCGGCTGATGCTGCGCGCGAGCCTGGTCCGGCGGCTCGCCGCCGGCATCTACACCTGGCTGCCGCTCGGACTGCGCGTGATGCGCAAAGTCGAGGCCATTGTGCGCGAGGAGATGAACCGCGCGGGCGCCATCGAGCTCCTGATGCCGGTAGTCCAGCCGGCGGAGCTCTGGCGCGAGTCGCGCCGCTGGGAAGAGTACGGGCCGGAGCTCCTGCGCTTCAAGGACAGGCACGAGCGCGACTTCGTGATCCAGCCGACCTCGGAAGAGGTGATCACCGATCTTGCGCGCAGCGAGCTTAAGAGCTACCGGCAGCTGCCGGTGCACTTCTATCACATCCAGACCAAGTTCCGCGACGAGCGCCGTCCCCGCTTCGGCGTGATGCGCTCGCGCGAATTCGTCATGAAGGACGGCTATTCTTTCCACGCCGACAAGCGCGACCTCGAGCGCGAATACCGCAACATGTACGACACGTACACGCGCATCTTCACTCGGCTGGGGCTCAGGTTCCGCTCGGTCGCCGCGGACACCGGCGCGATCGGCGGCACCGGCTCGCACGAATTCCACGTGCTGGCCGACTCCGGGGAAGATGCGATCGCGTTCTCCCGGCAGTCGGACTACGCCGCCAACGTCGAGCTCGCCGAGGCGCTCTCGCCGGGCGCGCGGCCCGCGCCCAAGGAGACGATGCGCAAGGTGCCGACGCCCGGCATGACCAAGTGCGAGGCGGTCGCCGAGCTCCTCAAGCTGCCGTTACAGCGCACGGTGAAAGCGGTCGCGGTGATGCACGACGAGCAATTCGTGCTGCTGCTCGTGCGCGGTGATCACGAGCTGAACGAGATCAAGACGCAGAAGCTGATCGGCTTGTTCCGCTTCGCTACCGAGGCCGAGATCCGCCGGCATTTGCATACCCCGGCCGGCTACCTCGGTCCCGTGGGGGCAAAGGTGCGAGTGGTCGCGGACCGCACGGTGGCGGCGATGGCGGACTTCGTCTGCGGCGCGAACGAAGAGGGCTACCATTTCGCGGGCGCGAACTGGGGGCGCGATGCGCCCGAGCCCGAGGTGGCGGATATCCGCAATGTGGTGGCGGGCGACCCGAGCCCGGACGGCCAAGGCAGGCTGGAGATCGTGCGCGGCATCGAAGTCGGCCACATCTTCCAGCTCGGCACCAAGTACTCCGAGCCGATGGGCGCCGCGTTCCTCGACGAGAAGGGCGCGCCGCGCCCCTTCGAGATGGGCTGCTACGGCATCGGCGTCACGCGCATCGTTGGCGCCGCCATCGAGCAGAACTTCGATCAACGCGGCATCATCTTCCCGTCGGCGATCGCCCCTTTCGAGGCGTGCATCGTGCCCATCGGCTACCACAAGAGCGCAGCGGTACGCAGTGCCGCCAACCAGCTCTACCAGCAGCTGCGCGAGCTCGGCGTCGATGTGCTGCTGGAGGACCGCGAGGAGCGGCCGGGCGTGCTGTTCGCCGACATGGACCTGATCGGCATCCCGCACCGCGTGGTGATCGGCGAGCGCGGGCTCGCCGCGGGCAACGCGGAGTACAAGGCGCGGCGCGACGAGAAAGCGAGCGACGTGCCGCTCGCCGAGGTCGTGCCGCTGCTCCGGCAGAAGCTCGCTTGAGAGCGCTCGCTGCCATCGTGCTGCTCTTGGCGCCGCTCGGCGTGCTCGCCGGGGCGCAGCAGTACGAGCCGCTTGTCGACTCGGTGCGCGCGCGGCTCTCGCAGCAGGTGTCCGACAAGGCGGTGCCGGCGATGGCCTTTCGCTCGAGCGAGGACGCGCAGCGCTGGCTCGCCGAGATGGACGCGCGGCTCGAGAAGCGCATCCCCGATCGCAAGCAGCGCCTGGAGCTCCTGCGCACCGTGCATTACGAGGCGACGCGCGCGCGCCTTGACCCGCAGCTCGTGCTCGGCGTGATCGAGGTGGAGAGCGGCTTTCGCAAATACGCCGTGTCGCGCGCCGGCGCGCGCGGCTACATGCAGGTGATGCCGTTCTGGGTGAAGCTGATCGGCCAGCCCGGCCACAACCTGTTCCATCTGCGCACCAACCTCGCCTACGGCTGCGCCATCCTGCGCTTCTATCTGGACATGGAGAACGGCGATTACTACCGCGCGCTCGGCCGCTACAACGGTTCGCTGGGTCAGCCGCAGTATCCAAACCTGGTGCTGTCCGCGTGGCGCGGGCGCTGGAAGTACGATGGGCCGACCGCATGATCGGCGCGCTGCTCGAGCGTAACCCGCGGTTCGCGAACTGGCTCTACGGCTTCACACCGCCCGAGCACGGCACCGTGGTGCTGGTGCACCGGCGCGTGTACATCGTGCCGACGCAGCTCGGCACGCTCTATGCGCTGACGCTGCTCATTCTTCTCATCGGCTCGATCAACTACGCGCTGTCGCTCGGCTTCGCGCTCACGTTCCTGCTTGCCGGCATGGGGCTCGCCGGCATGGTGCACACCGCGCGCAACCTCGCACGCATGGGCGTGAGCGTCGGCCGCGCGGAGCCGGTGTTCGCCGGCGAGACCGCGCAGTTTCGCCTCTTCCTCGAGGCGCGCGGCGCATTCGACCGCCCGGCGATCCTCGTGCGCCACGTGCGCTCGCGCGCGCAGATGGTGGTCGACGTGCCGCCGCAGGGCGTCGCCGAGGTGGTGCTCGGCGTGCCGGCGCCCGGGCGCGGCTGGCTGCCGCTCGGTCGCGTGATGCTCGAGACGCGCTTTCCGCTCGGCATCTTCCGCGCCTGGAGCTACGTCGAGCCCGACGCGCGCTGCCTGGTCTACCCGCGCCCGGAGCGTAGCCACCTCCCGCCCCCCTGCGCCGAAAGCGCGAAGGGCGCGCTGCGCTCGCCCACCCCGGGCAATGACGACTATGCGGGGCTGCGCGCCTATCAGTTCTCCGATTCGCCGCGGCATGTGGCGTGGAAGGCGGTGGCGCGCAACGAGGACATGCTCACCAAGCAGTTCACCGGCGAGGCGGCGGCGGAGCTCTGGCTCGACTGGGCGCTGCTGCCGGGCCACCTCAACGTCGAGCAGCGGCTTTCGCGCCTCACGGGCTGGGTGCTCGACGCCGAGCGCGCGGGGATGCACTACGGGCTGCGGCTGCCCGGCGTCGAGATCGCGCCGGGGCGCGGCGAAGCGCAATCGGGCGCCTGCCTGCAGGCGCTCGCGCTCCACGGGCGCACATGAAGGCGCTGCCGCATCCGCTCGCGCCCGATCTGCGGCTGCTTACGCTGCGCGACCTCATGTGGCTCACCGGGTCGCTCGCCATCATCATCGCCCCGCACGCGCTGCGCGCGCCGTGGTGGCTGACACTCCTCACCCTCTGCCTCTACGGCTGGCGCTTCTCCTGCACCCTCAGCCGCTCGCCGCTGCCCGCGCGCTGGCTCACGCTCGGCGTCGCGTTCGTCGCCATGCTCGGCGTATGGGTCGAGTACCGCACGCTCTTCGGGCGCCAGCCCGGCGTGCTGCTGCTGATGCTGTTCTCCGGGCTCAAGCTCCTGGAATCGCGCACGCACCGCGACGGCACGGTGGCCGCGTTCCTCGGCTATTGCCTGATCATCACCAATTTCCTGTACACGCAATCCATCCCGACCGCGCTCACCATGTGCGTCGGGGTCTTCGCGCTGACCGCGACGCTGGTGAGCTTCAGCGCGCCCAGCCGGCCGGTGCGCTCGAACCTGCGCACGGCGGGACTGCTGCTCGCGCACGCGGCACCGGCGGCGCTTGCGCTCTTCGTGCTGTTTCCGCGGGTGCACGGACCGCTCTGGGGCCTGCCCCAGGACGCGTACGCGGGCATGACGGGACTCTCCGACACCATGTCGCCCGGGAATCTCTCGCAGCTCGCGCTCTCCGACGCGATCGCGTTTCGCGCGGCGTTCGAAGCCGACCCGCCGCCGCAGCCGCTGCGCTATTGGCGCGGACCGGTGCTGTGGGACTTCGACGGACGCACCTGGTCCACCGAATCGGTGTACCCGATACGCTTCGAGCCGCCGGCCAATCCGCAAGGCGTGTTCCGCTATTCGGTGGTGCTGGAGCCGCACAACCACGGATGGCTCTTCGCGCTCGAGACCGCCATCAGCCTGCCGAGCGCCGCGCGCATGAGCTTCGACGGGCAGGTGCTCGCCAACGCGCCGGTGCGAAGCCGGCTGCGCTACGACCTGACCTCGGCCCTCGCGCCCGGACCGGCACGCGATGAAAGCCGCGCGCAGCTGGCACGCGCGCTGCGCTTGCCGCCGGGCTACAACCGGCGCGCCATCGCCCTGGCGCAGGACTGGCGCGCCGCCGGCGGCAGCGACGCCGATGTGCTCGCGCGCGGGCTCGATTTCCTGCGAAAAGGCAGGTTCAGCTATACGCTCGAGCCGCCGGTCCTCGGCGCCGACAGCGTCGATGAGTTCCTCTTCGAGACCAAGGCGGGCTTCTGCGAGCACTTCGCCTCCGCCTTCACGGTGCTGATGCGCGCGGCCGGCATTCCGGCGCGCGTGGTGACGGGCTACCAGGGCGGCGACCTGAACCCGGTCGACCAGATCATCACCGTGCGCCAGTCGGATGCGCATGCCTGGACCGAGGTGTTCCTGCCCGGGCGCGGCTGGGTGCGCGTCGATCCGACGGCGGCGGCCATGCCGCAGCGCGTGAGTGCCGGCCTCGCGCGCGCGTTGCCGCAGGGCGAAGGCCTGCCGTTCATGCTGCGCGCCGACATGGCATGGCTGCGCACGGTGCGCTATCGCTGGGAAGCGCTCGCTCACAAGTGGAACGTGTGGGTGCTGGGCTACGGGCCCGAGCGCCAGCGAGACCTGATGCTCTCGCTCGGCATGCGCGATGCCGACTGGCAGAAGCTCACGGCGCTCCTCTTCACCTTCCTCGGCCTGATGACGATCGCGCTGCTCGTCTGGTCGCTCCGGCGCCTGGCGCGGCCCGACCCGGTGCAGAAGGCCTGGCATGCCTTCTGCGCGAAGCTCGCCGCACGCGGCGTGGCACGCGCGCCTTCGGAAGGCCCGCGCGATTACTCCGCCCGTGCGGCGCGCGCGCTGCCCGCCTCGCGGCGGGCGATCCTGCGCATCGGCGCGCTTTACATCAGGCTGCGCTACGGCAATGGTGTCAGTGCGCCGGGCGCGGCACGCCTGCGGCGCCTGGTGCGCGAGCTGCGGCTCGCGTGAAGACATTCGCCACCCTGCTCGTGCTTGCGGCCACAGCCCAGGCCGCGGCGGCGGAGTCGTTCGGCGACCGGCCCGAGGTGAAGATCTTCATTGGCGAGCTGGTCGAGCGCCACGGCTTCGACGCCGCCAAGCTCGAGCGCGTTTTCGCGCGCACCCAGCGCCTCGATGCGCCGCTGCAGCTCATCGTGCCCGCCGAGCGGCCCTCCTGGCAGGACTACCGTGCCCAGTTCCTCAATGAAGCCCGCATTGCGCGCGGCGCCGCGTTCTGGAAGGTGAACCAGAAGAGCCTCGCGCGCGCCGAGCGTAAGTATGGCGTGAGCGCCGCGATCATCGTCGCGATCCTCGGCGTCGAGACCAACTACGGCCGCAACATGGGCCGCTACCGGGTGCTCGACGCGCTCGCCACTCTCGCCTTCGACTATCCGCCGCGCGCGAGCTACTTCCGCAACGAGCTCGAGCAGTACCTGCTGCTCACGCGCGAGTCGCGCGCGGATGTCTTCGCGCTGCAGGGCTCGTATGCCGGCGCCATCGGCATCCCGCAGTTCATGCCGGGCAGCGTGCGGCGCTACGCGGTCGACTTCGACGGCGACGGCGCCATCGATCTGCGCCGCTCGAGCGCCGATGCCATCGGCAGCGTGGCGAACTTCCTGCACGAGCACGGCTGGAAAGCGGGCGAGCCGGTGCTGCTGCGGGCGAAGCTCCCGCCCGACGCGGCGCTCTTCACCGACGGCGGCCTCAGGCCGCGCACCCGTCTCGGCGACATCGTGGCGGCCGGCGTCGCGCTCGACCCCGAGCCCTCGTCAAGCGAGGCGCTCGGCGCGCTCTTCGCCCTGGAAGGCGACTACCGTGTCGGCCTGCAGAACTTCTACGTGATTACGCGGTACAACCGCAGCGCCTTGTATGCCACGGCGGTGGCGGACCTTGCCGACGCGCTCGCCGCGCGCGTTCAGAGCGCCGGGAGGTAGCGCAGCGGGTCGACCGCTGCCGAACCCTTGCGGATCTGGAAGTGCAGCTTAGGCCGGTCGGCGTCGGAAGCGCCGAGCTCGGCGATCTTCTGGCCGCGTGCCACGCTCTGCTGTTCCTTCACGAGGATGCTCTGGTTGTGCGCGTAGACGGTGATGAAGCCGTTGTCGTGCTTGATGACCACGAGCTTGCCGAGCCCGGGGATGCCGGTGCCGGTATAGGTGACCCGGCCGGCGGCGGCCGCCACCACCGGGTCGCCCGGTCTTCCGTCGATGTCGATGCCCTTCGAGCGCGGCTCGGCGAAGCCGGCGAGCAGCTTGCCTTTCGCCGGCCAGATGAACTCGCCCGCCGTTGGCCTGGGCGCTTCCTTCGTCACTGCGGGGCCGGGCGTCGCGGCCGGCGGAGCGGGCGCATCGAGCGGCCGCGCCTCGATCGGCGCGGCGGCCCTCGGCCGGCTCACCGTGACGGCGCGCGACTCGTCGGCCTTCACGCGCAGTACCTGCCCGACGCGGATCTTCGCCGGGTCGTCGAGCGCGTTCCAGGCGGCGACCTCGCGATAGTCCGCGCCGTTCTCGAGCGCGATGCTGTAGAGCGTGTCGCCGCGCTTCACCTCGTAGAAGCCGTCGGGCAGCGTGATCGGCACCGGGGCATTCACCATCGCCACCGGCGCCTTGGGCGCCGGCGCACGCGCCGTGCGGTCGACCACCGGCGCGTTGGCCTCATACGAAGCGCAACCGGCGAGCGCGAGCGCCGCGGCGATGAGCCAGCGCGTTGCGCTCATGCTTTGCCCGCTGCCATCGGCACGAAGTGCACCGGATCGAGCTCGCTTTCTTGGTATGCGCGGCCGCGGCGCTCGATCATGAGCAGGCGCTGCCCGCCCGCGGCTCTCGCCAGCGGCAATACCATTCTGCCATCGGGCGCGAGCTGGCGCGCGAGCGCTTCCGGCACGCGCGGCGCCGCGGCCGCGATGATGATCGAATGAAAGGGCGCTGCCTGCTCCAACCCGCCATAGCCGTCGCCATGCGCAAGGCGCAGGTTGGCGAGCCGCAGGGGACGCAGGTTCGCGCGGGCGCGCTCATGCAGCGCCTTGATGCGCTCGACCGAATAGACCTCGGGAAAGATCGACGCCAGCACCGCCGCCTGGTAGCCGCAGCCGGTGCCGATCTCCAGCACTCGGCCGGGCGCTCTGCCCAGCAACAGCAGCTCGATCATGCGCGCCACCACGAAGGGCTGCGATATGGTCTGCGAAAAGCCGATCGGCAGGGCGCTCGCCTCGTACGCGCGGCTTGCGAGCGCGCTGTCGACGAAGAGGTGCCGCGGCACCGTCGCCATCGCTGCGAGCACGCGCTCGTCGCGGATGCCTTGCGCCCGCAGGCGCCCGACCATGCGCGTGCGCGTCCGCGCGGACGTCATGCCTATTTCGGGGCTGCTCAGCGCCCGAGCCATTCGCGCGCGCGCGGCAGCTGCGCGGCGTGCGTGAGATCCATGCGCAACGGCGTCACCGAGACGCGCCCGTTGTCGACCGCGTGGAAGTCGGTGCCCGGACCGGCGTCGGCCGCGCCGCCCGCCGGGCCGATCCAGTACGCGCTCTCGCCGCGCGGCGTGGTGAGCGTGATCACGGGCTCGGCCTTGTGACGCCTGCCGAGGCGTGTCACCTCGATGCCGCGCAGCCGCTCGGGCGCGATATCCGGCACGTTGACGTTGAGCAGCACCGGCTCGCCGAAGGGCGCGCGCGCAAGGCGCTCGACCAGCTCGAGCGCCACGCCGATGGCGCTCTCGAAGTGCTCGCCCGCCTTGCTGGTGAGCGAAACCGCAAGCGAGGGGATGCCGAGCAGGTAGCCTTCCACCGCCCCGGCGACGGTGCCGGAATAGATGGTGTCGTCGCCCATGTTGGCGCCGAGATTCACCCCGGAGACGATCACGTCCGGGGTGAAATCGAGCAGCCCCGTCACCGCGATGTGCACGCAATCGGTGGGGGTGCCGTTGACCGAGTAGTAGCCATTCGCCGCGCGGCGCACGACCAGCGGCCGGTCGAGCGTGAGCGAGTTGGAGGCGCCCGAGCGGTCGCGCTCCGGCGCGACCACCGTCACCTCGCCCAGGCGCGCAAGCGCCTCCGCAAGAAGGGTAATGCCCGGCGCGAAGTAGCCGTCGTCGTTGGAGACGAGAATCTTCACGCGAACGATTCTACAGTCCGACCGATTTGAACAGGCTCGCCACACGGTGTCTAAGGTCCGTGCGCTACGCGCTCACGGCTCTCGTGTTCGCCGCCGGCCCGGCGGCGGCGAAGCTCGACTATCGTGTCGAGATCGACGCGCCGCGCGAGCTGAAGGACGTGCTGGCGAAGGGACTCAACATCGTGCGCTGGCGCAACGATCCGGAGATGGACGAGGAGCGGCTCAAGCGCCTGGTGGACGAGGCGATCCGCGAGTCGCGCGAGGCGGCCGCGACCGACGGCTACTTCTCGGCGCACGTGCAGGCCGAGCTCGACTCCTCGGGCGAGCCCTGGGTGGTGCGCCTGCGCATCGAGCCCGGCGAGCGCACGCGCGTCAGCGAGGTCGACATCCGCTTCAGCGGCCCGGCCACCAGCGATGGCGAAGCGCGCCCCTACATGGAGCGCGCGCGCCAGAACTGGACCCTGCGGCCGGGGCAGCCGTTTCGCCAGGACGAATGGGAGTCCGCCAAGCGCCAGGCGGTGCGGGACCTCGCCGGCTTTCGCTACGCCGCCGCCTCGCTCGCCTCGAGCGAGGCGCGCATCGATCCGGAAACGCACAGCGCATCGCTGCACCTCGAGATCGCGAGCGGGCCGCCGTTTCGCTTCGGCGAGCTGCACATCACCGGCACGCGGCGCTACAGCGATGCCGTGGTCGCCAACCTCGCGCCGGTGCGTCCCGGCGACATCTACGACCGCGAGAAGCTGATCCTCTACCAGCGGCGCCTGCTCGAGACCGGCTACTTCGCGAGCGTGCAGGCCGAGATCGACCAGCAGCCGAGCGTTGCCGACGCCGCGCCCCTGCGCGTCTCGGTGATCGAGGCGTCGCAGCACCACGTGGAATGGGGCGTGAGCTACAACACGGACGTCGGGCCGCGGCTGCAAGCGGCTTATACCAACCAGGATGTGCTCGGCACCGCCTGGCGCTTCGGCTCCGACCTGAATCTCGACAAGAAGATCCAGAACCTGACGCTCAATCTCAACACGCCGCCGCGCCAGGGCGGCATCTGGGACACGATCTTCACGCGCGCGCGCGCGCAAGACATCCAGAACCAGATCACGCGGGAGGTCGCGGTCGGCGTGTCGCACAACTACGGCGCGAGCGCCGCGCCCTCCGCCCTGATCGTCTCGGCGCACGCCGAGGATGAGCGCACCGGCGACGTCGCCTCGAACGCGCACGCCGTGTATTTCGGTGCGCGCAAGGGCTTTCGCCGCACCGACGCGCTGGTTTCGCCGCGCCAGGGCTATGTGTTCTCCGCCGAAGTGGGCGGCACGCCCAATGCGCTCTCGTCGCAGCCGTTCCTGCGCGGGGTGGCGAACGTCCTGCTTTTCTTTCCGCTCGGGCGCCAGGATGACCTGTCGCTGCGCGGCCAGGCGGGCGCCGTGCGCTCGGCCTCGCGCGACGGCATCCCGAGCACCTTCCTCTTCCGCACCGGCGGCGACCAGACCGTGCGCGGCTACGCTTTCGAGAGCATCGGCGTCGAAAAGGACGGCGCCATCGTTGGCGGCCGGCGGCTCCTCGTCGGCAGCGTCGAATACACGCGCTGGGTCGGCGAGAGCTGGGGCGTCGCCACCTTCTTCGACGCCGGCAACGCCTGGGATACGGGCGTACGCACCGACATCGCTACCGGCTACGGCGCGGGAGTGCGCTTTCGCACGCCGATCGGCCCGATCCGCGCCGACCTCGCCTACGGCGCGCGCACGAGCGACTGGCGGCTGCATTTTTCCGTGGGCTACGGCTTCTGAGCATGCGCAACGTCCTTATCGGCGCGGCCGTTCTGCTCGGCGCGGCTGCCTGCGCCCTGATCGTCGGCATCAGCTGGCTCTTCGGTACCGAGGCGGGGCTGCGCTGGGCGCTCGCGCACGCCGAGCGCGCCGCCGGCCCGGCCCTGCGTATCGAGGGCGCCCGCGGCACGCTCGCCACGACAGTGTTCATCGAGCGCGTGCGCTACGAGGCCGATGGCACGCTCGTCGAGGCACGCGATGTCGGCACGCATGCGCATCTCGCCGCAGCGCTCGGCGCTCGGCTCGTGCTCGAGCCGTTGCACATCGCCGCGCTTGACATCGCCATCGCGCCGGGTGGCGAGCGCGCGAGCCGCCCGCCGCTCCTGCCGTTC
>DASSLQ010000094.1:0-24328 GCA_035689325.1 Burkholderiales bacterium | reverse complement strand
AATGACGTGCTCTATGTCGGCTTTGACCGAAACGGCGCAGGCACGGTGGGCATCATATTAGGCGTGTCAACAAAGGGGAACGTTGCAGTTACGCTAGACGCAGAAATAACGGTAGCCAACACCGTCGCGCCGTCCATCACGATCGACGGTCCGAGAGATCGCTTGTATGTAGCTAACGATGCGGGGCAGATCTTCGTATTCGACAACGCCCGCACACGAACCACGGGACCTCAAGCCCCCAACAGAACGATACAGCTGCCCTTCTCGACGCAGCACCGGCTGTTCCTTGAAACGACGAACGATCGTCTCTACGCATCCGGTCAGAACCGGGTGGTGATCCTCAACAACGCGGGAACGGCAACCGGCGCGGTGACGACCGCGGTGGCGCAGCTTTCGACGATGAACAGCGATCTGACCGCGATAGTGGCGCGGCCTTAGGCGGCTATCTGGGCAGCTCGGAGTATCCCATCAGGAATTCATCGACGGCGCGCGCGCATTGGCGGCCTTCGCGGATCGCCCAGACGACGAGCGACTGCCCGCGACGCATGTCGCCGGCCGCAAAGACCTTCGGCACCGAAGTGGCGTAGGCTTTCGGCCCATCGGTATCGGCACGCGCATTGCCGCGCGCATCCTTCTGTACGCCGAGCTCCTGTAGCAGCGACTGCAGCGGCGAGACGAAGCCCATCGCGAGCAGCACGAGGTCGGCCGGCATCTCGAACTCGCTGCCGGGCATCTCGTGCGGCTTGCCATCCTGCCACTCGAGGCGCACCGCGCGCAGCGCCTTCACGCGGCCCTGTTCGCCGATGAAGGCCTTGGTCGCGACCGACCAGTCGCGCTGCACGCCTTCTTCGTGCGACGACGAGGTGCGCAGCCGCGTCGGCCAATAGGGCCACACCGGATTGCGCTCGACGTCCGGCGGCATCGGCAGCAGCTCGAACTGCGTGATCGACTTCGCGCCGTGCCGGTTCGACGTGCCGACGCAGTCCGAGCCGGTGTCGCCGCCGCCGATGATCACGACGTGCTTGTCGGTCGCCCAGAGGTCCGGCACCTGCATGTCGCCCGCGACGCGCTTGTTCTGCAGAGGCAGGAACTCCATCGCATAGTGCACGCCCGCCAGTTCGCGGCCCGGGATCGGCAGCTCGCGCGGCATCTCGGCACCGCCCGCGAGCACGATGGCGTCGAACTGGTTCTTGAGCTGCTCGGCCGAAACCGTCTCCCGGGCGTCGCTGCCCACGCCCTTGGGCAGTGGCGCCGCGCCGACACAGACCCCGGCGCGGAATTTCACGCCCTCGGCGCGCAGCTGGTCGAGCCGGCGATCGATGACGCCCTTGTCGAGCTTGAAATCCGGGATGCCATAGCGCAGCAGGCCGCCGATGCGATCGCTCTTTTCGAACACGGTGACTTCATGTCCGGCGCGCGCAAGCTGCTGCGCGCAGGCGAGCCCCGCGGGACCGGAGCCGATCACCGCGATGCGCCGGCCAGTCGGATGGGCCGCGCGTTGCGGGCGGACCCAACCCTCCTCCCACGCTTTGTCGGCGATCGCGTGCTCGATCGACTTGATGCCGACCGCATCGGCGTTGATGCGCAGCACGCAGGCCTCTTCGCAGGGCGCGGGGCAGATGCGGCCGGTGAACTCGGGGAAATTATTGGTCGAGTGCAGGACCTCGATCGCGTTCTTCCAGTCCTGGCGGTAAACCAGGTCGTTCCAGTCGGGGATGATGTTGTTCACCGGGCAGCCGGACATGCAGAAAGGGATGCCGCAGTCCATGCAGCGCGCGCCCTGCAGCCCCGCCGCGTCGTCCGCCAGGCGGACATAGAACTCGCGGTAGTGCTGCTTGCGCGCCTCGGCGGCTTCGTGCGGTTCCTCGAGCCGCTCGTGCTCGAGGAACCCGGTGACCTTTCCCATTACGCCGCCACCCGGTGTTTCGCGGCGAGCTCGCCGAGCGCCCGGCGATATTCCTTCGGAAAGACCTTCACGAAGCGCGCGCGGTACTGCGCCCAGTTCTGCAGGATCTCGGCCGCGCGGCGCGAGTTGGTGTAGCGCGCGTGGTTCTCGACCAGGCGCCGCACGATCGCTTCATCGCCTTCGCCGTGGTGCCAGAGCTCGCGCGCGAGCTTCGCCTGCTGCTCCGACTCGGGCAGCAGGGGCTCGAGCTCGACCATCGCGGCGTTGCAGCGCTTGGCGAACTCGCCGTCCAGATCAAGCACGTAGGCGACACCGCCCGACATCCCGGCTGCGAAGTTGCGGCCCGTCTTGCCGAGCACGACCACCGTGCCGCCGGTCATGTACTCGCAGCCATGGTCGCCCACGCCCTCGACAACCGCGGCGGCGCCCGAGTTGCGCACCGCGAAGCGCTCGCCGGCGACGCCGCGGAAGTACGCTTCTCCCGCGATCGCGCCGTAGAGCACGACGTTGCCGGTGATGATGTTCTCGGTCGGCTCGCCGCGGAACTTGGGCGACGGCTGCACCGAGATGCGGCCACCGGAAAGGCCCTTGCCGCAGTAATCGTTCGTGTCGCCCACGAGATCCAGCGTCACGCCGCGCGCGAGGAACGCGCCGAAGCTCTGTCCGGCGGAGCCCGCGAAGCGCACATGGATCGTGTCGTCCGGCAGGCCGTCATGGCCATAGCGCTTGGCGATCTGCCACGAGAGCATCGTGCCGACGGTACGGTTGATGTTGCGGATCGGCATCTCGATGGTGACTTTCTCGCGCCGCTCGAGCGCAGCTCGAGCGAGCTCGATCAGGCGGTTGTCGAGCGCCTTCTGCAGCCCGTGGTCCTGCGACTCGCGGCGATAGCGCGCCACTTCCGTCGGCATCTGCGGCATGGTGAAGACGCGCGTGAAGTCGAGCCCGCGCGCTTTCCAGTGCTCGATGCCCTTCCTCATGTCGAGGAGCTGCGTGCGGCCGATGAGCTCGTCGAGCTTGCGCACGCCGAGCTGCGCCATCAGCTCGCGCACTTCCTCGGCGACGAAGAAGAAGTAGTTCACCACGTGCTCGGGCTTGCCTTCGAACTTGCGCCGCAGCACCGGGTCCTGCGTCGCCACGCCCACCGGGCAGGTGTTGAGGTGGCACTTGCGCATCATGATGCAGCCCTCGACCACGAGCGGCGCCGTGGCGAAGCCGAATTCGTCCGCGCCGAGGATCGCGCCGATCACCACGTCGCGTCCGGTCTTCATCTGGCCGTCGACCTGCACGGCGATGCGGCCGCGCAGCCGATTGAGCACCAGCGTCTGCTGGGTCTCGGCCAGGCCGAGCTCCCAGGGCGTGCCCGCGTGCTTGATCGACGACCAGGGCGAGGCGCCCGTGCCGCCGTCGTGGCCGGCGATGGTCACGTGATCTGATTTGCCTTTCGCCACGCCGGCGGCGATGGTGCCGACGCCGACCTCGGAGACCAGCTTGACGGAGATCCACGCCTCCGGGTTCGAGTTCTTCAGATCGTGAATGAGCTGCGCCAGGTCCTCGATCGAATAGATATCGTGGTGCGGCGGCGGCGAGATCAGCTCGACACCGGGCGTCGCGTAGCGCAGCTCCGCGATGTACTCGGACACCTTGCGCCCCGGCAACTGCCCGCCCTCGCCGGGCTTCGCGCCTTGCGCGATCTTGATCTGCAGCATCTCGGCGCTCGCCAGGTACTCGGCGGTGACGCCGAAGCGGCCGGAAGCGACCTGCTTGATCTTGGACTTGAGCGAATCGCCTTCGCGCAACGCAATATCGACCTCGACGCGCGACTTGCCCAGGCGCGACTGCAGCGACTCGCCCGCCTTGACCGGCGCGTAGCGCCGCCGGTCCTCGCCCCCCTCGCCGGTGTTCGAGCGGCCGCCGATGCGGTTCATGGCGATGGCGAGCGTGGTGTGCGCCTCGGTGGAGATCGAGCCGAGCGACATCGCGCCGGTGGAGAAGCGCTTCACGATCTCGGCGGCCGGCTCGACTTCATCGATCGGCACGGGCTTGCAGTGGTCGTGGCGGAACTCGAACAGCCCGCGGAAGGTGTTGTGGCGCTTCGACTGGTCGTTGATGAGCGCCGCGTACTCCTTGTACGTCGAGTAGGAGTTCGCCCGCGCCGAATGCTGCAGCTTCGCGATCGCGTCCGGCGTCCAGGCGTGATCCTCGCCGCGCACACGCCAGGCGTATTCGCCGCCGGCATCGAGCATCGTCGCGAGCACCGGATCGCGCTCATCGAAGGCGGCGCGATGCACGCGGATCGCCTCTTCGGCGACCTGGAAGACGTCGATGCCCTCTACGTTCGACGCGGTGCCGGTGAGGTACTTGTCCACCATGGACTTCGCCAGCCCCACGGCCTCGAACTGCTGCGAGCCGGTGTAGGACATGTAGGTCGAGATGCCCATCTTGGACATGACCTTCTTCAGTCCCTTGCCGATCGCCTTGACGTAGTTCTTGATCGCCTTGGAGCCCGAGCCGGGATTGAGCGCCAGCACGGTTTCCAGCGCCAGGTAGGGGTGCACGGCCTCGGCGCCATACGCGCCAAGCAGCGCGAAATGGTGCACTTCGCGCGCGCTGCCGGTCTCCACCACGAGGCCGGTGGAGGTGCGCAGGCCTTTGCCGACCAGGTGCTGATGGATCGCCGAAAGCGCGAGCAGCGCCGGGATGGCGACGCGCTCGCCGTCGACCAGCCGGTCGGAGATGACGATGATCGAGTAGCCCGAGCGCACCGCGTCCTCGGCCTGCGCGGCGAGCGAGGCGAGGCGCGCCTCGACCGCGTCCCCGCCCCAGGCGACCGGGTAGGTGATGTCGAGCTCGCAGCTCTTGAACTTGCCGCCGGTGTAGCGCTCGATGTGGCGGATCTTCTCCATCTCGAAGAAGTCGACCACCGGCTGGCTCACCTCCAGGCGCAGCGGCGGGTTCAGCTCGTCGATGCCGAGCAGGT
Organism: Burkholderiales bacterium; assembly: GCA_035689325.1. Taxonomy (GTDB): domain Bacteria; phylum Pseudomonadota; class Gammaproteobacteria; order Burkholderiales; family SG8-39; genus SCGC-AG-212-J23. The sequence continues at coordinate 19,442 of DASSLQ010000094.1, read as the reverse complement.
TCGGCTTCGGACCGATGAACGAAACCAGCGACATCACCAGCTCTTCGCGGATCGGGTCGATCGCCGGGTTCGTGACCTGCGCGAAGAGCTGCTTGAAGTAGTGGTAGAGCGTCTTGTTCTTGTTCGACAGCACCGCGAGCGGCGAGTCGTTGCCCATCGAGCCGACCGGCTCCTCGCCCGCGGCGCTCATCGGCTGCAGGATGAACTTGACGTCTTCCTGCGTGTAGCCGAAGGCCTGCTGGCGCTCGAGCAGCGCCACGCGCGAGCGGTACGGCTGGGTCTTCTCGCTCTCGACCTCATCGAGCTTGACGCGGATGCGCTCGATCCACTCGGCATAGGGCCTCGCGCTCGCGAGCGAGTCCTTGAGCTCCTTGTCGTCGATGATGCGGCCCTTCTCGAGGTCGACGAGGAACATCTTGCCGGGCTGCAGGCGCCACTTCTTGACGATGCGCTCTTCCGGCACCGGCAGGCAGCCGCACTCGGAGCCCATGATGACCAGATCGTCGTCCGTGACGATATAGCGCGAGGGACGCAGTCCGTTGCGGTCGAGCGTGGCGCCGATCTGGCGGCCATCGGTGAAGGCAATCGACGCCGGACCGTCCCAGGGCTCCATCATCGCCGCGTGGTACTCGTAGAACGCGCGCCGCTGCGGATCCATCAGCGTGTGCTGCTCCCACGCCTCCGGGATCATCATCATCATGGCGTGGGCCACGGAGTAACCGCCCATCACCAGCAGCTCGAGGGCGTTGTCGAACGAGGCGGAATCGGACTGGCCGTCGTAGATCAGCGGCCAGATCTTCTTCAGGTCGTCGCCGAGGATCGGCGAGGAGATCGCGCCCTGGCGCGCGCGGATCCAGTTGACGTTGCCGCGCAGCGTGTTGATCTCGCCGTTGTGGCAGATCATGCGAAACGGGTGCGCGAGGTCCCACGACGGGAAGGTGTTCGTCGAGAAGCGCTGGTGGATGAGCGCGAGCGCCGACTCGACGCGCGCGTCCTTGAGGTCGAGGTAGTACTCGCCGACCTGATGGGCGAGGAGCATGCCCTTATAGCAGACCGTGCGCGCCGACATCGATGGCACGTAGAACTGCTTGGCGTGCTTGAGCTTCAGCGCCTGGATGGCGTGCCCCGAGCTCTTGCGGATGATGTAGAGCTTGCGCTCGAGCGCATCGGTAACGGTAACGCGGCGGCCGCGGCCGATGAACACCTGCCGGACGACGGGCTCGAGCTGAATCGCGGGCTGCGCGAGATCGGCGTTGTCGACGGGCACGTCGCGCCAGCCGAGGAGATGCTGACCTTCGTCCTTGATCGCGCGCTCGATCTCGTATTCGCAAGCGATGCGCGAGGCGGGGTCGCGCGGCAGGAACACCATGCCGACGCCGTACTGGCCCGCGGGCGGCAGCTTCACGCCCTGCTTCGCCATCTCCTCGCGGTAGAAGCGATCCGGGATCTGGATCAGGATGCCGGCGCCGTCGGACAGCTTCGGATCCCAGCCGACCGCGCCGCGGTGCGTAAGGTTGCGCAGCACCGTCAGCCCTTGCTCGACGATGGTGTGCGACTTCCTGCCCTTGATGTTCGCAACGAAGCCGACGCCGCAGGCGTCGTGCTCGTTCTCGGGACGGTAGAGCCCCTGGGGTTCTAAGCCCATGATCCTAGGCCAAAGCAGGAGTTATGCGGCTCTGCACAAAGACCTTTCAATATACCTGCCTAGTGCGGCGACTACAAGGATTACGCCGCCGCCGCGGCGAGCGTCTGGTCCACGATGCGCTCATCGACATCGGCTCGCAGGGAGGCGCGGCCGATGGCATCAAGCAGCACGAAGCGCACGCGGCCGGCAGCGCTCTTCTTGTCGATAGCGATCAGCTCGCGCCAGCGCTCGCGCGCGAGCCGGGGCGGGCGGATCGGCAGCCCGGCGCGCGAAATAAGGGCGGTAATGCGCTCGGCATCGGCGCGCGCCAGGCTGCCCGCGCGCGCCGACAGCTCGGCGGCCATCGCCATGCCGGCGGCAACGGCCTCACCGTGGAGCCAGGGACCGAAGCCGGTGGCGGCTTCGATGGCATGGCCGAAGGTGTGGCCGAGATTGAGGAGCGCGCGGCGGCCGGTTTCGCGCTCGTCTTCGGCCACCACCGCCGCCTTGAGCTCGCAGGAGCGGCGCACGGCGTAGACCAGCGCCTCGCGCTCGCGCGCGAGGAGGCGCTCGACGTGCTGCTCGAGCCAGTTGAAGAACGGTGCATCGAGCGCCGCGCCGTGCTTGATCACCTCGGCAACGCCAGAGCGCAGCTCGCGATCGGGCAGCGAGTCGAGGGTCGTGACGTCGCTGATCACGGCATGCGGCTGGTGGAAGGCGCCGATCATGTTCTTGCCGCGCGGGTGGTTGATGGCCGTCTTGCCGCCGACGGAGGAGTCGACCTGTGCAAGCAGCGTGGTCGGCACCTGCACGAAGCGCACGCCGCGCTGGTAGACCGCGGCGGCAAAGCCGGCGAGATCGCCGACCACGCCGCCGCCGAGCGCGACGAGCGTGGCATCGCGGCCAAGGCGCGCAGCGAGGAGCGCATCGAACACGCGATCGAGCGTCGCCCAGCCTTTTGCGCGCTCGCCGTCTTCAACCACGATTTCGCTGGCTCGGGCACCCGCGCGCTCGAGGGCAGCGCGCACGCGCGCAAGGTAGAGCGGTGCGACGACCTCGTTGGTGATGATCGCGACGCCGGGCCCGAGGTGCGGCGCGAAGAGCTCGCTCCGCTCGATGAGCGAGGCGCCGATGTGGATCGGGTAGGCGCGGCTCGCAGCCGCTACGCTGACTGTTTCCATCGCGCGGCGAGCTGTTCGGCAATCGTGCGTCCGAGCGCCTGGACGCTCTGGCGGCCGCTGTCGACCACGAGGTCGGCAATCGCGCGATACAGCGGATCGCGCTCAGCGTGCAGCACGCGCAGCCGTGCCAGCGGATCGGGCGTCGCGAGCAGCGGCCGGTTGCGGTCCTGGCGCACCCGCTCGAACAGATCCTCGGGCCGCGCGCTGAGATAGATCACGGTGCCGCGGCTTGCGAGGCGCCGGCGGTTCTCCTCCGACAGCACCGCGCCGCCGCCGGTGGCGAGCACCATGCCCTCCAGGGCGGTGAGCTCCGCCAGCGTCTGCGCCTCGCGCACGCGAAAGCCGGCCTCGCCCTCGATATCGAAGATGGTCGGCACTTTTACGCCGCAGCGGCGCTCGATCTCGTGGTCCGAGTCGACGAAGCGCAGCTTCAGGCGCCGCGCAAGCAGGCGTCCGACGGTGGTCTTGCCGGCGCCCATCATGCCGACGAGGAACAGGTTGCCCGGCCGGTTCATGACGGCATTGTAGGAACAAAAACGGCCGGGGAGACCCGGCCGTGCAATGCCGCGCGAAGCGGCAATCAGCGAATGCTCAGGCGCTCGTTCATGATGCGCGGCGTGATGAAGACGAGAAGCTCCGTCTTGCCGGTGCTCACGGCGCTGTTCTTGAAGAGCCAGCCGACGAGCGGCAGATCGCCGAGCAGCGGGATCTTGGTGATATCGGTGCGATCGTTCTGCTCGTAGATGCCGCCGATCACGACGGTGCCGCCGTTCTCGACCAGCACCTCGGTCTTGACGTGCTTGGTGTTGATCTGCACGCCGGCGGGCGTGCTCGTCCCCGGCTGATCCTTGTTCACGTCGAGTGTCATGATGATGTTGCCGTCGGGCGTGATCTGCGGCTTCACCTTGAGCGCGAGGTTGGCCTTGCGGAACGCGACCGAGGTCGCGCCCGAAGAGGTCGCCTGCTGGTAGGGGATTTCCGTGCCCTGCTCGATCACCGCCTCGACCTGGTCGGCCGTCAGCACGCGCGGGCTGGAGATGATCTTGCCCTTGCCGTCCGCCTCGAGCGCCGAGAGCTCGAGGTACAGGAAGCGCTCCATCGCCGAGTTGAAGATCGAGAGCGAGAGCGAGCCGGCGTTGAAGCCGTTCAAGCCGTTCGCCGGCAGCACCACCATCTGCGTGTCGGGAATGAAGCTGCCGGCCGTGATGGTGGCCTGCCCGGTCTGCTCGCCCGAGCCGAGATAGTTACCGCTCGCGAGCACGCGCCCGCCGCTGCCGACCGGCGAGCCAGGCACGCCGCCCGCCAGCCCGCGGTTGTCGAGGTAGCCGAGCTTGACGCCCAGGTTGCGGCTGAAGGTCTCGTTCGCCTCGACGATGCGCGCTTCAATCATCACCTGGCGCACCGGCACGTCGATCTTGGCGAGCAGCTTCCTCACTTCATCGAGCCGCGCGGGCGTGTCCTGCACGAAGAGCGTATTGGTGCGCGTGTCGACCACGGCGCTGCCGCGCTTGGAGAGGATGCGCTGGTTCGGGTCGGAAAGCAGCTTCTGCACGTCGAGCGCTTTTTGGTAGTTCATCTGGAAGCTCTCGGTGCGCGTCAGCTCGAGGTCGTTGATCTGCTGCTGCGCTTCGAGCGCGAGCTTCTCGCGCGTGGCGAGCTCGTCGCGCGGCGCGATCCAGATGACGTTGCCGCTGCGGCGGCTGTCGAGGCCGCGCGTCTGCAGGATGATGTCGAGCGCCTGGTCCCACGGCACGTCTTTCAGGCGCAGGGTGATGTTGCCCGTCACCGTGTCGCTCGTGATGATGTTGAGGTCGGTGAAGTCCGCGATCACGTTGAGCACCGCGCGTACTTCGACGTTCTGGAAGTTGAGCGAGAGCTTCTCGCCGGTGTAGCGTCCGCGCTGCGCGCCGCGCGAGGTGTCGAGCACCACCGGCTTCACCTCGAGCACGAACTGCGTGTCGGACTGGTAGGCAGTGTGCTCCCACTGGCCCTTGGGCTCGATCACCATGCGCACGTTCTGACCCTGCTGGAACGTGGCGACGTTGTTCACGGGCGTGCCGAAGTCGACCACGTCGAGGCGCCGGCGCAGGTTTTCCGGCAGCTGCGTTTGCAGGAAGTCGACGATGATGTTCTGCCCCTGCTGGCGGATATCGATGCCGGTAGTGGTGTCGGAGAGATCGACCACGATACGGCCCTCGCCGCCGCGCCCGCGGCGGAAATCGATGTCGCGGATCGCGTGCTTGGTATCGGCGCGCCCGTCTGCGAAGCGCGCCACCTGCCCGCCCGGCGCAGTCGCGGCCACCGGCGGCTCGGAGAGCGTGATCAGGAGATTGCGGCCGTCGACCGTCGCCTCGTGCGACACCGGGCGCCGCAGGTTGAGCACCACGCGCGTGCGGTCGGTGCCCTGCACCACGTTCATGCTGCGCAGGTCGGCCTGGCCGATGTCCTGCGACGAGCGGCCGAGCGCATTCACGGTGTTCGGGAAGTCGAAGGCGAGGCGCGCGGGATTGGTCACAGCGAAATTGGGTGGCACGCTGGCGAGCGGCTCTTTCGTCGTGATGCGCACGAGCGTCTTGCCGCCCTGTTGCGTGACGTCAAAGGCCTCGATGCTGTTTGCCTGCGCCAGCGCGAGCCCCAGGCCGGCCAGCCAGAGGGCGCACACGTAAAGAAGCATTTTCGTTTTCATTCTTGTGCCTCCACGATTTGAAGCGGGGCTACAACAGCGTTCTCGACCTCATTTGCCGGCTTCCACGAGTTGCAGGGCGCTCGTACGCTCCACCCATTCGCCGGTCCCGTCCTGGACCAGCTCCTTCAGCTTGATCTGCGCTTCGTCAATCGACGTAATCACGCCGAAGTTCTGCCCCATGTAGTTGCCTTTTCTCACCCGGTAGAGGTTGGGGCCTGCCTTGACGAGCGCGAAAGTCTCCTTCTCTTGCGTGATCGTGCCGAGCATCTGGATCGATTCCAGCGGAAACGCCTCGAGAGGCTCTTTCACACGCTTCTCGTGCTCCGCGAGCTTCGCCGCCCCGGCAGAGGAGCGCCCGCTGCTCGCCACCTCGATGCGCTCGGAGCGGAACGGATCGACCTGCCCTTCGCTGGTATAGGGCACCGGCTCATAGGGCTTCACCTGCGGCAGGGGCGGCACCTGGCCGCGGAAATCCTTGGTGAGCTGGGCGAGCTCCTGCTTGAGGTCGCCGTGCTCTTCGCCGCCGCAGCCGACGAGCGCGATGCCCGCGCCGAGCGCAATGGGCAGCAAGCGCTTCATTTTTTCGCCCCTTTGCGCGCCGCCTGGGCCGCCTTGCGCTGGGCGGCGATCTCGTCCTCATCGAGGTAGCGGAAGGTGCGCGCGGTGGCATCCATGGTGAGCTGGTTGTCCTTGCCCGCCGTGATGGTGACGTCGTTGAGCGTCACGATGCGCGGCAGCTGGCCGACATCGCTCGCAAAGGCGCCCATGTCGTGGTAGTTGCCGACCACCTTCACGGCGATCGGCCGCTCGGCGTAAAAGTCGCGCGTGATCTCGGAGGGCGCCGGGCGGAACAGGTCGAACTGCAGCCCGCGGCCGAGGCCGGCCTGGTTGATGTCGACGAGCAGCGCATCCATCTGCGAGCGGTTGGGCAGCTGGCGCAGCAGCGCGCCGAATTGGGTGTCGATCTCGCGCAGCTGCTGCCGATGCAGGTCGAGGTTGATCGCCTGCTTCTTCTTGGCGAGGTATTCCTCCTTCAGCTTAGCTTCCCTGACGCGCAGCTCTTCGAGCTGATCGATCTGCGAGTTCGTGTCGGCGAGGAAGCCGGCCACCGGCACCGCGACGATGATCACCAGCCAGACGAACACCTTCGGCACGGTGTGCCAGGTGCCCGGATCCTTCCAGTTGGTGCGCTTGAACTCCTCGACGATGGCGTTGAAATTGACCGCCATGGCTAGCCTTTCTTCGCCGCCGCGCCCGGCGCCGGCGTCGCCTCGACCGGCGCGCGCTTCAGCGAGACGAACATGGTGAATTCGGATACGCGGCGCTTGTCGAGCGCCGCCGCCTTGACTTCGATCAGCTCGGGGTCGCCGAGCCAGCGCGACGCCTCGATGTTGCGCATCAGCGTGCTGACGCGGGCGTTCGACTGCGCGTAGCCGAGGAGCTGCACGCGCATGCCCTTCTGCGCGATGGAGCGCAGGAACACGCCTTCCGGCATCTGCTTCACGAGCTCATCGAGCAGATGCACCGTCTGCGCGCGATCGGCCTGCAGCGTCTCGATGATCTGCTTGCGCGCGAGCAGCGCCGCGATCTCGTCCTTCAGCTTGTCGATCTCGGCGATCTCCTTGTCGAGCTTGCCGATTTCACTCTTCAGAAACTGGTTGCGTCCCTCCTGGTTGCTGATCAGGTCCGCGTAGGTGATGTGCACCGCGAGCACGATAACCAGGCCGAGCACCGCGGCGAGGCCCGATACCAGGCCAAAGTGCTTCTTCGCTCGCGCGCGCCGCTCGGCGCGATGAGGCAGCAGGTTGATGCGGGCGGCGTTCATTGCGGGTCGAACCTCCTCATGGCGAGCCCGCAGGCGACGATCAGAGACGGCGCGTCGACCATGAGGCGCTTCAGCTGCACGCGCGGCGAGGTTTGCATCTGGGCAAACGGGTTGGCGATGCTGGTCGGCACCTGCGCCCGCGTGTTCACCACCTCGTCCAGGCCCGGGATCACGGCGGAGCCGCCGGCGAGCAGGATGTGCTCGACGCTGTGATACTGCGTCGAGGTGAAGAAGAACTGCAGCGCGCGCTGGATCTCGGTGGCGAGGTTCTCCATGAACGGCCGCAGCACCTCGGCCTCGAAGTCGTCGGGCAGGCCGCCGGAGCGCTTGGCGTTTTCCGCCTCTTCCGGGCTCATACCGTAGCGCGTGACGATCTCCTGCGTGAGCTGGTTGCCGCCGAACGCCTGCTCGCGCGCGTAGACCGATTGCTCGTTGCGCAGCACGGTGACGTTCATGACGTTCGCGCCGACGTCGACCACGGCGATGTTCTGGTCCTTGCCGCCATTGGGCAGCGCCTGCACGACGAGCGATAGCGCCGTCTGCTGCGCGAACGATTCGACATCCATGACGAGCGCCTTCAGTCCCGCGGACTCCGCCACGGCGACGCGGTCCTCGACCTTTTCCTTGCGCGTGGCGGCGATCAGCACTTCCTGTTCCTCGGGGGTCGCGGCCGACGGCCCGATCACCTGGAAGTCGAGGTTCACCTCCTCGAGCGCGAACGGAATGTACTGGTTCGCTTCGCTCTCGACCTGGATCTCGAGCTCCGTCTCGCGCAGGCTCGCCGGCACGACGATCTTCTTGGTAATTACCGCGCCCGTCGGCACGGCCATCGCGACGTGCTTGGTGCGCGTACCGAGGCGCTTGTGCGCACGGCGTACGGCATCCGTCACCGCTTCGAGGTTGTTGATGTTGCCGTCGACCACCGCATCGCGTGCAAGCGGCTCGATGGCGTAGCGCTCGACGCGATAGACATCTTTGCCGGCCTCGACGATCTCCAGCATCTTGACCGACGACGAGCTGATGTCGAGTCCAAAGAGCGGAGGCGCCTTGGGCGTGAACAGGTCGAAATTCATCCCTTATTTCCCCTTTTCGTATCGCGGCTTAGCTGCGATACGTAGAATTGGCGTTAAATGCTAACAACAACCCCTGCGGGTGTCTAGTTAAGTATCCCCGGGAATCGGAGCGGTATGATGCAGCGCGGGTTCAGGCGCCCGCAATTAAGGCGTTTTGAGGTCTAACTCCCGATGTGGCTTCGGTTTCTTGGCTTTCCGCTGGCCTTGCTGGCGGGCTTGGGCACGGCTGCCGTGCTGCTGCTCGCGCTGGTCATCGTGCTCGCCTATCCGAACCTTCCTGAGCTCGGTGCGCTGACCGCTTATCAGCCGAAAATTCCACTGCGCATCTATACGGCGGAAGGCACGCTGATCGGGGAGTTCGGCGAAGAACGCCGCGCGGTGGTCTCGATTGCCGAAGTGCCCGCGCAATTGAAGAACGCCATCATTGCGGCGGAGGACGAGCGCTTCTACCAGCACCCGGGCATCGACTATATCGGCGTGCTGCGCGCCGCCTATGCCAATCTGATCGCAGGCGGGCGGCGCCAGGGCGCAAGCACCATCACGATGCAGGTGGCGCGCAACTTCTTCCTGTCATCGGAAAAGACGCTCACCCGCAAGCTGTACGAAGCGCTGCTCGCTTTCAAGATCGAGCACAGCCTGACTAAAGAGCAAATCCTCGAGCTCTACATCAACCAGATCTATCTCGGGCAGCGCGCCTATGGCTTTGGCGCCGCTTCGCAAATCTACTTCGGCAAAGCGCTCGGGCAGTTGAGCCTGGGCGAGCTGGCGATGCTCGCCGGGCTGCCGAAGGCGCCCTCTCTTTACAACCCGATCGCGAACCCGCAGCGTGCCAAGCAGCGCCAGCAGTACGTGCTCCGGCGAATGACCGAGCTGGGCTACATTACTGCAGCGCAATATGACGAGGCCTTCAAAGCGCCGTTGCGCGCAAAGCGCGAAGTAAGCGAATACTCAGTTCACGCGGAGTATCTGGCGGAAATGGTGCGCCAGGCGCTCGCCGAGCATTACCCGGAAGACGTCTACACGCGCGGCTTTCGCGTCTACACAACGCTGCGTGCGGCGGACCAGGAAGTCGCTTACGAGGCCGTACGCAAAGGCGTACTGGACTACGATCGCCGCCAGGGCTACCGCGGGCCGGAAGGCTACGTCGAGCTGAAGCCCACCGTCGCCGATGACGAGTACGACGACGTGCTCGCGGACCATTCGGACAGCGACGACCTGCTCGCCGCGGTGGTGCTGTCCGCCGACCCGCGAGGGATCGACGCCGCCTTGCGTACCGGCGACAAGATCACCATCAGCGGCGAGGGGCTGCGCTTTGCCGCGCGCGCGCTCGACCCGAAGACCGCGGTTCAAAAGCGCATCCGGCGCGGCTCGATCATTCGCGTCGTGCACGAAGGCAAGAACTGGCAGATCGTGCAGCTGCCGGAGGTCGAGTCCGCGTTCGTGTCGCTCGACCCGCGCGATGGCGCGATCCGCGCGCTGGTGGGCGGCTTCGACTTCAACCGCACGAAGTTCAATCACGTTACCCAGGCCTGGCGTCAGCCGGGCTCGGCTTTCAAGCCGTTCATCTACTCGGCGGCGCTCGAGAAAGGCTTCACTCCGGCCACCGTGATTCCCGACGAGCCGGTCGTGCTCGAAGCCGAGGAGACCGGCAGCCAGCGCTGGGAGCCGAAGAACTACGACGGCAAGTTCGAAGGGCCGATGCGGCTTCGCATGGCGCTCGCGAAGTCGAAGAACATGGTGTCGATCCGCATCCTCGACGCCATCGGACCGAAGTACGCGCAGGAGTACATCACCCGCTTTGGCTTCGACGCCGAGCGTCATCCGCCTTACCTCACCATGGCGCTCGGCGCAGGCTCGGTCACGATGTGGCAGCTCGCGCGCGCTTACTCGGTGTTCGCGAACGGCGGCTATCTCGTGCAGCCTTACTTCATCCACAAGATCGTCGACGACCGCGGCAACGTGCTCGCGCTCGCCGACCCTCGGCGCTCGGGTGACGAGGCGCTGCGCGTCATCGATGCGCGCAACGTTTTCATCCTCGACAACCTGATGCAGGACGTGACGCGCGTCGGCACCGCCGCGCGCGCAGCGCGCCTGGGACGCACCGATATCGCCGGCAAGACCGGCACGACCAACGAGTTCGTCGACGCCTGGTTCGCCGGATACCAGCCTGCGTTGGTCGGCATTTCCTGGGTCGGCTTCGATCAGCCCAAGACGCTGGGCAAGAATCAGACGGGCGCCGTGGTGGCGCTGCCGATCTGGGTGTCCTACATGGAAAAGGCGCTGAAGGATGTTCCGGAAATGCCGCGCGAGATGCCGCCCGGCGTTGTCGTGGTACCGACCGGGGCGTTTCCTCCAACACCGGGGGACACGCGCCTCGTGCCCGAATACTTCTACCAGGAAGCCGTGCCGCCGCCAGAAGTCCTGCGCCCCGAGCCACCGCCGCAGCCGGTGGTGCCCCCGGCCGCGCAGCCAGCGCCCGGCTTGCCACCCACGCCCGGCTTGCCGCCCTCGCCCGGCGCGCAGCCGGCGCCTCAGCCCGTCCTGCAGCCGCCCGCTTAGGGAGCGAGCCGCACGCTCTGGCCGCTCTGCGCCGAAACCAGCTTCGACAACGCGGCGAAGAGCTCCGTGCCTTCGCGCGTGTCGCGCCAGGCGGCGCCGTCCCAGCGGAAGTGAAAGCCGCCGGCGCGCGCCGCGACCCACAGCTCGCGTGCGGCGCCATGGCGATTGATCACCATGCGTGAGCCGTCCTCGAATGCGATCTCGAGCACGCCGCCTTCCTTCAGCTCGACGTCGGCGTCGACGCCCGTCGCTTCGAGCGCCGCTTCGATGCGGCTGAGCGCCTCGTCGGCGCGCTGCCCAAATTCCCGCTCGTCCATTAACATCGTGATTTTATGCGTTTACTCGCCCTTGCCGCGGCATTCGCGCTCGCTGCGTCCGGCTGCGGCCAGCGCGGACCGCTTTACCTGCGCGACAACCCGCCGCCGGGCGTGAAAACCGAAAAGCGCGACACTTACAAGCCCGTGCCGTACCCGCCGGCCACGCCGGAAGAAGACCGCTAGGCGCGCCTTGTCCTTCGACTACCGCAACGGCGTACTGTGCGCCGAGGACGTGCCGCTCGACGATATCGCGCGGCGCTACGGCACACCGTGCTATGTCTACTCGCGCGCTGCGATCGAATCCGCCTACCGCGAGTTCACCGGCGCGCTCGCGGGCAGCAATGCGCTGGTGTGCTACTCGGTGAAGGCGAATTCGAACCTCGCGGTGCTCGCGCTGCTCGCGCGCCTCGGTGCGGGCTTCGACATCGTGTCCGGTGGTGAGCTCGCGCGCGTGCTGGCGGCGGGCGGCCAGGCCGGGAAGACGCTGTTTTCCGGCGTCGGCAAGCGCGAGGCCGAAATCGAGCTCGCGCTCGCCAAGGGCATCGCCTGTATCAACGTGGAATCCGAGGCGGAGCTCGAGCGCGTCGCGCGCATCGCGCGGCGGCTTGCCCGCCGCGCGCCCGTGGCACTGCGGGTGAACCCCGACATCGATGCCGGCACGCATCCGTACATCTCGACGGGCCTGCGCGAAACCAAGTTCGGCGTTGCGCACGCCGACGCCGAGCGGCTGTATCTCCGTGCCGCGCGCATGCCGGAGCTCGAGCTCGTCGGTATCGGCTGCCATATCGGCTCGTCGCTCACCGATGCAGCGCCTTTCGTCGCGGCCGCTGCGCGGCTCGGCGAGCTGGTGAATCGCCTCGCCGCGGCCGGCGTGCGGCTGCGGCACATCGATGTCGGCGGCGGCATCGGCATCCGCTACCGCGACGGCGAGGCGCCGCAGCCGATCGCCGCGTTCGTGCGCGGCGCGCTAGCGGCGCTCGGTCCGCGGCCGCAGCAACTGATCTTCGACCCTGGGCGCTCCATCGTGGGCAACGCCGGGGTGCTCATCACGCGCGTGGAATACGTGAAGCCCGGCACGGCGCGCAGTTTCCTGGTGGTGGACGCGGCGATGAACGACCTCATCCGCCCGCCGCTGTACAACGCGTGGCACGAGGTGCGCAATGTGCATGCGAGCGCTGCCGACGAGATGCTGTGCGACGTCGTCGGCCCGGTCTGCGAAAGCGCTGATTTCCTCGCGCGGGAGCGCCGCCTCGCGGCGCGCGAGGGCGACCTGCTGGCAATCCTCTCGGCAGGGGCCTACGGCATGGTGATGAGCTCGAATTACAACTCCCGCCCGCGCGCCGCGGAGGTGCTGGTGCAGGGCGGGAATACGCATCTGGTGCGCCGCCGCGAGTCGGTCGAGGAGCTGTTTGCGGCGGAGCAGATTCCAGGATGACAATCGCCGTTTCCTTGACGCCGCCCCGCACATGACTGCCTCCCGCCGCCGCCTGTTCATGGGGGCGGCGCTGATTGTTGTCCTAGCCGCTGCGGGCGCTGCTTCCTATTTCAGCATCGACAGCCGCGCGAAGGAAGCGCGCAAGGCCGCCAAGGGCCCGCCGGCCGTCATGGTGATGGTAGCCGCAGCGGCGCAGGAGACGGTGCCGGTCCGAGTGCAGGTGATCGGCAACGTGGAGCCCTACCTGACCGTCGCCGTCAAGGCGCGCGTCGACGGGCAGATCGTCGCCGTCAACTTCCGCGAGGGCGAGCAGGTGAGGAAAGGCGACGTGCTGTTTCGCATCGATCCGCGGCCCTTCGAGGCGGCGCTGCGCCAGGCGCAGGCGAACGCGCTGCGCGACCGCGCGGCGCGCGACCAGGCGCGCTCGCAGGAGCGGCGCTACCAGGAGCTGCTCGAAAAGAATTTCATATCGAAGGAGGCGTACGCCCAGATCCGTACCAATGCCGAGACCGCAGAGGCCACCGCCAAGGCGAGCGAGGCGGGACTCGAGAACGCGCGCCTCAATCTCGAGTACTGCACCATCGCCTCGCCGCTCGAAGGCTACGTCGGCAAGGTGCTCCTGCAGGCGGGTAACCTGGTGCGGGCGAACGACGTCAATCCGCTGGTGGTGATCAACCAGGTGCGGCCCGTGTACGTGAGCTTCGCCGTGCCCGAGCAGAAGCTGCCCGAGATCCGCAAGTACCAAGCCGCTTCGCCGCTGCGTGTCGATGTCATCCCGCCGGACCGGAGCGCCGCTCCGATCGCCGGGCGCCTGGTCTTCATCGACAACGCCGTCGATCCGTCGACCGGCACCATCCGCCTGCGCGCGCAATACGACAATGCCGACGCGGCGCTCTGGCCGGGGCAGTTCGTCAACGTCAGCCTGCGGCTCTACGAAGAACCCGACGCGATCGTGATCCCGTCGCAGGCGATCCAGAGCGGGCCGCAGGGGCAGTACGTGTATGTCGTAGGGGACGATATGGTCGCCGACGTGCGGCCGATCGCGGTGCAGGAGATCGACGGCGAGCGCGCCATCGTCGCGCGCGGTCTGACCAAGGGCGAGCGCGTCGTCACGCGCGGGCAGCTGCGGCTTGGGCCGAAGACGCGCGTGCAGATCGGCAAGCCGGCCGCGGAGCCCGCGTGAACTTCTGCGAGCCGTTCATCCGCCGGCCGGTGATGACGGTGCTCGTGATGGCCGGCATCCTGATCTTTGGCCTCGCCGGCTATCGCCTGCTGCCGGTCTCGACGCTGCCCAATGTCGACTTCCCCTCGATCCAGATCACGGCCGAGCTGCCGGGCGCGAGCCCCGAGACGATGGCTTCCGCCGTCGCCACGGTGCTCGAGCGCCAGTTGTCGACCATCTCCGGGATCGACGAGATGAGCTCGGTGAGCGGCCAGGGCGTCTCGCGCATCACGATCCAGTTTTCGCTCGATCGCGATATCGATGCCGCCGCGCAGGACGTGAATTCCGCGATCGCGTCGGCCGCGCGACAGCTGCCGGCGACGATGCCGGCGCCGCCGTCGTTCCGCAAAGTGAACCCCGCAGATTTCCCGGTGTACTACCTGGCGCTTACGTCCGAAACGCTGCCGCTTTCCACGGTGGACGAGTACGCGGAAACGAACCTGGCGCAGCGCATCTCGACCATCAACGGCGTGGCGCAGGTTCAGGTGTTCGGCCAGCAGAAGTACGCGGTGCGGGTGCAGCTCGACCCGAACGCGCTCGCCGCGCGCTCGATCGGCATCAACGAAGTCGAGCTGGCCGTGGCGAATGCCAACGTCAACCTGCCCACCGGTACGTTATACGGCAAGGACCGCATGTTCGCCGTGCAGGCGACCGGCCAGCTGCAGGACGCTGCTGCATTTCGCCCGGTCATCGTCACCTACCGCAACGGCTCGCCGATCCGGCTGCACGAGCTCGGACGGATCATCGACAGCGTGCAGAACGACAAAGTCGCTGCCTGGTTCAAGGGCAGGCGCGGCATCGTGCTCGCGATCTTCCGGCAGCCGGGAACGAACACGGTGGAAGTGGTCGACTCGGTGAAGCAGCTCCTGCCCACGTTCCGCGCCGAAGTGCCTCCGGCGATAGAAATACAGACGCTCTACGACCGCTCCGTTTCGATCCGGGCCTCGGTCGACGAAGTGCAGTTCACGCTGTACCTCGCGCTGATGCTCGTGATCCTGGTGATCTTCCTCTTCCTGCGCAACATTCCGGCGACCGTGATTCCCGCGCTGGCGCTGCCGATGTCGATCATCGGCACGTTCGCCGTCATGTATCTCTTCGGCTACAGCCTCGACAACATCTCGCTCATGGCGCTGACGCTGTGCGTCGGCTTTGTGGTCGATGACGCCATCGTGATGCTGGAGAACATCACGCGCCATATCGAGCAGGGCAAGGGCGTTCTGCAGGCGGCGCTGGAAGGCTCGAGGGAGATCGTCTTCACCATCATCTCGATGACGCTGTCGCTCGCTGCCGTGTTCCTGCCGGTGCTCTTCATGGGCGGGATCCTCGGCAGGCTGCTGCACGAGTTCGCGGTGACCATCATGGCCGCGGTGCTGATCTCCGGCCTCGTCTCGCTCACGCTCACGCCGATGATGTGCAGCCGCATCCTCAAGCCGCATCGCGGCGAGCAGCGCCACGGGCGGCTCTACATGGCCTTCGAGCGCGCCTTCGATGCCTGGAAGCACGCCTACGATGTGAGCCTGCGCTGGACGCTCGCGCGGCGGGGCGTGGTGCTCGCGGCGTTCCTCGCCCTTTTCGGCTTCACCGGGTGGTTTCTCGTGGCGACGCCCAAGGGCTTCCTGCCGAGCGAGGACAGCGGCCAGCTGTTCTGCTTCGTCGAGGGGCCGCAAGACATCTCGTTCGACGCCATGGCCGCTCTGCAGGCGAGGGTCGCCGAAATAATCCAGAGCGATCCGAACGTGGAGGCGGCGATGTCGTTCGTCGGCGCGACCGGCTTCTCTCCCTCGCTCAACGTCGGCCGCATCACCATCACGCTAAAGCCGTTCAAGCAGCGCAAACCCGCCGACCAGGTCGTGCGCGAGCTGCGCCCGAAGCTCGCCAACGTGCTCGGCGGCAAGGTGTTCATCCAGAACGTGCCGGCGATCCGCATCGGCGGCCAGCTGACAAAAAGCCCGTACCAATACGTGATGCGCAGCGCGAACATCGAGGAGCTCTATCACTGGGCGCCCCGCATCGAGGAGAAGCTGCGCTCGCTGCCCGGCCTGGTCGACGTGACGAGCGATCTGCAGATCACGCAGCCGCAGGTCACCGTGCAGATCGACCGCGAGAAGGCCTCGGCGCTGGGCGTCTCGGCGCAGTCGATCGAGCTGGCGCTGAACGATGCCTACGGCTCGCGCCAGGTTTCCACGATCTACACCGCCACCAACCAGTATTGGGTGATCCTCGAGCTCGCGCCCCGCTACCAGAGCGACCCCTCGGTGCTGCCGCTGCTGTACGTGCGCGCCTCCACCGGCGCGCTGGTGCCGCTTAGTGCGCTAGCGCACGTGGCACATGGCGTCGGACCGCTGCAGGTGACGCATCTGGGCCAGCTGACGTCCGTGACGTTCTCTTTCGACCTGCGGCCCGGCGTCGCGTTATCGCAGGCGATCGCGCAATTGCAGGCGGGCATGGCGCAACTCCAGGTACCGGCGACCCTGACGGGCACGTTCTCCGGCACGGCGCAGGCGTTCCAGAGCTCGCTGCAGGGCATGGGCATCCTGCTGCTCCTCGCCATCGTCGTGATCTATCTCATTCTCGGCATCCTGTACGAGAGCTTCATCCATCCGATCACCATTCTCTCGGGGCTCATCCCGGCGATGCTCGGCGCAGTGCTTACGCTGCGCGCCTTCGGCATCGATCTCAACATGTACGCGTTCGTCGGCATGCTGATGCTCGTGGGCATCGTCAAGAAGAACGCCATCATGATGATCGACTTCGCGATCGAGGTGCAGCGCAAGGAGAACATGCCGCCGGAGCACGCCATCCACCAGGCCGGCCTGATCCGCTTCCGGCCGATCATGATGACGACCATGGCCGCCCTCATGGGCAGCCTGCCGATCGCGATCGGCTTTGGCGCGGGCGGCGGCGCACGCATGCCGCTCGGCCTCGCGGTGGTCGGCGGGCTCGTGTTGTCGCAGGTGATCACGCTTTACATCACGCCGGTGATCTACATCTACTTTGAGCGCCTGCAGGCCTGGCTCCACCGGCCGCAGGAGGCGAGGCAATCACATGCCAGGCAACCAAGAGGCGCGTAATCTCGCGGTGTTCTGCGATTTCGAGAACGTCGCGCTCGGCGTGCGCGAGGCGCGCTATGCACAGTTCGACATGGAGAAGGTGCTCGAGCGCTTGCTGCTCAAGGGCTCGATCGTCGTAAAGAAAGCCTACTGCGACTGGGACCGCTACAAGGAATTCAAGGCGGCGATGCACGCCTCGGCGTTCGAGCTGATCGAGATCCCGCACGTGCGCCAGTCGGGCAAGAACTCCGCCGACATCCGCCTGGTGGTCGATGCGCTCGACCTCTGCTACACCAAGTCGCACGTCGACACCTTCGTCATTGTGAGCGGCGACTCGGATTTTTCGCCGTTGGTGTCCAAGCTGCGCGAAAACGCGAAGACCGTGATCGGCGTCGGCGTCAAGAACTCGAGCTCCGACCTGCTGATCGCCAACTGCGACGAGTTCATCTACTACGACGACCTGGTGCGCGCGGACGAACAGAAGCGCCGCGCGGCGAAGAAGCGCCGCGAGTCGGCGCCCGCCGGCGAGGACAAGAAGCAGGAAGCGTTCGATCTGATCGTGGAAACGCTCGGCGCGCTCATCGCCGAGCGCGGCGAGGACGAGCGCATCTGGGGCTCGATGGTCAAGCAGGCGCTCAAGCGCAGGAAGCCCGGCTTCAATGAGTCGTACTACGGCTTTCGCGCCTTTTCCGACCTGCTCGAGGAAGCGGAGAGCCGCGGCCTGGTAAAGCTCGAGCCGGATGAGAAATCGGGCGGCTACCTCATCCGCCCGGCATAAGCCGACATCCGCGGAGCTCGCGGCCGCCCAGGGCAAAGGCATTCGCGATGTGGTCGCACCGCGACTGCGCGTGCTCTTCGTCGGCATCAATCCCGGGCTCTACACCGCGGCCACGGGGCACCACTTTGCGCGGCCCGGCAACCGCTTCTGGCCCGCGTTGCACGCGGCGGGCTTCAGTACCCGGTTGCTGCACCCCTCCGAGCAGCGCGCGCTGCTCGAGCGCGGCTATGGCATCACCAACCTGGTCAATCGCGCCACCGCGACCGCCGATGAGCTCGCGCGCGCGGAGTTCATCGCCGGCCGCGCGCGCCTTGCCGCCAAGGTGCGGCGCCTGCGGCCGCGCGTGGTGGCGTTTCTCGGCATGGGCGCGTACTGCCATGCCTTTGGCCTTGCGCGCGCGGCGATCGGCGAACAGCCGGTGCGCTTCGAGGGCGCGCGCGTCTGGGTGCTGCCCAACCCGAGCGGCCTCAATGCCAATTACCAGCTGCCGGCGCTGGTGCGGCTTTTCCAGGGGTTGAAGCGCGCAACTGAATAGCCGGGCGCGGCTCTAAGCCCTATGGCGACCAAACTCGACAAGCAGCTGCGCCGTGAAGTAAGCATCGACGGCCAGCCTTACATGCTCACGATCGGCCCCGAGGGGCTCAAGCTCGTGCCCAAGGGAAAGCGCAAGGGCCTGGAACTCGCCTGGAAGGCGCTCGTCAGCGGCGAAGCGGCGCTCGCCACCGCGCTCAATGCGTCGCTCGCGCGCTAGGGCTCGAGCTGCTTGTAGCAGAGGTTGGCGAGCCGCAGCAGCTCGTCCTTGCTGAGGTCTGCCGAGGCGAGCGCGTAGCCGGCTTCACGGTCGATCCAGTAGAACACGCCGACATTGTTTTCGCGCGCGTAGCGGAAAGCCGTCTCGCGATTGCGCGACGCTTCCGTGCGCACATAAAGCGTCAGGCGCTTGCCGTTCTGCGACTGGTACATGAACTGCGCCACCGGGCCGTTCTCTCCGGGCAACAGCCGTCCGCCGACGAGCGACATGCCCGCTTCGTCGAGCTTCGGCGCGCGCACCTTCATTCCCAGGCGCTTGGAGAGCCAGGCGACGAGATGCGGTTCGTCGTCTGCGCCCACCTCGACCGGATGGCGCACCTCGGGCGAATACGTCGCATGCGCGACCGCCGCGCGGCGCGCGATGAGCGTGCCGTCGGGAGCCGCCTGCGCCAGCGGACGCTCGGGCCTTAGCTGCCAGCCCGCCGGCGCGCCGATGGCGACGCCGAGCGCGATCCAGCCGGCGATCACCGCCGCGCGCCCCCAGGCGAAACGTCGCGTTGCCGCCCGGGCGAGGCGCGCCGGCACGGGCTCGGCGAGCATCGTCTCGTACGCCGCGCGCACTTCGCGTCCAAGGCGCTGGTACGCCGTGACGCGCTCGGCCTCCTCCGGACGCGCGGCGAGCCACGCTTCGACAACCGCGCGACGCTCGGCCGTCAGCCGGCCGTCGGCGTAGGCCTGCAGCTCGGCTTCGCTCACGGGCAGCTCGTTCACTTGACCACCTTCAGCTTGGTGGCGGGACTCTGCCCGAGCATCATCGCGCGCAGTTTCTCGCGTGCGCGCGACAGGCGCGACATGACCGTGCCGATCGGAATGCCGAGCGTGCGCGCCACCTCCTCGTAGCTCATCTCTTCCAGCGTTACGAGCAGCAGCACGGCGCGCTGA
>DASSLQ010000093.1:0-12291 GCA_035689325.1 Burkholderiales bacterium | reverse complement strand
CCCGCGGCCATGCCGAGGAAGAGCACGAAGAGCGCCACGCCGAAGCCGTCGTTCAGCAGCGCCTCGCCCGCCATCTTCCCGGCGAGCGCGCGCTCGGCGCCGGCCGTCTTGAGGATGCCGAGCACGGCGATCGGGTCGGTGGGCGAGATGAGGGCGCCGAAAACGAGGCACCAGGCGAGCGCCAGCGGATGGCCGAGCGCGCGGAAGATCAGCCACAGCGCGCCGCCCGCGAGCAGCGCCGAGACCAGCACGCCGAGGCTCGCGAGAAATCCGATCGCCCACTTGCGCCGCTCGAGCTCGCCCAGGTCGACCTGCAGCGCGCCGGCGAAGAGCAGGAAGGAGAGCATGCTGTCGAGGAGCGCACGGTCGAGCTGCACGCCGGCCATGGCGTGCTGCACGTAGCGCTCGGAGCCGGCGCCGAGCTTGCCGAGCGCCACCAGCGCGAGCGACAGCGCGAGCGAGAAAAGCAGGAGCGCGATGCTCGCCGGCTGCCGGATGTAGCGGTGATTGAGCCAGCTGAAGAGCGCGGCGAGGCTGATCAGCGCGGCGGCGGCGCTCAGCGCATCCATGGCGCGCATTGTCGTTGCGAAACGCCCCGCACGGGGCCCTCGAGCGTTTAGTACGATCGGCGTCGAGGAGGGCGGCGCATGAAATTCAGCAGCGTATTGGTCGCCATCGCGCTCGCGATGGTCGGCTGCCAGGCGCAGCGCGTGGCGATCGCGCCGTCGCCGGTCACCGAAGGCGACGACATCGTCGGCGTGGTGACGGGTGACAAAGGCCCCGAGGCGGGCGTGTGGGTCATCGCGGAGACGACGGATCTCGCGACCAAGTACACCAAGATCGTCGTCACCGACGACCAGGGGCGCTTCGCGATTCCGGATCTGCCGCAGGCGAGCTACCAGGTGTGGGTGCGCGGCTACGGGCTCGTCGATTCAGCCAAGGTGCCGGCGCGGCCAGGAGCAACGCTGAACCTGCGCGCGGGGCGCGTGGCGTCGGCCAAGGAGGCGGCCGAGATCTATCCGGCGATGTACTGGTTCTCGCTCCTGCACGTGCCCGCGGCGAATGAGTTCCCGCTCGGGCCGGTGCAGAGCCAGCAGCAGTGGCTGAACACGATCAAGGAAGGCGCGTGCCAGTCGTGCCACGCGCTCGGCACGCCGGGCATGCGGCACGTGCCCGAGCTCTTCATGCAGATGGGCAAGGGCGACTCGCGCGAGGCGTGGCGCCAGCGGCTGCGCGCGGGCAGCGCGCAGGCGCTGATGGCGCGCGACATCAGCCGGCTCGACGGCGAGCGCGCGATCGCGAACTTCGCCGACTGGACGGACCGCATCGCGAAGGGCGAGCTACCGTTCGCCAAGCCGGCGCGGCCGCAGGGCATCGAGCGGAACCTCGTCATCACGATGTGGGACTTCTCGGCGCCGCAGTTCTACCTGCACGATCTCGTCTCTACGGACCGGCGCAATCCGCGCGTGAATCCGAATGGCGCGGTGTACGCGTCGCCCGAGGACAGCACGGACATCGTCGCGGTGGTCGATTCGCGCACCAACAAGGCGATCGACCTGCCGCACCCGCTGCGCGACCCGAACACGCCGTCGGTGAAGTCGCTGCCGTTCGGCGTGTCGGCGTGGTGGGGCGACAAGCCCTACTGGGAAGGCCACACGCTCAACCACAACCCGATGATGGACGAGCGCGCGCGCACCTGGTTCACCTCGCGCATCACGCCGGATGCGAATCCCGACTGGTGCAAGGCCGGCTCGGATGTGCCGGCGGCGAAGGCGTTTCCGCTGAACGGCGGCGCGAACCGGCATCTCGGCATGTTCGATCCGTACACCAACCAGTGGACGCTCGTCCGCACCTGCTTCCCGACGCACCACTTGAATTTCGATAACAACGGCGTGCTGTGGACCAGCGCGGGAGTTGTCGGGCCGGGCGTGATCGGCTGGCTCGACGTCAAGAAGTACGAGCAGACGAAGGACGAGCGCACGTCGCAGGCGTGGACGCCGCTGATCCTCGACACGAACGGCGATGGCAAGCGCGGCGAATGGGTGGCGCACGACCAGCCGCTCGATCCGGCGAAGGACAAGCAGGTGATGCTGAACCCGTACGCGATCTCGCCGGATCTGCACGACGGTTCGGTGTGGGGCACGGTGATCGGCTATCCGGGCGCGATCATTCGCCTGGTGCCGGGGCCGGATCCGATCAACACCGCGCTCACCGAGGTGTACGAGCCGCCGCTGCCGGGCTACGGGCCGCGTGGCGGCGATGTGGATTCGAAGGGCGTGTACTGGGTGGCGCTCTCGAGCGGGCATCTGGGCGAGTTCGACCGGCGCAAGTGCAAGGTGCTGAACGGGCCGACCGCTACCGGGAAGCATTGCCCCGAGGGCTGGACGCTGCACCCGTTCCCCGGACCGCAACTACCCGACGTGAAGGATCCCGGGAGCGCGGAGATCAGCTACTACGTGTGGGTCGATCGCTTCAACGTGCTCGGCCTGGGCGCGGACGTGCCGATCGCGATGGGCAACGGCTCCGATTCGATCATGCCGTACGTCGACGGCAAGTTCGTGACGCTGCGCTTGCCGTGGCCCTCCGGTGTGTTCCCGAAGAACGTCGACGGGCGCATCGACGATCCGGCCGCGGGCTGGAAGGGCCGTGCGCTCTGGACCACCTCGGGCACGCGCGTCAACTTCCACCTCGAGGGCGGCAAGGCGAACCGGCCCAAGGCGATCAAGCTGCAGCTACGGCCGGATCCGCTCGCGCGATAAATTGGTGCCTGACCCCGATTTCCGAAAATCCTGATTTTCGGGAAATTCGGAGCCTGGCTACAATGGCCGCCGCACCATGAGCGCGCCAGGCACCGCGGCCCCGGACCCCGAAGACACCGACGTCAACTTCGTTTTCGCCGCCGTGGAGAACTCCGGGCGCCTTACGCTCTCTCGCGCCGAGCTCCTCCGGCGGCTCACCACGCTGATCCAGACCTGCGAGGGCTGCGAGCGCGTGCGCGTCGTCGACGTCATGCCGCTCGCACGGCCGGACGCGGCGGGCTGCAACTGGTCCACCACGCTCGTGCTCGAAACGGCCGGCGTCGCGCCGGAGGTCTACGCGCTCGCCTACGCGCAGGTGATCGTCACCGCGCGCGAGGGGTGGAACCTGCAGTAGCGGAATTCGGGGACGGAGCCCGAACTTCCGCCACATGCGACCGATCGTAGTTCGGGCTCCGTCCCCGAATTCTTCAGTCCAGCTCTAGTCCCGCATCCGCGATGAGCTTCCTCCAGAGCGCGAGGTCCGTGCGGTTGATGTCGTAGAGCTGCTCGGGCGTTGAGCCCTCGGTCGCGTAGCCGTAGCTCTGCATCCTCTCGATGACGTCGCTGCGCTTGACGATGACGTTCAGCTCGCGGTTCAGGCGCTCGACGATCTCGCGCGGCAGCTTCGCCGGGCCGAAGACGCCGGCCCACTGCCGCACGGTGACCTGCGGCACGCCGGCCTCGGCGAAAGTCGGCACGTCGGGCATCAGCCCGCTCCTCCAGTCGGCGGCCACGGCGAGCGTGCGCAGGCGCCCCTCGCGCGCAAGGTTGACCCCGGCCGGGTTGCTGAGGAAGGTGCACTGCACGCGGCCGGCGAGCAGGTCCGGCGTGAGCGGCCCTTCGCCCTTGTACGGCACGTGCACCATCGCGATGTTCCCCGCGTTCATGAGCTGCACCATCATCAGGATCGAGAGCGGATTGCCGGTGCCGTAGTTGAGCTTGCCCGGATTCTTGCGCGCGTATTCGATGAATTCCTGCAGCGTCTTTGCCGGCACCTCGGGATTGACGTCGAAGAAGAACGTCGCGCGCCCGACGAGCCCGATCGGCGTGAAGTCCTTGAGCGGGTCGTAGAGCGGCTGCTTCTTCAGCGTCACCGCCGCGGTCATCGCGCTGTTGGAGGCGAAAGCGAGCGTGTAGCCGTCGGGCGCCTGCTGCGCGACGTATTGCGCGCCGATCGCGCTGTCGGCGCCTGGCCGGTTCTCGACCACCACCGGCTGGCCGAGCCGCTCGGCGAGCGCGGCGCCGATGATGCGCGCGGTCGGATCGGCGGAGCCGCCGGGCGGGAAGCCGACGATGAAGCGGATCGGCTTCGCCGGGTAGTTCTGCGCGGATGCGGCGAATGCAACGGCAAGCGCGGCGAGCGTGCACAACTTCTTCATGGTTCTCCTCCCCTGCCTATTGTAGCGGCGTGAAAAAGTGCGTCGTGATTCGCGGGTGCCGTTGGGACAATGGGTCGCCCTTTTTCCAAGGAGGGAAACATGATGTCAATCAAACGTACCGGCCTGCTGCTCAGCTTCACGCTGCTCCTTGTCGCGGGTTGCGCCAGCACGGGCGATTTCCTGTCCGACTCGCGCACCACCACGCGCGTGAAGACGGCGATCTACAACGAGCCCGAGCTCAAGGTGATGGCGATCCACGTCGCCACCGAGGAAGGCGTGGTGACCCTGAGCGGCGCGGTCAAGACCAGGGCCGAGCGGGCGAAGGCGGTCCAGGTCGCGCGCAAGGTCGAAGGCGTCAAGCAGGTCAAGAACGACCTCACCGTACAGTAGCAAGGTCCTCGCGACCCTCGAGCCCCGGCCCCGTGCCGGGGCTTTCGTTTTCCGGGTGTGACAGGAGTACCAGTACCCGGTGCAGGGGATTGTCGGGCCGGTCCTGTCGCTTTGCATTGACCCAAAATGCACCGCGGGCGCGACATGACAGGCGCGCGCGAGGCTCGGACAATGGCTGCTCCCCCCCGAGCCATTCACCCTCCCTCCCTTGGGTATGGCTCTCTAGAAGCCGCCTTCGGGCGGCTTCTTTTTTTCTGGTCCCCGCTTTTGCGGGGATGACAGCCCCTTTCGCGATTGCGCTTCGAAAAAATCGCGGAGTTCAAAGGCGGCGTTTGAAACTCTGCGAAGCGCGCCACAGTTCAAGAAAATTCTATGGGGCCCGGCGTAAGTACCGAGGGACGTTTCGATAACTGCGTGTACGCCACGGCGCGAAGCAGCAGGGGATTCGAAATGTACTGTTTTCCTGATAGACGCCGGGCGCGGGCATGGAATAATCAAACTCCCTAGAGCCACCACCGCCCTCCCTTGGAGGTGGCTCATCCAGAGGCCGCCGCAAGGCGGCTTCTTTTTTTACCGCTTGCCTTCGTAGCCGCGCACCAGCGCGGCGCGCTCGCGACCGGCCTGCATCAGGAGCGAGAAGTCGGAGCCGGACAGGATGAGCTGCACGCCCATGTTGATGTGGCGCTCGAGCAGCTCGGGTGTGTACATGCCGCCCATGCCGGGAAACTTGCCGTGCTTGCGGCACGCGCCGATCACTCTCTTGTATGCCTCGCCCACGCGCGCATCGTTGAACTGGCCGGGGATGCCCATCTCGAAGCAGAGGTCGTTGGTGCCGATGAGCAGGGCATCGATCCCGCGCACCGCCGCGATCTCCTCGCAGTTGGTGACGCCCTGCGGCGATTCGATCATCACCACGACGAGCGTCTCCTCGTTAACGATGCGCGCCGCCTCGCCGACGGGCATCGAGGCGAAGCCGAGTTGCTGCAGCCCGCCGCCCATCGAGCGATGTCCGACCGGCGGATAGCGGCACGCGCTCGCCACGCGCACGGCTTCGGCCGCGCTGTCGACGTGCGGCACGACGATGCCCTGCGCGCCGTTGTCGAGCACACGCGAGGCGTGCCAGTGCTCGAGCCCCGCGACGCGCACTACCGGGGTCACGCCGACGGTGAGCGACGCGGCCGCGATCTGGCAGGCGTTGTCGAGATCCATCGAGTTGTGCTCGCAGTCGATGAACAGCCAGTCGTAGCCGCAGGTCTGCGCGATCTGCGCGATGTCGACGGTGCGCGCCTGGCGCAGGCCCAGGCCGATGGCGAGCTTGCCCGCTCGCAGCTGCCGCAGGGCGTGGTTCGGGACGGTAGTGGTCATGGCGACATTGTGCGGTAGTTCAGGCGCGGCGCCTCGACTAGTTCACTGAATCGACGTCTTTTTCCGCCGTATATCCCCGCTTGCGCGCCAGTAGTCGGAGACCCCGCCCGGGTGCGGAAAAGAACACAGACCTATAGGAGGCATCGGCGTAACTTGCGACCCGTGCCTCGCCGACTCCTCCTCCTCGGGGTCGAGACACAAAAGCCCGGCTAATAAGGCGAACGCCAACCCGGGCTTTTTCATTTGTACTCCCGGCTGGGCCTTATAATTACACTGTCCTCGTGTAATTATTCGGCCGATGAAGAACGTCACCATCACCCTCGACGACGAAACCGCGGCGCGTGCGCGCGTGAAGGCGGCGGAGCGCAACATGAGCCTCTCGCGCTACGTCGGCGAAGTGCTGCGCGAGCATACGCGCGGCGATGACGAGTACGAGCGCGCGATGCGGCGCTGGCTCAGCCGCAAGCCCGTTGCTGTGAGGCGCCCTGGCGAGCGATATCTGACGCGCGAGGAACTCTACGACCGCGCCGCCATGCGCAAGAGCGACGAGCAGGCGCCGCGGAAGAAAGGCAAGCGCTCGTGAGCCCGGCGGTGTTCGTCGATACGAATGTGCTCCTGTATGGGTACGAGAGTGCGGAGCCGGTGAAGACCGCGCGCGCGCGGGAGTGGATCAGCCGGCTCTGGCACGATCGTCGCGGCCGCATCAGCATGCAGGTGCTCTCGGAGTATTACTCCAACTTGACGCGGAAACTGCGCTTGCCCGCGGAGGCGGCGTGGGATGACGCCGCTTCGTTCTTCGCCTGGCGGCCGCTGCCAATCGATGAAGGCGTCCTTCGCCGCGCGCGTGAGCTGCAGCGGCGCCACCAGATCTCATGGTGGGACAGCATGATCGTCGCCGCTGCGCAACTGCAGGATTGCCTGGTCCTTCTAACCGAAGATCTGCAGGACGGGATGGTCTTCGGCACGCTCGCGGTGCGTAGTCCATTCAGCACGGTGATCGAGCAGCCGCCCGCGGCGTATCACGTCGCGCGCGCCGCGCCTCTGCACCGGGCGCGTGGGCGGCCCAGGCGCATGGCCGCCTGAAGCGGGCGCGCAACTTGCGCCTCCAGATCGGCTCTAAGCCGCACACCCGATGGAGGCGCACGTGAAGTTCAAGATCCTGCTGTTTACCGTCGCCGCTGCCACGCTGCTTGCCGGCGGCTGCACCAGGGAAGAGCCCGTCAAGGCGAGCGCGCCGCCGGCTAGCGTCAACGTACCCGCGGCGGGCAACACCGCGCCGACGCCGCAGCCCGGCGCCTCCGCTTCCGGCGGGGCGATGCAGACGCTTCCCGACTTCGCCGCGATCGTCGATGCCAACAAAGGCGCGGTGGTCAACATCACCGCGACAAAGGTCGTCTCGCCGCGCGCGCAGTCGCCCTTTGGCGGAGACGCGGGCGGCGGCGGCGACGACGACGAGGACAATCCGCTCTCGCAATTCTTCCGCCGCTTCCAGCAGCCCATGCCGCGCATGCCGATGCAGGGCATGGGCTCGGGATTCATCGTGCACGCGGATGGCGTGGTGCTCACGAACGCGCACGTGGTGGAAGGCGCCGACGAAGTGCGGGTCAAGCTTTCCGACCGGCGCGAGTTCAAGGGCAAGGTGTCGGGCGTGGACCGGCTCACCGACGTCGCGGTAGTGAAGATCGACGCGAAGGACCTGCCGACCGTGAAGCTCGGCGATCCGTCCCGGATCCGCGTGGGCGAATGGGTGCTCGCGATCGGCTCGCCGTTCGGTTTTGAAAATACCGTCACCGCCGGCATCGTGAGCGGCACATCGCGCTCGCTGCCTGAAGGCACTTATGTGCCGTTCCTCCAGACGGACGCGGCAGTGAATCCGGGCAACTCGGGCGGGCCGCTCTTCAACATGCGCGGCGAGGTGGTCGGCGTGACCTCCGCGATTTACTCGCGCACCGGCGGCTACATGGGCGTCGCGTTCGCGATCCCGATCGACGTGGCTTCGACGGTGGCCGAGCAGCTGCTCAAGACCGGCAAGGTCGAGCGTGGGCGCATCGGCATCGGCATCCAGGACCTCAATGCCACGCTCGCGAAGTCCTTCGGCCTCGAGCGGCCGCAGGGCGCGCTCGTCTCGGCGGTGGAGCCCGGCGGGCCGGCGGAGAAGGCCGGCCTCAAGCCGGGCGACGTCATCCTGTCGTACAACGGCAAGCCGATCGACAACTCCAACCAGCTGCCGCCGCTCGTCGCGGCGACCAAGCCCGGCGCCAAGGCGGCGATGGAGGTGTGGCGTGATGGCAAGAAGGAGACCCTCAACGTCGCGGTAGCCGAGCTGAAGGAGGACCAGGTCGCGAAAGCGAAGCCCGGCGGCGGCGACACCGACAAAGGCGGCAAGCTCGGGCTCGCGGTGCGGTCGCTCTCGCCCGAGGAGCGCAAAGAGCTCGGCGCGCCGCAAGGCGTCGTGGTCGAGCAGGTCGGCGGCCCCGCGGCGCGCGCCGGCATCCGGCCGGGCGACGTCATCACTGCGGTGAACGGCACGCCGGTGAAGTCGCCCGACGACCTGCGCCGGCAGGTGGAGAAGGCGAAGGGCTCGGTGGCGCTGCTCGTGCGCCGCGGCGACGCCAGCATCTTCGTGCCGATCGAAATCGGCTGAGATGCGCGGCTAGGAATTCGGACCCGGGGTCGCAATTATTTCTGGACCTGCCGCTCGAGCGGCGCCAGGCAATTACTACCCGGGGTCGGAATTCAGCTTCATCTGCGCCAGCACCGCGCGACCGAGCGGGCCGTACGGATTGCCGAGCGTCTCGGTGAGCTCGAAGTGGTTGTAGCCCTCGGCGCGGATCAGCTCGCATGACTTGCCGGCGCGGGTAAGCGCGTCCGCGAAGTCGCGCGTCTGCCGCTGGAATTCCGGCGTCTCGAGCGAGCCGAACAGGAGGACGATCGGCGCGTTGACGCGCTCGAGGTGGCGCTGCGGCGAGAGCGCCTGCTCCGCGTCGTCGGTGAACTTCACGTAAGCCGACCGCTTTGACAATCGCGGCCCGCGCAGGTCGTACATGCCGCTCGCGAGCGTATAGCCGCGGATTGGATTTGGCGACAACCCGTAGCGCGTCCAGTCGGTGGTCGCGGCAACGCCGCCAAGATGCGCGCCGGAGGAGGTGCCCGTCACGTACACACGCCGCGGATCGGCGCCCAGGCGCTCGGCGTTGCGGCACACCCAGGCGATGCCGCGGCGCACCTGCTCGGCCATCGGCATGAGGTCGCCGCCGGTCTCGAGCACGTTGTTGAAGTCGAGCGCCGCGTAGTGCGCGCCCGCGCGCAGGAACACTTCCGCCGGAAATGCATAGTCGCGCGCGAGGCCCGCGCGCCACGCGCCTCCGTGCACGAAGACGCAGATCGGCGCGCGCTGCGCTTTCGTGCGGTACAGGTCGAGGCCTTCGATCGCCAATTCACCGTATGCCTGTCGCTCCGGCGGGCCAAGACGGCGCCGGGTGAGCTCGCTGGTGTGCGCGAGCCGCGCGAGCAGCTGGTCGCGGTTCGGCGCATAAACCGCCTGGTCGTACGCGCGGTCGAGCTCCTCCTGCGTGTAGTCGAGAAACACCTTGCTGCTCATAGAATGCCGCCATTATGGCGGTGATCGTGGGCGATACCGGCGCGGTGTTCTCGCGCTGCCGCCGCTGGCGTTACCTGCTCTGGCGCCGCTGGGACGCAGCGCGGCCGGCGGCCAACTTCCTGATGCTCAACCCGAGCACCGCTGACGAGTTGCGGCTCGATCCCTCCTGCACCCGTGCGCGCCTCTACGCCGAGCGCTGGGGCTACGGGGCGCTCATCGTCACGAACCTCTTCGGCTGGCGCGCGACCGATCCCGACGAGATGAAGATGGCGCGCGAGCCGGTCGGCCGCGCAAACGACGCGGCGATCCTGCGCGCGGCACGCGAGGCGGCGATCGTGGTGTGCGCGTGGGGCAACCACGGCGCGCATCGCGAGCGCTCCGCGCACGTGCTGAAAATGTTGCGCGCCGAGGGCGTCAAGCTGCATGCGCTGCGCGTCACCGACGCCGGCGAGCCGGCGCATCCCCTATACCTCCCTGCATTGCTGGCACCCAAGACCTTAAGCCAGCCTTAAGCACGTCGCGCCTATTCTCCGCGGCAGTCCAAAGACAGGAGGAGACATGTTGATTCGCATAAGCCCGTTTGCCGCCGCAGCCTGCGCGCTGCTCGCCGCCGGGTGCAGTCCGAAGGCGGCGCAGACCGCGGCGCCGGCCATCAACGACAAGGTGTTCAGCGTCACGCCCGACTCGCTCAAGGTAAAGGCGGGGATCGTCGCCGGCGAGCTGAGCGGCCTCAAGGTCCTCGAGCGCGTGGAGGAAGGCACGGGGCGCGTCGATACGCCGCCGCACCTTTCCGGCAAGCTCATGCTGCGCAACCTCTCGCCCGACCAGAGCGTGATGCTCGGCGGCGGCAAGCTCGTCTACCTCGACGCGCACGGCCAGCCGATCCAGCTCGAAGTGGGGAGGACCCCGCCGCAGATCAGCCTCACCGAGGCGTACGGCTCGAGCTCGGCGCACCTCGAGCCAGGCGAGAATCTCAGCCGCGACGTCGACGTCGATTTCCCCGAGGCCGCGCTCAAAGACGGCGCGCTAAAGGATATCCGCGTGCAGGTGAAGTACACCGCTCAGCCCTTCAAGCGCGAAGCGCTCGACTTTCCGGTGTCGCTCAGTCTGAAGCAGGCCCGCGCGGACTAGACGCGGAGCATCGCCGGGCAGGCCGTTTATTTTCTTCCGCGACTGTTACACGCGCAGCTGATCGGCTGCGAGATAGCGCTCGCGGAAGGTCTCGAAGTCGATGTCGTCGGCCGCCTCGAGCTCGCGCTGCTTGAGGATCGACTCCTGCGCGAGGCGCGTGAAGCGCTCGCGCACGTCGCGCGGCAGCTCGCGGTGCTGCAGCGTGGATTTATGCAGCGTCGACTCGATGAGCGCGAAGCGCACGAACGCGTTGTCGTGATTGCGTGACATCGCGTGCAGCACGCGCGCCGAGGGCGTCTGGTCCGCGTCCGCCGCGAGCTTGAGCATGGCCTCGTACGCGTCGCGGTAGGCGGCACCGCCAAGGCGGGCGTCGATTTTCTCTGGGATCGGTTCGCACTGCGCGAGCACCTCGCGCATCCAGTCGCCGAGCGGCACGTCTTTGCCGTTGCGCGCGAGGCGCAGCCCCGGCTCGCGGCCGCGATGGGCCACGCGCTGCAGGTTGTCGCGCACCTCGCGGATCTCGCGCGGCGTGTCGGGCGGGCTGTCGCTTAGCAGGCAGTGCAGGAGAAATACATCGAGGAACCGGCAGGTCGGCTCGGTGATGCCGATCGGCACGAACGGGTCGAGGTCCATGAGGCGCACCTCGACGTATTCGACGCCGCGGCTGCGCAGCGCATGCAGCGGTCGCTCGCCGCGCTTGATGCGCCGCTTCGGGCGGATCGAGCTGTAGAACTCGTTCTCGATCTGGAGCAGCGTGGTGTTCAGCTGCCTGTAGTCGTCGTCGTTGCGCAGGCCGATCTTCTCGTACGGTGGATAGGGCACCGTGAGCGCCTCGTAGAGCGAGGCGGTGTAATGCTTCAGGTCGTTGTAGCTCACGCTGAGCGACGCCTGCGCGTCGCTCTGGTAGCCCAGGCGCCCCATGCGCAACGAAGTGCCGTAGGGCGCGTAGTGCGTTTCCTGCGTGAGCTGCGTGAGCTCGTGCTGGCGCCCGGCGACGAAGCTCGAGCACACGGCGGGCGAGGCGCCGAAGAGGTAAAGCAGCAGCCACGAATGGCGGCGGAAGTTGCGGATCAGCCCGAAGTACTGCTCGTCGCCGGCGCCGGGCAGCGAGAAGTTGTAGTGGATGCCGGAGATTGCCTGCATGCGCCGGCCGTAGCGGTGCGCGAGGCCGAGGCGATACACCGTCTTCGCGCGGCCCACGTTCGACGTGCCGTAGCGGCCGATCGGGATCAGGTTATCTGCGGGCAGGTTGCACGGCATGCTCGCGCACCACAGGATCTCCTCGCCGATGTGCTTGTAGACGACCTGGTGGATGTGCGTGAGCTCCTCGAGGCACGCCTCGACGCTCGCGTGCGGGCCGGTGATGAGCTCGAGCTGCGATTCCGAAAAATCCGTGGTGATGTGCGGGTGGGTGAGCGTGGCGCCGAGCGCCTGCGGGTGCAGCGTCTGCGCCAGCATGCCGTCCGGGCGCACGCGCAGGCTCTCCTTCTCGATGCCGCGGCGCATGCCGCGCAGCGCATCGCCGGATAGCGCTCGCAGTCGTTCCTGGACGCTCATGAGGGGAAGGCGAAGCGTAGCAGACCAGAATTTCGACCCCGGGTCGGAATTCCGTAACTGGACGCATATA
>DASSLQ010000092.1:0-13112 GCA_035689325.1 Burkholderiales bacterium | reverse complement strand
CCGAGCGCGCCCGGCCGCATCTACCAGGATCCGCGCCGGCGCGGGTATACCGGGCCCGAGCGGCGCCTGCGCGACGAGCCGTATCCGGGGCTCGACCGGCGCGCGACTTAGGACAACGGCCTACTAGCCGGAGAACGGCTTCCTACTCGCGCAGCGTGATGACGGCGATCTTGCGCGCGCGGAAGTAAGGCAGCACTACCTTCACCGGCTCGCCGGTCGCTTCGTGCACCGAGATGTAGCGCGGCTCGGCGCCGCGCGTCGGCAGGTCGAACGCCGCCCAGCTCTTCGTCTGCGGGTCGTAGCGCATGACGCGATCGGCGCCCCACAGGTTGGTCCACGCCCGGTGCCTCGAGTCGACGTGTACGTGGTAAGGCTGCATGCGCTTGGGCAGCGGCACATAGGTCACTTCGCGCGTGCGCGTGTCGATACGCGCGAGGCTCGCGCCCCACGAGTTGCCGACCCAGAGCACGTCGGCGTTCTTGTCGGTGCCCATGCGGCGCGGCCCCTGTGCATAGGGCAGCGGATTGTTGAAATCGGGTTGGCTGTAGGTCTTGTAGAACTCGCGCTCCGCGGCGCTCGCGCGCGTCCATTCGCTTTGCACCGGCGCGAGCTTGATCTCGGAGACCTTGCCGGTCTCGCCGTCGGCCACGCCGATGATGTCGTGGATCATTACCGCCCAGTAGCCGTTGCCCGTGCGATCGGCGGCCGCGCCATAGGTGATGCCCGTGCCGCCGGGCAGCTTGTAGCTTGCCGTCTTGTAGCCGGTCCATTGCTGTGTCTGCGGGTCGAAGCGCAGTACGCCGTCGGGCGCGGACACCCAGATGCGGCCCTTGCCATCGTAGTCGACCGTCGTCGCCCCGCCCGTGGGCGACATGTCCTCGGGCGGGATGAAGACATCGATCTTCTCGGTCTTCGGATCCAGGCGTCCGAGGCCGCCGCGACCCGGGTTGAGGTTGAACCAGATCGTGCCGTCGGGCGTGCGCGTCATGCCGTGGCTTTGCGCGGCGAGCCCGTTCTTCGCGGGAATCATGTAGAGCTTCACCATGCCCGTCCTGGTGTCGACGCGGCCGATCGACGTTTGCTTGTTCGGGATGTTGCACGTGAACCAGACCTGCCCTGCGTCGTCTAGCCACGCGTCGTGCACGCCCCAGCCGGGAATCATCACCGACGGAGTACCGAGCGACCAGTCCGAGCCGTCGTTCTGCCGGAAGTTGGCCGGCAGCCCCGCATCCGGATCGAGCGGCAGGTCGTATTCGCGGATTTCCGCGCGCGCCGCCTCGCCGCTCGGGCGCGGCTCGAGCGCGAGCTTGGGCGTGCCGTTGGGTCCGCGCGCGCGCGCGAGATAGGCAGCGAGCTCTTTTTGGTGGTGGTCGAGAATGCCGGAGGGCTTGCGCTCGTCACCGACATAGCTGCCGTAGACATTCGCATTCTTCATCAGCTGGATGATGGCGTTCCAGCCGGCTTCATCGAATCGGTGTTGCAACGGATAGCTCGCCGTATGGCAGCTGGTGCAGTCGTTGCGCACGAGCTGCTTCATGCGCTTGTCCTGCTCGGTCGCTTCCGGCAGCGCGTCGAGCGCGAGGTTGCCGGGCAGCTGGCGGTAGGTCTGCTCCGGATCGCGGTTGCGCGCGAGCTTGAGCTCGATGCGCCGGTCGGCGGAAAGCTCGAGCGCGGTGCGCGCCGTCTGGTAGCCGATCGCCTGCGCCCAGACGCGATAGCTGCCCGCAGGCAGGGGCGAAAACTCGAAATTGCCCGCCTTGTCGGTAAAGACGCTGGTGGTGATGGTGCCGGCTTTCGCCGACACGGTGACGCCAGCCATCTTCTCGCCGCTTGCCGACACGATGGTGCCGCCAAGACGACTTTCGGCGTGCGCGAGGCCCGTCGCAAGCAGGATCAAAAGCGCAAGGCGCATAACTCCTCCGTCGGCTAGTCGGGGCTGGGAATCGTCTTGAGGTAGGCCACGAGCGCGTCGATCTCGGCCGGCTTGAAGTGGTACTTGAAGCCCGGCATCTTGGCGCTGCCATTGGCGACAAAAGTGCGCAACGCGTCGTCGTTGCCGCCGAGGGAAGCGCGCGAGAGCGCCGGACCGTATTGCACGCTCGTGAGCTGCGGCTTGGTATGGCACACGCGGCAGGACTGATTGAACAGGCGCATGCCGAGGAGCTGGCGCTCGTTCAGGTACTCCTGCGCGCCCGCCGGCGCGGCGGCGAGCATTGCGAGCAGCAAAGCCCAGCGCATGGGCGCTGATCCTATACTCGCGCGGTGACGGAGGAAAGCATGGCGTCGTTGCAGGCGCTCGCTGCACAGATCGCCGCGCGGCTCAAGCAGCGCAAGGACACCATCGCAGTGGCCGAATCGTCCGCCGGCGGCCTGATCAACGCGGCCCTTGTTGCGGTGCCCGGCGCCTCGGGCTATTACCTCGGCGGCGGCATCATCTACACGCGCGCCTCCCGCGAAGCGCTGCTGGGGATCACGGTCGCCGAGCTGGGCGGCATGCGCTCTGCCAGCGAGCCGTACGCGCGCCTTGTCGCACGGCGCGTGCGCGAGCGGCTCGGCGCGAGCTGGGGACTCGCCGAGACCGGCGCGAGCGGCCCGACGGGCAATCGCTATGGCGACGCGCCCGGCCACGCCTGTTTCGCGGTGAGCGGACCGGTGGAGCTCGTCACCACGCTCGAGACCGCGAGCGCCGATCGCGAGGCCAACATGTGGCGCTTCGCGCGCGCCGCGCTGGAGCTCGTGCTTACTGCAACGCGCTGAAGAAGGCCGTGATCTCGGCCGCGAGCGCGCGCGGCTCTTCCAGCGCCGCGAAGTGCCCGCCGCGCTGCATGACCGTCCAGCGCCGGATGTCGGTATAGGCTTTCTCCGCCAGGGAGCGTGGCGGCCGCAGGATCTCCTTCGGGAACTCGGCGTAGCCGGTCGGCACGCTCACCGTCTCGAACGGCCAGGGCCGATGCAGCCGCGCGTGATACGGCCAGAAAGACGAGCCGATGGCGCCGGTGAACCAGTAGAGCGAGATGTTGGCGAGCATGTCGTCGCGCGAGATGCCGCCGTCGCTCCACGTGCGAAACTTCTCCGCGATCCACGCGGCGAGCCCGGCGGGCGAATCGGTGAGGCCGTAGGCGAGCGTCTGCGGCTTCGTGCCCTGGATCTGTTGGTAGCCCGTCTCCTCCTTCAGCCAGTACGCGAGTTGGCGCAGGTACTCCGCCTCCTCGGGGTTGCTCGCGGCAATCTTCGGATCGCGGCGCACCGCCAGCAGATTCAGATGGAGCCCAAGCACGCGCTGCGGGTACCGCGCCGCCAGCCGCGAGCCGATGAACGCGCCCCAATCGCCGCCCTGCACGCCGTAGCGCTCATAGCCGAGTGTGGTCATGAGCTCGGCGTAGCACTCGGCGATTTCCTCGGTGCCGAAGCGCGGCTGCCCGGGCGCGAACGACAACGTATAGCCGGGAATCGAAGGCGCGACCACGGTGAAGCGCTCGGTGAGCAGCGCGATGAGCTCGAGGAACTCCACGATCGAGCCTGGCCAGCCGTGCGAGATCAGAAGCGGCATCGGCTTCGGCGAGCGCGAGCGCTCGTGGATGAAGTGCAGGTCGACGCCGTGGAGCGCAGCCTTGAACTGCCGGAAACGATTTATGCGCGCCTCGTGCGCGCGCCAGTCGAAGCGCTCGCGCCAGTGAGCGACAAGCTCGCGCATGTAGTCGAGGCTCGTGCCGGTCGACCACGCGGGAAGCGGCGGCTCATCCGGAAAGCGCGTACGCGCCAACCGCTCGCGCAGATCAGCGAGCGCGGCGTCCGGGACGTGGAGCGTGAACGGGCGGATCGGTAATTTTGCCGCAAAATTTCGCCGCCGCGGTTGACCCATCATGCCCGCGGCGCGAGCATGCCAGCTCCCCATGGCGCTCGCCCAGCAGTTCATCTGCAAGAAATGCACGGCGTTATCGAACGTGCAAACGTACGAGCGCACGCCCGAGGGCAGCTTCTATTGCGTCTGCCAGCACTGCGCGGCGAAGAACCAGGTGGTGCGGACCGGCGCGACGCCGAGCCAGCCGGGGCTCCTACCCGTGACCGGGCTGATCCAGTAGCGCCGTCAGGCGCTCGAGCCGCGCCTTCAGTTCCTTGGCATCGAGAAACACATGCAGGGCGCGGGTGCGCGCGCCGCTTGGCGGCAGCTCGCTGAAGATCAGCCAGGCATTCTCCTCGACCTGTTTCAGCTTCTGCAGCAGCTCGGCATCCTGCATGCCGAGCACGGTAGCAAACGCGCGCGCCGCGCGCAGTCGCCAGGCGCCGAAAAGCGGCGTCACTACTTCACGACAGCGGTGGAGCGTCGTTCCCGCGCAAGCGGGAACCCATGATTTTCGAAGCAGAAAGACTGGGCCCCCGCTTTCGCGGGGGAGATACAAGATCTTCAGTTCCGCCGCGCGGCCATCATCAGCAGCGCGCCCATCACGACGCCGACACCGAAGCCGATGCCGACCGCGGCCCACGGGTTCTGCTGCACCGTTTCGTCGGCGTAGCGCCCGTATTCCCGCGCGCGCTCGCCGATGCCCTCGAGCACATCGTTGAGCTGGCGTTTCGCCGACTGCAACGTGTCGTCGGCCTGCTCGGTCGCGTACTCGCGCATATCATTGGTCGTGCTGGCAAACTGGGATTGCGGCTGATTCGGTGTCATGGTTCCTCCTGTCGAGAATGCAGTCGCCGGAGCAAAGAGCATGCCTTGGAGGGCAGCGGCGGCGGTGCGCTACGCGCTGCGCGGCGTGCGCTTCATGCTCGCCGCGCGCAATTGCCAGGTGCTGGCGGCGGCCACGCTGGCGGTGCTCGCCGCGGGCCTCTACTTCTCCATCACGGCGCTCGAATGGTGCGCGGTCATCGGCGCCACCGCGCTCGTCTGGGTGGCCGAAGGCCTGAACACGGCGCTCGAGCGCCTCACCGATTTGGTGTCGCCAGGCTTTCATCCGCTGGCAGGGAAGGCGAAGGACATCGCCGCCGGCGCCGTGCTGCTCGCGGTGCTCGCCGCCATTTCGATCGGCATCATCATCTTCGGCCCGCGGCTCCACTAAACTCGCGCTTTCCAAGGGGAGCACACCATGATCGATCTCTACGCCGCCGGCACCTCGAACGGCATGCGCGCGCGCATCGCGCTCGAGGAATGCGGCCTCAAGTACAACTGGCATCCCATCGACCTCGCGAAAGGCGAGCACCAGCGCCCCGAGTACCTGGCGCTGAACCCGATGGGACAGATCCCGGTGATCGTCGACCACGAGGGCCCGGGCGGGAAGCAAATCACGCTCGCGCAGTCGAGCGCCATCATGGTCTATTGCGCGGAGAAGGCAGGCAAGTTCATTCCCAAGGATCCCGCCAAGCGCGCCGCGATGTGGGAGGCGTACATGAGCGCCTCTACCGACATCACCCCGGGCTTCGGCTCGGTCAATGCCTGCGTGCGCGCCAAGGATCCGGCGCCGTACGCCGCGGCGGGCGAGATGTTCAAGCAGCGCCTGCAGGGCTACTTCAAGGTCTGGAACGACTGGCTCGGCAAGCGCAAGCACGCCGCGGGCGACGAGTTCACGATCGCCGACCTCTCGCTCTATGCGGGCTACTGGCGCACGAAAGGCGCCTTCCCCGAGCTCCTCGCCGGCATGTCGAACCTCGAGCGCTGGGGCAACGAGATGGCGGCGCGGCCGGCGATCCAGCGCGCGGTGAAGCTCTAATGCGACGCCCGCCGCGCGGGCTCGGCGCGTTCGGCACGCTCGTAGTGCTCGCGATCCTGATCGCGGCGGGCTACTACCTTTACAAGAACGTACTAATCGCGCCCGACGAGCCGCCGAGCTGCAAGGCGGCGCTTAACAGCTGCATCGCCAACTGCCGCAAGACCAATACCGAGGCGCCTGAGGTGCAGGCTTGTCAGACCAAGTGTCAGCGGGATGCCGATGCCTGCGAGCAAAGGCGCTGAGCGGCGAATATTTCGTACTTAGTACGGAATTGAGGTTTGCGATCTAGTCTTCGTCGGGCGCGCCGCCGCTCGCGACGATGTCCTCCTGCTTCACCTTGTCGACGTTGAAGCGCTCGACCTTGCCGCGGATCGTATTGAGCAGGTCTTCGAGCGCGGGCGGCTCCTTCATGAAGCGCAGCGGATTGGAACGCGCGATGACGAATGACTTGAGGTAAGGGGAGACGAAGCCCCGCGCTTTCAGCTTCTTCACCACCTCGTTCACGCGCTCGTCGAGCTCGAGCAGCTTCTCGGCGGTCTTTTCGTGCTCGCGCAGCGCTTTTGCGAGCGGCGCGTCGGAGAGCTCGGTCAGGCGCCGCACGAACGAGTTGTACACCGCGCCGCTGAAGCGCGGGTTCTTCTCGTAGCACAGGCCCATCGTGACGAACGACGCCTCCTCCAGGTAATAGGAGACCTCCTTTTCGCTTTTCTGCCCGCCCTCGTCCATCAGGTTGCGGTAGATGCGGATCACCTCGAGCGACTTGTCGCGCAGGTTGTGCGCCTTCTCGGTGTTGAGCGCGAGGATCTGCCACGCGACTTCGCGCTTGGGCACGACGAGCGCGGTGATCGCCCTTGCGCCGAGGCGGCGCATCGCTTCCAGGCGATGGCGGCCGTTGGGCGTCCAGAAGCCCTTCTCGGGCGCCGTCACCGCAATGATCGGATCGAGGAACATGCCGGTGCGATCGAGCACATCGGCAAGGCGCTTGTGATGCGCCTGCGACAGGTCGCGCTGGAACGGCGTCGGCTCCACCGCGTCGATCGGCAGCACCGCCACGATCAGCGGCTGCTTGCCCAGCGGATCGTTGTAGCAGCCGAGCACGAAGCCGCCTTCGTTCTCGATGCGCGTCTTCACCGAGTTCGCTTCACCGGAAAGGGTATCGATGCGGCACTCGGCGGCGCTCGGGCCGCGCGAGAGCGCCTTTGCCTTGCGCGGCCGCCGGCGCGCGGGTGCGCGCTTAAGCGCGCTCTTGGGGCGGGGCTGGGTGCTCGCCATGTGGTATAAACGGGAGCATGAGCATACCCACCTTGGAACGCAAACGCTTCATGGTGGGCAAGTACGAGATCATCGCGCAGCCCATTCCCAACTCGGCGCACATGCTTCGCTACAACGTGTTCGTCGACGGCAACCGGATTGGCGCGCTGCTCTCAATGCCCACTGAGTCGGACTGCAGGTTCCTCGAGAATCCGCCGCCGGTCCCGCCGCTCAAGATCTTCCGCGTCACCCACCGGCCGGGCCGGCCGAAGAAAAACCCAAGCTAGCCTTAGTTGTTGCCCTGACCCCGAATTATTTTTCGGGAGCAATGGGAATCTTCGGCGCCCAGCCGAGCCACTCCTTCTTCGGCTCGCCATAGAGGAAGAACACCGTCCCGGGCTTCGCGCGCGGCGTGCCCGGCGGGCTGGCGAACTCGATGCCGCCGGAGAGAAACGAGCGCAGCGATTCGAGCTCGACTTCCAGGCCTTTCAGCACCCCGCCTTTGACGTTGAGCCCGCTCACGTCCCAGAACGCCGAGCCCTCGCGCACCAGCGGCGCGAAGCGCGGGTAGATCACGACGTGCACGTCGGCCGAGAGCGCGTTCGGCGCAAGGTCGATCTTCTGCACCGCGCCGACCTCGACGCCGCGGTAGTACACCGGCGCGTCGGCGCGCATCTTCGGATGCTCGCCGCGCAGCACGATCTGCAGCCCGCCCTCGATGCTCGACGGCGGGTTCTCAAGGCCGGTGAACTCGTACTTGGCCGGCTCGCCGGGCTTGCCGGGGATGACGTTGATCTCGGGCCCGGAGAGCACCGTGGCGAGGCCGGTCACCTGGCCCAAGCCGACGCGCGGCCGCACGATCCAGAACCGGCTGCCCTCGCGCGCAAGACCCGCGCCCGAGCGCGTCAGGCGGATGCGCACCACTGCGCGCTTCTCGTCCTCTGAGAGTCCGACGCCGATCACCTCGCCCACCTGCACCCCGCGATAGCGCACCGGTGTCTGGCCGATGCGCAGCCCGCCGCCGTCGGTGAACGTCACCCTGACTTCCGGCCCGTACTCCTGCATGCGCTGCCAGAGCAGATAGGCCGCGACGGCGATCGCCATCGCCGGGACGATCCACACCAGGCGCAGCACGCGCCGGCGGCGAACTCGTGCCTTGGGCGCCTCTTCGCCGGTCATTCTCGGTTCCAGATGAGCTTCGGATCGAAGCTCTGCGAAGCGAGCATTGTCAGCACCACCACGCCGGTGAAGGCGATGAGCCCGGGCCCCGGGATTACTCGCGCGAGGTCGCCGAGCTTCACCAGCGCGACGAGCACCGCGAGCAGGAACACGTCCAGCATCGCCCACGGGCCGATCGCGTCGATGAACTGGAAGATGCGCGTGCGCGCCCGCAGGCGCCGGCCGCGGTTCCAGCGCACGGTCGCGACCAGAAACAGCAGCCCGAGCAGCTTGAAGAGCGGCACGACGATGCTCGCGAGGAACACGATCGCGGCGACCAGGTACTCGTTGTACTGCATCAGGTTCACGACGCCGTCCCAGATGGTGTTCTCCGAGGTCGCGCCGTAGAGATTCATCCGCAGGATCGGATATACGTTCGCCGGGATGTACAGCACGAGGGCGGCAATCGTGAGGGCGGCGGTGGTCTGCGCGCCGGCCGCCGGCCGCGAGAGGATCGGCGCGCCGCAGCGGATGCACTCGGCGGCCATGCCGGGGGCGAGCTCCTCGACCTGCTGGGCGAGCCCGCAGCTGCTGCATGCCAGGACCATTTCATGGACCGCCATGGGCATTTCGACCGCTCCCCAGCAAGAGCGGTTCCTGTTCTATATTGCGCGCTTCGTTCACGAGGGAGATCCCATGAGGCGCATGCTGGTCGTTGTAGCGGTATTGCTACTGGGCGGCTGCGGCTACAACACCCTGCAGTCCCAGGACGAGCAGGTTAAGGCGGCATGGTCCGAAGTGCTGAACCAGTACCAGCGCCGCGCCGACCTGATCCCGAACCTGGTGAACACGGTGAAGGGCTTCGCCGCGCAGGAGCAACAGGTACTCATCGGCGTCACCGAGGCGCGCGCCAGGGCGACCTCGATCAACGCCACGCCCGAGCTGGTCAACGACCCGGCCGCCTTCCAGCAGTTCGTGCAGGCACAGCGCGAAGTGACCGGCGCGCTCTCGCGCCTGCTGGCCGTCGCGGAGAACTACCCGCAGCTCAAGTCCGACCAGAACTTCCGCGACCTGCAGGCACAGCTCGAGGGCACCGAGAACCGCATCGCGGTCGCCCGCCAGCGCTATATCAAGGCAGTGCAGGAGTTCAACACCAACGTGCGCCAGTTCCCGGTCAACCTCACCGCCATGGTCTTCGGCTTCAAGCCCAAGCCGCAGTTCAGCGTCGAGGACGAGAAGGCGATCGCCAAGCCGCCGACGGTCGACTTCGGCACGCCGGCGAAGAAATGACTTCGCTTCGCCCCCCTGATAAGGGGGGTGGCGCGCGCAGCGCGCCGGGGGGTTTTGCCCAAAATCAAACCCCCCGTTCGCCTTCGGCTCACGACCCCCTTATCAGGGGGTCGGCGGCGACGGCGCTCTTTTTCGCACTCCTGCTCTCATTCCTCGCCTGGGCGGTGGACGTGCCACCGCTCAAGGCGCGCGTCACCGACCTCACCAGCACGCTCAACCCGCAGCAGCGCGCCTCGCTCGAGCAGACGCTCGCCGAGTTCGAAGCGCGCAAAGGCGCCCAGCTCGCCGTGCTGATCGTGCCGACCACGCAGCCCGAGACGATCGAGGAGTACGCGGTGCGCGTGGAGGAAGCGTGGAAGCTCGGCCGCAAGGGCGTGGATGACAGCGTGCTGCTGGTCGTCGCGAAGAATGACCGGCGTCTGCGCTTCGAAGTCGGCTACGGCCTCGAAGGCGTGCTGCCCGATGCCATCGCCAAGCGCATCATCGACAACGACATCGTGCCGCGCTTGCGCGACGGCGACTTCTACGGCGGCATCCGCGCCGGCATGGACCGCGTCATGCGCGTGGTCGAGGGCGAGAAGCTGCCCGCGCCCGCCGCGCACGGCGTCGGGCGCGATCGCCTGCATCCCGAATGGCTGTTCGCGCTGTTCGTCTTCGTCGCGATCGGCGGCAGCGTGCTGCGCGCGATCTTCGGCCGCGTCCCCGGCGCGGGCATGGTCGGCGCCGTGGCCGGCCTCGTCGGCTGGGCGCTGATCGGCTCGCTCGTGATCGGCGTCATCGCCGCGCTCATCGGCTTTGTCCTCACGCTCCTCAACGACGGGCGCAGCTGGACGCCCAACCGGTGGGGCTCGGGCGGCTACGGCGGCGGCTGGGGCGGCGGCTGGTCCGGCGGGGGCGGCTTCTCCGGCGGCGGCGGCTTCAGCGGCGGCGGAGGTTCCTCCGGCGGCGGCGGCGCGAGCGGCTCATGGTGAAGCGCGCGCTCAAGCATCTCTTCACGCCGCATTGGCTTGCGCTGCGCCCGTTTCCCGCGTCAGCGCTGGAAGCGATCGAGCACGCGATCAAGGTCTCCGAGCGGCTGCACCGCGGCGAGATCCGCTTCGCGCTCGAAGGACCGCTGCACATTGCCAGCCTGCGCCTTTCGCCGCGCCAGCGCGCGCACGTGGTATTCGCGCAGCTCGGCGTGTGGGACACGGCGGAGAACACGGGGGTGCTCATCTACGTGCAGCTCGTCGACCGGCGCATCGAGATCGTCGCTGACCGCGGCATCGCCGCGCGCGTGCCGCAGCACGACTGGGACGCGATCTGCGGCGCCATGGAGCGCGCTTTCAAGGCCGGCAGCTACGGCGAGGGCGCGCTCGGTGCGATCGATGCGGTCACGCGGATCCTCGCGCGCGAGTTTCCGGCGCGCAGCACGCATGAAAACGAGTTGCCCGACAAGCCGGCGGTGTTATGAGATACGAGCTCTACTACTGGCCCACGATCCAGGGCCGCGGCGAGTTCATACGCCTTGCCCTCGAGGATGCGGACGCCGACTACGTCGACGTCGCGCGGCGGCCGAAAGGCATGCGGGCGATGATGCACCTGATGGAGAGCCGCTCCGTGCGCCGGCCGCCGTTCGCGCCGCCGTTCCTGCGCGCGGGCGAGCTGGTCATCGCGCAGACCGCGATGATCCTGCACTGGCTCGCGCCGCGGCTCGGCCTCGCACCCAAGGCGGAAGCAGCGCGCCTCTGGCTGCATCAGCAGCAGCTCACGATCAGCGATTGGCTGGTAGAGGTGCATGACACGCACCACCCGATTGGCAGCGGCCTCTACTACGAGGACCAGAAGCCCGAGTCGCTGCGCCGCGCGCAGGACTTCCGCGAGCAACGGCTGCCGAAGTACCTGGACTATTTCGAGCGCCTGGAGCGTGCGAAGAGCATCACTTACGTGGAGCTCTCGCTTTTCCAGATGATCGAGGGGCTGCGCTACGCCTTTCCGCGCGCCATGGAGGCGCTCGAGCCCAAGTATCCGAAACTCGCAGCACTGCACGACCGGGTGATGGAGCGCCCGCGGCTCGCCGCGTATCTGCGCTCGAGGCGCCGCATCGCGTTCAACCAGCAGGGCATCTTCCGCCGCTATCCCGAGCTCGACCCATAGTGAGCTCCACCGTTTCCTTCGCGGCGCTGCGCCAGCCGGTGTTCCGCGGGTATTTCTACGGCGCGGCGTCGCTGATGATGGCCGACTCGATCGAGCACGTCATCAGCTACTGGATGATGTGGCAGAAGTTCCACTCGCCAGCGCTCGCCGGCTTTGCCGTGATCTCGCACTGGGTGCCGTTCCTGCTCTTTGCCATCTGGTCGGGCGGGCTCGCCGATCGCCACGATCCGCGGCGCATCATCCAGCTCGGCATGGCGGTCTTCATGGCCGTGTCGATCGGCTGGGGCGTGCTGTTCCTCGCCGATGCGCTCGAGATGTGGCACGCCGCGGCGCTGCTCATCTTCCACGGCCTCGCCGGCGTGCTGTGGGGACCGGCGGCGCAGGTCTACATCCACGACATCGTCGAGCCGCAGGAGCTGCCGAGCGCGGTGCGCCTCTCGGCGACCGCGCGCTGGCTCGGCTTGCTGATGGGGCCGGCGGTGGGCGGCGTGATCCTGCTCGCGCTCGGTCCCGCCTACGGCATCCTCTTCAACGCCGCGCTCTACCTGCCCTTCATCCTCTGGCTCTGGCAGGCGCCCTATCGCCACAAGCACGCGCCACCCGCCGTGCGCGGCTTCGGCGATGTGCTCGCGACCTGGCGCGCGGTGCGCGACAACCGTGTCATCGCCTCCATGGTGCTGCTGGCCGGTGGCGCTTCCTTCATCGTCGGCAACGCCTACCAGGCGCAGATGCCGGAGTTCGCGCACGATCTCGCGCACGGCGACGGCGGCTTTACCTACA
The DNA here is from genome assembly GCA_035689325.1 of Burkholderiales bacterium. GTDB lineage: Bacteria > Pseudomonadota > Gammaproteobacteria > Burkholderiales > SG8-39 > SCGC-AG-212-J23. The sequence continues at coordinate 792 of DASSLQ010000092.1, read as the reverse complement.
GCGCGCTCTTCGGTGCCGACGCGGCGGGCGCGCTCTGCGCCGGGCTCGCGCTCGAAGCGCGCGGGCTGCTGCCGCCGCGACCGCGCACCGCCTTTCTCCTCGCAATGGGCTGGTGCCTCGCCATCGGCAGCTTTGCAGCGATCAAATCCTATCCGCTGGCGCTCGGGCTCCTCTTCTGCGCCGGCTTCCTCGAGCTTTCGTTCTACGCGATGGCGCAGGCGCTCGTGCAGATGAACGCGCCCGCCGCCATCCGCGGCCGCGTGATCGGCCTCTTCGCCATGTCGGCGCTCGGGCTGCGCGCCTTCAGCGGCGTCACCGTCGGGCTTGCCGGCAGCCTGGTCGGCATACACTTGTCCCTCGCGCTCTCCGCGGCGCTCTTACTTGCCCTGATCATCGTCATGCTATGGACCCTGCTGCCAAGCCTCTGAGAGATGCCGGCTTCTTCCTCGTCGTGCGCTTCTGGATCGCGCCGGGCGGCGAAGCGCAGGTGATGCGCTGGCTGGAAGGCGGCCACATCGCCGAAGTGCTGCGCCAGAGCGGCTTCCTCTGGGTGCGGCGGCTGCGCATGCCGGAGACCGACGCCACCGGCTGGAGCGCGCACGCCATGATCTACGGCATCGACTCCCGCGCCTCGTACGAGAAATACATGGTCAACCGCGAGCTGCACGAGCGCTTCGCGCGCGAGCGCGAGCCTTTCGCCGCCAAGCTGCGCATCGAGCGCTTCGCCGGCGACGTGGACCTCGCGCCATGAAGCTCGACTGGAACGTCGGCCTGGTCGCTCATCTCGGCATC
>DASSLQ010000091.1:0-10335 GCA_035689325.1 Burkholderiales bacterium | reverse complement strand
TACCGGCAGTTCGACGTGCCCGCGTACCTCGACAGCGAGCTCTATCTGCACGGCCGCGACATCGCGCAAAGCCGCGTCGCGGCGCTGGGCGATTGCGTGGTGATCGCCTCGAGCTTCCTGATGCGCTTTCCCGGCCGCTGCGTGGCGACGCCCTCGTTCGAGCTCGAGCAGGCATTTCGCCTGCGCCTCGAAGCGCAGCACGGCTGGACGTTCGACTCGTCCTGGCCTAACGCGTCCGAATCTCAGTCTATCGCGGCAGTTTCTCCAGCTGCGCGTTTACCTTCGCCAGCGTAGCCTCGAAGCCCGCCAGCCGCTCACGCATCTGCGCCACGACATTGGCGGGCGCGCGCTCGACGAACGACGGGTTGCTGAGCTGGCTTCTTGCCTTGCCGATCTCGCCGGCGAGCCGGGCGCTTTCCTTCGCGAGCCGCTCGCGTTCGGCGGCCGGGTCCACTTCCTTGTAGAGCATCAGGCGCGCTTCGCCCACCACGGCCACCGGCGACGGCGATTCGGGCAAGGTCGGCGCGGTCTTCACTTCGCTTAGCCGCGCGAGCGCGCGCAGGCCGGCGATCATCAATTGCACATCGCCGACCTGCGGTGCGACGCTCGCATAGAGCGGCAGGCGCTCGCCCGGCGCGAGCTTCGCCTGGGCGCGCAGATTGCGTGTGGCGTTGGTCCACTCCTTGAGCAGCGCCATGTCGCGCTCGGCCGCCTCGTCGATTTTCGCCGGCTCGGACTGCGGATAGCGCGCGAGCATGATCGTGTCGCCGCGCTTGCCCGCGAGCGGCGCGACCTTCTGCCAGAGCTCCTCGGTGATGAACGGGACCACCGGGTGTGCGAGCCGCAGCGCCGTCTCGAGAACGCGCACCAGCGTGCGCCGCGTGCCGCGCTGCACCGCTTCGTCGGCGTCCTGCAGCTGCACCTTGGCGAGCTCCACGTACCAGTCGCAGTACTCGTCCCAGACGAAGCGGTAGATCGCGCCGGCGAGGTTGTCGAAGCGGTACTCGGCGAAGCCCTGCGCCACCTCGGCTTCCACGCGCTGGAGCTGGCTCACGATCCAGCGGTCGATGAAGCTCAGCTTCACCGGGCGGGAATCGTCCATGCCGCAATCCTTGCCCTCGGTGTTCATCAGCACGAAGCGCGTCGCGTTCCACAGCTTGTTGCAGAAGTTGCGGTAGCCTTCGCAGCGCTCGAGGTCGAAGTTGAGCGTGCGCGAGAAGCTCGCGAGCGAGGCGAAGGTGAAGCGCAACGCGTCGGCGCCGAATGCCGGGATGCCGTTCGGGAAATGCGCCTTGATGTAGGTCTCGATCTTCTGCCGGTGCTCGGCGCGCAAGAGGCCCACGGTCGACTTCTTGGCGAGCGCCTCGAACGTGATGCCGTCGATGAGGTCGAGCGGGTCGAGCGTGTTGCCCTTGGACTTCGACATCTTCTCGCCGTCGGCGTCGCGCACGATGGCGTTGATGTAGACGTGCCGGAAGGGCAGCTTCTTGGTGAAGTGCAGGCTCATCATCACCATGCGCGCCACCCAGAAGAAGATGATGTCGAAGCCGGTGACGAGCACCGAGCTCGGCAGGAACACGTCCAGGTCGCGCGTCTTTTCCGGCCAGCCGAGCGAGCTGAACGGCACCAGCGCCGAGGAGAACCAGGTGTCGAGCACATCCGGATCACGGCGCAGCGGCTTGTCGCCCGCTTTGGCACGCGCCGCCGCCTCGTCGCGCGCGACGTAGATGTTGCCGGCATCGTCGTACCACGCCGGGACCTGGTGCCCCCACCACAGCTGCCGCGAGATGCACCAGTCCTGAATATTCTCGAGCCACTGGCGATACGTCGTGGTCCAGTGCTCCGGGAAGAACTCGAGCTCGCCGCTCGCCGCCGCTGCAAGCGCCGGCCGCGCCAGCGTTTCCATGGCGACGAACCACTGGTCGGTGAGCATCGGCTCGACGATCTCGCCGGTGCGGCCGGAGCGTGGCACGCGCAGCCGATAGGGCTTCTCGCTGATCAGGAGACCCTGCGCGCGCAGATCGGCGAGCACCTGCTTGCGCGCTTCGAAGCGCTCCAAACCGCGGTATTTGGCGGGCGCGTTCTCGTTCAGATGCGCGTCGAGCCGCATGATGCTGATCGGCTCGAGGCCATGGCGCCTGCCGACCTGGTAGTCGTTGAAATCGTGCCCGGGCGTGATCTTCACGGCGCCGGTACCGAACTGCGGATCGACATACTGGTCGGCGATCACCGGGACGCTGCGGCCGGTAAGCGGCAGCTGCACGCTCTTGCCGACGAGCGCGCGGTAGCGCGCATCATCGGGATGCACGGCGAGCGCCACGTCGCCGAGCATGGTCTCGGGGCGCGTGGTGGCGACCGTGAGGCTGAAGCCATCGCCCGGGTAGCGGATTTCCCAGATGCGGCCGTCTTCTTCATCGGTGTCCACTTCGAGGTCGGACACTGCGGTGCCGAGCACCGGGTCCCAGTTCACCAGCCGCTTGCCGCGGTAGATGAGCCCCTTCTCGTAAAGGCGCACGAACACTTCCACCACCGCGCGCGACATGTGCGCGTCCATGGTGAAGTAGCCGGCGCGCTGGCCTTCCGTGTCGGCGTACTCCCAGTTGGCCGACGCCCCGAGGCGGCGCATCTGGCGCGTGATGGTGGCACCCGATTGCTGCTTCCACTGCCGGACCCGGTCGATGAACTTCTCGCGCCCGAGGTCGTGCCGCGATTTGCCCTGCTCCTCGAGCTGGCGCTCGACCACGATCTGCGTGGCGATGCCGGCGTGGTCGGTGCCCACGACCCAGTTGGTGTTGTCGCCGCGCATGCGGTGGTAGCGGATGAGCGCGTCCATCAGCGTCTGCTGGAACGCATGGCCCATGTGCAGCGTCCCGGTCACATTCGGCGGCGGCAGCTGGATGCAGTAGGCGGGCGTTTCGTTATCGCGGTGGCGGAAGTAGCCGCTCGACTCCCAGCGCTGGTACCAGCGCTCCTCGATCGCCGCGGGGTCGAAGCTCTTGTCGAGCACTACTTCGCGTCGCGGAGCTGAAGGGCTTGTGCGACCGACGCGGCGACGGCTTCGCGCACCATCTGCGTCACGCTGATGGTGAGCTCGGTGCGCACGCCTTCGAGCGCCTGGCCGAGCACTTGGGAGAGCGTGCGTGCGAGCTTCTCTTCGATCACGCGGTCGACCTCGGGCGCCAGGCGCGCGAGCACCGCGCGCTCAAGCTCGTGCGCGAGCGCCTCCAGCGTCGCGGCGTCCACCACCGGCCGCGCCGACCGTCCCTCGGCGACGACGTCAGTGAGCACCGGAACCGTTGAGTCAGCCATCGGCGCGCGCGAGATCGTGGTTGGCGATGCCGTAGCCGCGGCTTTTGTAGAGGCGGTAGCGGCTGCGCGCGGCTTCGCGCTCGGCTTCGTCGGTACCGACCACCTCCAGCAGCCGCTCGAAGCGCGCGAAGTGGGGCGGGCAATCCGTGCCGAGGTTGACGAGCACGTGGAAATCAGCGGGCGCGCGCTCGTCACGCGCGATGAGCACGGGCGTGTCCGCGGCCAGCGGGTCGTCCACCGCACAATGCGGCAGGAAGCCGGTCGCGGGCCAGGTCCACATCAGCCGGTCGAGGCGCGCCGCCAGCTCCGGCTCGGGCGCATAGACGAGCACACGCTCACCCGCGGCGAACGCCTGAGCAGCGAGGCGGCAAGCGGCTTGTAGCCGGTCGGGGGCGTTGAAGTAGAACTCGACGCCCGTCATCTCAGGGGGCACGGGGGACGATTTTTGCCCCCGTCCTATTTCCGCCCGGCGTGGCGCAAAGCGAAGCGCACGAGGAGCGGCACCGGCCGGCCGGTGGAGCCTTTCTCGCGCCCGCTCTTCCACGCCGTGCCGGCGATGTCGAGGTGCGCCCAGCGCTGCTTGCGCGTGAAGCGCGCGAGGAACGACGCCGCCGTGATGCTGCCGCCGGGGCGCCCGCCGATGTTGGCGAAGTCGGCGAAGTTCGAGCGCAGCTGCTCCTGGTATTCCTCCCAGAGCGGCATCTGCCAGACGCGGTCCCAGGCATCGTCGGCCGCCTCGCGCAGCTCGTCGGCGAGCTTCTGGTCGTTCGCGAAAAGACCGGTCGCGACATGGCCCAGCGCAATGACACACGCGCCGGTCAGCGTAGCGATGTCGACGACCACGTCGGGCTTGAAGCGCTCCGCATAGGTGAGGGCATCGCACAGGATGAGGCGCCCCTCGGCATCGGTGTTGAGAATCTCCACCGTCTGCCCGGAGAGCGTGGTGACCACGTCGCCCGGCTTGATGGCGGAGCCGCCCGGCATGTTCTCGCACGCCGGGATGACGCCGACGACGTTCAGCGGCGCCTTCATGCCGGCGAGCGCGCGGATCGCGCCGAGCACGCTGCCGGCGCCCGACATGTCGAACTTCATCTCGTCCATCTCGGCGGCGGGCTTGAGCGAGATGCCGCCGGTGTCGAAGGTGATGCCCTTGCCGACGAGGGCAAGCGGGTTCTTCGACTTCGCCGCGCCGTTGTAGCGCAGCACGATCAGCTTCGCCGGCTCGTGCGAGGCGCTGGTGACCGCGAGCAGCGCGCCCATGCCGAGCTTTTCCATGTCCTTGCGCTCGAGCACCTCGACAGCGAGCTTGTGGTCGCGCGCAAGCTTCTTCGCCTGGTCGGCGAGATAGGATGGCGTGCAGATGTTGGAGGGCAGATTGCCGAGCGTGCGCGCGAGGTCCGCGCCGTCGGCGGTGGCCTCGGCCTCCGCAAGCGCCTGCTCGAGCTGCGCGCTGGAAGAGAGCGGCAGCGTCACCTTGGCAAGCGAAGGTGCGGGCGATTTCTTCTGCGACTTGAGCTCGTCGAAGCGATAGAACGCTTCGCGCACGCTCAGCACCGCGTGGCGCAGGTTCCACGACAGCGGCCGCGAGTCGAGCTTAAGGTCGACCAGAAAGAGCGCCGCCTCTTTCGCCGCCAGCTCGCGCAGCACGCCGGCGGCGCCGCGCACCGCGTCGCGGTACTGCGTCTCGCCGAAGTCGTTCTTCGCGCCGAGGCCCACGAGCAGCACGCGCTCCGCCGCCACGTTCGGCAGCGCGCGCAAGAGCAGCGTGGACCCTGCCTTGCTTGAGAGGTCGCCGAGCGCCGCGCCGAGCGCGCCCTTCGAGCGCTGATCGACGCGCCGCGCGCTCGCCGTAAGCTCCTTATCAGCATAGACGCCGAGCACGATGCAGCCCGTCTCCGCCGTCTCGGGCGAGAGCGTCTTTATGCTAAATTCCATGAGCCGAAAGTATCGCATGATCTTCCATAGGGCGCTCCTCAGGGAATTCGCGACCCTCGCCGGCGCGGTGTTCATGACGCTGTTCGCGATCGCGCTCACGACGCAGCTGATCCGACTGCTCGGCAAGGCGGCGGGCGGCTCGATTCCCACCGACGCGGTGCTCGCCTTTCTCGGCTTCTTCGCGCTCGGCGCGCTGCCGGTGCTGCTGTCGCTCACCATGTTCATCTCGGTGCTGATCACGCTGACGCGCGGCTGGCACGACTCCGAGATGGTGATCTGGTTCGCCTCCGGCCTGCCGCTCACCGCGTGGCTCAGGCCGGTGATGGTGTTCGCGCTGCCGCAGATCGCGGTGATCGCGGCGGCCTCGCTCTTCATCTCGCCGTGGGCGGCGCAGATGGCTTCGCAGTATTCGAGCAAGCTCGAATCGCGCGACGACGTCTCGCGCGTCACGCCCGGCGTCTTCGGCGAGACGGCGAACAAGGAGCGCGTGTTCTTCGTCGAATCGGTGTCCGGCGAATCGAACCAGGTGCAGAACGTGTTCGTCTCCTCCGTGCAGCAGGGCAAGGGCGGCGTCAGCATGAGCCGCAGCGGGCGCACCGAGACCGCGGCGAACGGCGATCGCTTTATCGTGCTCGAGCAGGGGCGGCGCTACGAGGGCTCGCCCGGCGACGAGCAATACCGCGTCACGGAATTCGACCGCTACGCCGCGCGCATCGAGACGCGGGAGAATCTGCAGCCCGACCGCAACACCAAGAACATGTCGACCTGGTCGCTCATGACCAACCCGACCAAGGAGGGCCTGGCCGAGCTCGTGTGGCGCATCGGCATCCCGGTGTCGGCCCTGGTGCTGGTGCTGCTCGCCATCCCGATGAGCTTCGTCAACCCGCGCGCCGGCCGCTCGGCGAACCTGCTGTTCGCGCTGCTCACCTACATGGTGTATTCGAACCTGCTCAGCATCAGCCAGGCGCGCGTGTCGCAGGGACGGCTCGACTTCGGCATCGGCGTGTGGATCGTGCACGCGCTGATGGTGGCGCTCCTCGTCGTCCTCTTCGCCCAGCGCATGCAGCTCATCCGGCTGCGCATCGGGAAGTAATTTGCGTCCAAAGACCCTCGAGCGCTACCTCGCGCGCCAGATCTACGGCGCGACGGGATTCGTGCTGCTCGGGTTCCTCGCGCTGTTCGCGTTCTTCGACCTGATCAGCGAGCTCGGCGACCTCGGCAAGGGCGCGTACGACCTGCGCCAGGTGTTCACGTTCGTGGTGCTCAATGCCCCGGCGCACGCCTACGAGCTGTTCCCGATCGTGGTGCTGATCGGCACGCTCTACGTGCTTGCGCACCTCGCCAGCAATTCCGAGTACACCGTGATGCGCGGCTCGGGGCTTTCGCCCGGCCGCGCGGCGGCGGCGCTGCTCAAGATCGGCATGGCATTCGTCGCGCTGACGTTCATCATCGGCGAATGGCTCTCGCCGGCGGCGGAGGAGGCGGCGCAGAGGACCAAGATGCGCGCGCTCTCCTCGATGATCGGCCAGGACCTGCAGTCCGGGCTGTGGTTCAAGGACGAAGGCTCGTTCATCAACGTGCGCGAATCGCGCGACCCGAAGCTCCTGCAGGGCGTGCGCGTCTACGAATTCGATTCCGCCTACCGCCTGCGCAAGATCACCTTTGCCGAGCGCGCCGAATACCGCACGAAAGGCCTCTGGGACCTTTACAGCGTCGTCGCGACGAGCTTCGATCCCGACGGGCCTCATACGGTGCATGAGAAGCAGGGCGAATGGCATACCGCGGTCGCGCCCGATCTGCTCGACGCGCTCATCATGAAGCCCGAGCGCATGTCGGCCTGGGCGCTGCACAAGTACACGCAGCATCTCGAGCTCAACCACCAGCGCACCGAGCTCTACGACATCGCGCTCTGGAAGAAGCTCTTCTACCCGCTCGCCACGCTCGTCATGATGGCGCTCGCGCTGCCCTTCGCGTACATGCACGCGCGCGCCGGGATGGTCGGCGTGAAGGTGTTCCTCGGCATCATGCTCGGCATCTTCTTCCACTTGCTGAACAGCCTCTTCTCGCACATCGGGTTGCTGCAGAACTGGCCGCCGTTTGCGGCCGCGGCGGTGCCGAGCACGGCGTTCCTCGCCTCCGCGATGCTCATGATGTGGTGGGTCGAGCGCAGATAGGAAAAGCGGCTAACCCGCCCCCTTTTCATCCCCCGCATTAACAAGCCGCGTGCCGGCGAGGCGGTCGTGCAGGAACTGACGATCGTGATCGATCAGCGCCCAGAGAATCGACAGCGGTAGGAGCGCGAGCGCCAGCAAGAAGCGCGCGATCGCCCTGCCCGGCGTGACATCGACCAGCCGGATGTGCCAGGCGCGCATGGCAAGCGTCTGGCCGCCGCGCAGCCAGCACCACAGAAAATAGGCGGCGAGCACCGCGAGGATGAAGACTTGCAGCTCGGTGCGCAGCCAGCCGCGCGTGGCGTCACGGCCGCCGCTCGCGAAGAAGAACGCCCAGGCGGCGAAGAAGGCGACCGCGAGGACGAGCAACGCCTCATAGACCATGGCGGCGAGCCTTCGGAATAGAGGCGGCGCCAGGCCCGGCGTCAATTCGTGTGCTTCGGACGGCGCGGGGTGGCGGAGGGTGCTGGGACGAGGCTTTCGCGCTCCTGCGGCGGCAGCGCCTGGTACTCGGCCCAGGCCTGGCGCAGGTCCTTGTTCGCCGGGCGCTTGGCCTTGGCGAGCTGCTTGTAGTTCTCGCGCGCCTGACGGCGCTGCTCGGGACTGAGATTGGCCCAAGTCTGCATGCGACGCTGCACGCGCTCCTGCTCGAGCGGCTTCATGCGCGGGTAGCGCTTGGCGATCTGGATCCACTTCTGGCGCCGCTCGGGCTCGAGTGTGTCCCAGTCATTCTTGAGCGGCGCGAGGATCGCCTGCTGCTCGGCGGTGAGCTCGGCCCAGGACGGACGCACGCCCTTCTTCACTGCGGCCGCTTTGGGCTTGTCCTTCTTCGCGGGCTGCGCGGCATTGGGCTGAGCCCCGGCGCCCGCCGCCATCGTCAGGGCAAGCAGGACGGCGAGGAAGCGCAGCCTCATTGCTCCGCCGCGCGCTTCTTCAGGAAGTTCTGGAAACCGCGATCGAGGTAGGCGTCGATCGGCAGCTCGTCGCTGAGCAGTTGCGTGTCGATATCGACGACCTCGGCAAGGCGCTGGCTCTCCTGCCAGCGGTAGATGCCGAACGCCGCGACCGCGAGCATCACGACCGGCAGCACGACGCGCGCCGAGAGCGCACCCCATCCCCAGCCGTTGCCGAGCACGTTGTCGGCCCAGACCAGCACCGGGGCGCGCTCGGCGCGCTGGCGCGAGAGCGCGAGCTCGCGGGCGGCTTTCAGCCGCTCGGCGACGCGTGGTTCGAGCTGGGACCCCTGGTTGAGCAGGTGTCGGATGCGGGCCGCGAATTGAAGTTCGTTCATGGCTTCTTCCTGGACGCCCTCATAGGGTAATCCCGCGCGCCTTCAACGCGGCAGCCAAAGCATGCGTCGCCCGGGAGCAATGCGTTTTCACGCTGCCCTCCGAGCATCCCATGATGCGCGCCGTCTGAGCGACGTCCAATTCCTCCCAGTAACGCATCAGGAAAGCTTCGCGTTGACGCGCCGGCAGGCGCTGCAGCTCTTGCTCAATGATTTCAAGCACTTGAGTCTGCTCGAGTTGCGCCCCCGGAGCGGGCGCCGTGTCCGCCTCGCGCGCCTCGTAGGTCTCGAGCGGATCCTGCTCCTCGTCCTCTCCGCGGCCGGGCGTGAGCGAGGAGAGAAAGGTGGTCCAGAGCGAGCGCACTTTCTGGCGCCGATACCAGTCGCGGATCGCGTTCTGCATGATGCGGTGAAAGAGCAGCGGCAACTCCTCCGCCGGCCGGTCGCCGTACTTCTCGGCGAGGCGCAGCATCGCGTCTTGCACGAGGTCGAGCGCCGCCTGCTCGTCACGCACAGCGAACACTGCCTGCTTGAACGCGCGCCGCTCGACGCCCTCCAGAAACGCCGAAAGCTCGCTTCGCGATGCCAGATTGACCCTTTGCGGGGCTATGTTTGTGCGCGCGATGTTACCATCATGGTTTCTAAGGTTTTTCGCCCGCCATGGACCGAGTGAAAACGAGCGCCCTCTCGGGCGCCGAGATCGTCGTTCGCTGCCTGCAGGAAGAGGCGGTCGAGTACGTCTTCGGCTATCCGGGCGGCGCCGTCCTGTTCATCTACGACGAGCTCTTCAAGCAGGACAAGGTGAAGCACGTGCTCGTGCGCCACGAGCAGGGCGCGGTACATGCGGCCGACGGTTATTCGCGCTCGTCCCAGAAGGTCGGCGTAGCGCTCGTGACTTCCGGGCCCGGCGTCACCAACGCGGTCACCGGCATCGCTACCGCGTACATGGATTCGATTCCGCTGGTCGTGCTCACCGGACAGGTGTCCACGCCGTATATCGGCCTTGATGCGTTCCAGGAGTGCGACACGGTAGGCATTACGCGCCCGATCGTGAAGCACAACATGCTGGTGAAGGATGTGAAGGACCTCGCTACCGCGATCAAGAAGGCGTTCCACATCGCCACCACCGGCCGGCCGGGGCCGGTCGTGGTCGACATCCCGAAGGACGTGACCGCCGCGGTGTGCGAGTTTCACTATCCGGAAGCAGTCGCGATGCGCTCCTACAACCCCGTGCGCAAAGGCCACGCCGGGCAGATCCGCAAGGCGATGCAGCTGCTCGCCGAAGCCGAGCGGCCGATGATCTACACCGGCGGCGGCGTGATCCTCTCGGATTCCTCGGCGCTCCTGCGCGAGCTCGTGAGATTCACCGGCTTCCCCTGCACCAACACCCTGATGGGACTCGGCGCCTATCCAGGCACCGACAAGCAGTTCCTCGGCATGCTCGGCATGCACGGCACGTACGAGGCGAACATGGCGATGCAGCACTGCGATGTGCTGCTCGCGATCGGCGCACGCTTCGACGACCGCGTCATCGGCAATCCGGCGCACTTCGCGCAGAACCCGCGCAAGATCATCCACATCGACATCGACCCGTCGTCGATCTCCAAGCGCGTGAAAGTCGATGTGCCGATC
>DASSLQ010000090.1:0-2843 GCA_035689325.1 Burkholderiales bacterium | reverse complement strand
AGCAGTCCGCCGATCGTCGGACCGGTGTAGGTCGCGACCTGCTCGGTAGAGCGTACGATGAGCGCGGCCACCGGTACGATGGCGAGCGCGGCGGCGAAGAAGATCCAGGGCTCGGCGGCGCCAAAGTGCTCTAGCGCGAGCGCGACGGGGATGAAAACGAGGAGCCAGTTCAAGGCCGTGCCTCGAAGCTGCCGCCAAGGGCAAGGTGCAGGTTCACGCGCTGCACCAAGCGCTCGGCCTGCACGCGCAGAAGTGCCGTGCGCGCGGCGCTCAGCGCGAGGCTCTGCTGCTGCACGGCGCGCAGGTCGCCGGCGCCGACGCGGTAGCGCACGTTGGCGAACTCGAGCGCGCGGCTGTTCTCGGTCACCGCTTCCTTGAGGAGCACCTCGCGCTCTTCCAGCGTCGAGCCTGCGAAGAGCGCGTTCTCGACCTCCGCAAAGGCGCGCGACCCCACGCGCGCGTATTCCGCCACCGCCTGCTTCTGCTCGGCGGTGCGGACCTCGACTTGCGCCTGGAGCTGACCGCCGAGGTAGAGCGGCGCGGTAATCGCCGCGCCCGCGCTCCACACGGGGTTGTCGCGATCCTGCAGCACGTAGAGATCGCTCGAAATCGTGGTCACCGCCGCGGTCAGCGAGATGCGCGGCAGGCGCGCCGCCTTCGACTCCTCGATGCGGTGGAACGCGGCCGCTACGCGGCGCTCGGCGGCGACAACGTCGGGCCGGCGCTCGAGGAGCTCCGAAGGCACGCCGGCGGGCACCGGCCCTGGCATCGCGGCAAGCTGCGCCGGGACGTCGAGCGCGCCGGCGGGATAGCGGCCGGCGAGCGACTCGAGGGCGCGCACCGACTGCCGGTACGCATATTCGAGATTCCTCACACTGTCGCGATAGCTGGCGAGGCTTGCGCGCGCGAGTGATACGTCGTTCTCATCGCCGCGGCCGACGCGCAGCCGTTCCTGCGCGAGGCCGAGGCTTCTTTCGGCGGCCCCCGCCATGTCCTCCGCGATGCCTTTTTGCAGGCGCGCCTCCGTCGCGAGGAACCAGCTCTTCGCGGCGAGCGCGGCGATCGACTGGCGCGCGTACTCCGCGTCGAGCGCGGCCGAGCCGTACTGCGTCTGCGCTGCCTCGCGGCCGGCGCGCACGCGGCCCCAAAGGTCGAGCTCCCAGTTCACGAAGATGCCCGCGCCCGCCAGGCCGCTCGAGTCGCCGGAGAGCTTGCCGCCACCGCGCGCGAGCGCGCTGACCTGCGGATAGAGCGTGGCGCCCGCCGACTTGACGTAGGCGGCGGCCTGTTCCACCCGCGCAGCGGCGACGCGCAGATCCGGGTTGTAGGCCAGCGCTTCGCGCACCAGCGCCTCGAGCTGCGGATCCCTGAACGACGCCAGCCAGCTGTCTGCCACCGGTCCAGCAGCCGCCGCGGACTCCGCCCAGGCCGCCGGCAGCTTCAGATTCGGCGCTGCGTCGCGCGCGAGCTCGTCGCGCTGGGGCGGTGCCTTCAGCGCGCAACCCGCGAGCGCGAGCACCACAGCTGCATGGATCGCGCGCATCAGTGGAGCTTCAGGATCAAGTAGTTCACGTACGAGCCGACGCGCAGGATCACCTTGCGCAGGATGTGGATCTCGTGCACGTGGTCGGTGTAGATCGCCGCATGCCCGGCGGCGCCCGCGGCGAGGAACACCTCGCGGTCGCGCTCCGCGATATTGAATTTCACTGCGTAACGCCCGGCCGGCTGCGGGGCGAAGCCGGACATCGGGACCGTGCCGCTCGCCATGAGCTGCCCCTGGCCCTGGGCCCAGACGATGGAATCGACCTTCGCCTTGATGATCCGGCCGGGAAGCGTGTCGATGGTGAACTCGGCCTCGTTGCCGGCCTCGACAGCATGCAGCTCGTTCTGGTTGTAGAGCGCTACGACCTGGCCCTGCGCCTCGACCAGCGTCATCACTTGGCTTAGCGCGACCTGTCCGACGAAGCCGCCCGGCCGCAGCGCGAGGTTGACGACGTAGCAGTCGCAGGGCGAGCGCGTCGTCGTCTGGTCGAGCTCCCACCTCGCGTTCTCGAGCTGCGCCCGGATCTGCGCGCTCTGCGCGTACTCGCCGTTCACTTTCGCGCCGAGCTTCTGCTGGATCTGCCGTTCGCTCGCCCGGGCCGCGGCTTCCGCGCTACGCGCGGCATCCAGGCTCGCCTGCTGCTCGCGGGCATCGGTCTGGGCGCGCTCGAGGTCGAAGCGGCTGCCGGCGCCGGTCTTGGCGAGCTCCCGGTACTGCTCGACGCGCGTGTTCGTGAGCTCGAGCTTGGCCGAGATCTCGCGCGCGCGCCCCGCCGCCTCGCCGATCTTCGCCGACGCACCCTTCGCCTGCTCCTCGAGGTCGCGCATCGCGCCCTGTGTGTTGACGAGCTGCGCCTCGAGGGTGTTCACCTCCAGCTGGTACGGCGTGGGATCGATGCGGAAGAGCACGTCTCCCTTCTTCACCAGGCGGTTGCCCTCTTCCACCGCGACCTCGATCACGCGCCCGCGCACCTGCGAGACGATCGGGACGGTGTACTTGTAGACGCGCACGTCGGCCGACGAAGGCGCGACTGCATTGAGCACCAGGATGAGCACGGTGAGCGCGACAATCGGAATGATTGCGACGGTGACCTGCGAGGTCGTGTTCCACGGCAACCACTTCAGCTTGATGAAGATCAGCCAGACGAAGAACGAGTAGATGCCAAGGAGGAGGACTTCCATTTACGCGGCCTCTTCCCGTTTTGCAGCCGGCGCGCGCACCTGGGCGTCGGCGGCCGGTGCACGCGCTTCGGCGTCCGCCCGCAGGCGCATGAGCTCCTCCTTGAGGCTGCGCAGCTTGG
>DASSLQ010000089.1:0-5957 GCA_035689325.1 Burkholderiales bacterium | reverse complement strand
GGGCCGTCGATCCCGGTCGAGGTGCAGGGCCTGTCCGAAGTGCCCGGCGCCGGCGAGGACATGATGGTGCTTTCCGACGAGCGCAAGGCGCGGGAGATCGCGCTTTTTCGCCAGGGCAAGTTCCGCGACGTAAAGCTCGCGAAGCAGCAGGCCTCGAAGCTCGAGAACATGTTCGACCAGATGGGCGAGGGCGAGAAGAAGGTGCTGAACCTCCTCATCAAGGCCGATGTGCAGGGCTCGCAGGAGGCGCTGATCCACGCGCTCACCAGGCTCGGCAGCGACGAAGTGAAGGTGACCGTGGTGCACGCCGGCGTCGGCGGCATCACCGAGTCGGACGTCAACCTGGCGATGGCCTCGCGTGCCGTGATCATCGGCTTCAACACGCGCGCCGATGCGGCCGCGCGCAAGCTCGCCGAGACCTCCGGCATCCAGCTCAAGTACTACAACATCATTTACGAGGCGGTCGACGAGATCAAGGCCGCGCTCTCCGGCATGCTCGCGCCGGAGAAGAAAGAGCAGGTCATCGGGCTGGTCGAGGTGCGCCAGGTGTTCAAGATCTCGAAGGTCGGCACGATCGCCGGCTGCTACGTGCTCGAAGGCTTGGTGAAGCGCGGCGCGCAAGTGCGCGTGCTGCGCGACAACGTCGTCATTCACACCGGCGAGATCGACTCGCTCAAACGCTTCAAGGACGACGTGCGCGAGGTGAAGGCCGGCTTCGAGTGCGGCATGTCGCTCAGGAGCTTCTCCGATATCAAGGAGAAGGACCAGTTCGAGGTGTTCGAAGTCCTCGAGGTGGCCCGCACGCTGTGAAGCGCGCAAGCGGGCGAGCTTCGGGCCGCCCGCAGAAGCTGGGCGACCTGATCCAGCGGGAACTGTCCGAGCTCCTGCAGCGCGAGCTGCGCGATCCGCGCGTCGGCATGATCACCATCACCGCGGTAGACGTGTCGCCCGACTTCTCGCACGCCAAGGTGCTCTACACCACGCTCGACCCGGCACATGTCGAGGACGCGGCGAAAGGCCTCAAGCGCGCGTCCGGGTTCCTGCGCTCGCAGCTCGCACGGCGCATAAAGCTCTATACGACACCGGAGCTGCGCTTCGAGTACGACGTGTCGGTGGAGCGTGGCGACCGGCTTTCGCGCCTTATCGAGTCCGTGAAGCCCAAGGAATGACGCACGGCGCGCTGCTGCTCGACAAGCCGGTCGGGGTCAGCTCCAATCGTGCACTGCAGGAGGCGAAGCGCCTGCTGCATGCGAAGAAGGCCGGCCACGCCGGGACGCTCGACCCGCTCGCATCCGGCCTGCTGGTCTTGCTCTTCGGCGAGGCTACCAAGTTCGCCGGTCCGCTGCTCGATGCCGACAAGGAATACCTCGCGACGCTCGAGCTTGGCAGCCGCACGACTACCGGCGACGCCGAGGGCGAGGTGCTGGAGGTGCGTCCGGTGAACACCGGCGCGGCCGAGCTGGCCGCGGTGCTCGGGCGCTTCCGCGGCGCCATCGACCAGGTACCGCCGATGCATTCCGCGCTGAAGCGCGACGGCGTGCCGCTCTACAAGCTCGCGCGCAAGGGCCGCACGGTCGAGCGCGCTCCCCGCCGGGTGCAGATTTCAGAGCTCGCGCTGCTTGCGTACCAGGCGCCGCTTGCGGAGCTGCGCGTCCGGTGCAGCAAAGGCACGTATATACGCTCGCTCGGCGAGGACATTGGCGCTGCGCTGGGCACCGGCGCGCATCTCGCCGCCTTGCGCCGTACTGCCTCGGGCCGCTTCCGCGTCGCGGACGCGGTAACGCTCGACGAGTTGCGCGCCATGTCGGCACCCGCGCAACGCCTGCTGCCGCTTGCCGGGTTGCTCGCCGACTTTCCGGCGACCGAGCTCGACGCCGCCGCCGAGGCGCGGCTGCGCAACGGCCAGGCGTTGAAAATCAGCGGGCTGCGAGCCGGGCTGCGCGCGCTGTATCGCGCTGACGGCGCGCTGATCGGACTCGGGCGCGCGCAAGGCGAAGGCGAGCTGCGAGCCCTCAGGCTTACTCAAGCGGCTGATAAACATCGAAAAACCTTGTGAGCGGCGGGGCCCTCGGTTAAAATCGCGGGCTCGAAAATTTCAAGCGATCGCGAAAGAGAGACCGTCGAATGGCATTGCAGGTCCCGCAGAAGGCGCAGGTGGTCAAGCAGTACCAGCGCTCCGGCAAGGACACCGGTTCCCCCGAGGTGCAGGTGGCGCTCCTCACCGAGCGCATCAACAGCCTCACCGAGCACTTCAAGACGCACGTCAAGGACTTCCATTCACGCCGCGGACTGCTGGTGATGGTCAGCCAGCGCCGCAAGCTGCTCGATTACCTGAAGCGCAAGGACGCGGACAAGTACCGCGGGCTGATCGAGAAGCTAGGCCTGCGCAAGTAAGCCATGCCGCAGCACTGACGCTCATCCTTCCGGTGGGCGTTTTTGTTTAGAGGACCTTCCTTTGAATCCCATTAAGAAAACCTTCAGTTTCGGCAGCCACCAGGTCACTTTCGAGACGGGCGAGATCGCCCGCCAGGCCCACGGCTCGGTGATCTGCACCATGGACGACACCGTCGTGCTCGCGACCGTTGTCGCCGCCAAGGAACCCAAGCCCGGCCAGGACTGGTTCCCGCTCACCGTCGACTATGTCGAGAAGACCTACGCCGCCGGCAAGATCCCCGGCGGCTTCTTCAAGCGCGAGGGCCGGCCCTCCGAGAAGGAGACGCTGACCTCGCGGCTCATCGACCGCCCGATCCGGCCGCTTTTCCCCGACGGCTTCTTCAACGAAGTGCAGGTCGTGGCTACGGTACTCTCGCTCAACCCCGAGGTCGATTCCGACATTCCGGCGATGCTCGCCGTGTCGGCCGCGCTCACCCTCTCCGGCATCCCGTTCAACGGCCCGATCGGCGCTGCCCGAGTCGGATACGTCAACGGCGAGTACGTGTGCAACCCGACGATGGCGCAGCTCAAGGAGTCGAAGCTCAACCTCGTCGTCGCCGGCACCGAGCAGGGCGTGATGATGGTCGAGTCGGAGGCGCTCGAGCTCTCCGAGGACCTGATGCTCGGCGGCGTGGTCTACGGCCACGAGCAGATGCAGGCGGCGATCCAGGCGATCCACGAGCTCGCCGAGGCCGCCGGCAAGCCGGCCTGGGAGTTCAACGCGCTCGCCAAGGACGAGGCGCTGGTCCAGCGCGTCGCGGAGCTCGCCGAGGCCGACATGCGCGAGGCGTTCCGCATCAAGCAGAAGCAGACCCGCAATACGCGCCTCAACGAGATCCGCAAGGGCGTGCTCGAGAAGCTCGTCGCGGACAGGCCCGATCTCGACGTCAACGTGGTGAAGGAGACTTTCTTCAACCTCGAGTCGAAGATCGTGCGCGGCCAGATCCTGGACGGCGAGCCGCGCATCGACGGGCGCGATACGCGCACCGTGCGGCCGATCACCGTGCGCGTCGGCGTGCTGCCGCGCACGCATGGCTCGGCGCTTTTCACCCGCGGCGAGACGCAGGCGCTCGTGACCGTCACGCTCGGCACCGGGCGCGACGAGCAGATCATCGACGCGCTCGCGGGCGAGTACCGCGAGCGCTTCATGATGCATTACAACATGCCGCCCTACGCCACCGGCGAGACCGGCCGCATGGGCCCGTCCAAGCGCCGCGAGATCGGCCACGGGCGGCTCGCGAAGCGCGCGCTCGTCGGTCTGCTGCCGACACAGGAGGAATTCGGCTATTCGATCCGCGTGGTCTCCGAGATCACCGAGTCGAACGGCTCATCGTCGATGGCTTCGGTGTGCGGTGGCTCGCTCGCGCTGATGGATGCCGGCGTGCCGGTCAAGGCGCACGTCGCGGGCATTGCGATGGGCCTCATCAAGGAAGGCAACCGCTTCGCGGTGCTCTCCGACATTCTCGGCGACGAGGATCACCTCGGCGACATGGATTTCAAGGTCGCCGGCACCGAGAAGGGCGTCACCGCGCTGCAGATGGACCTGAAGATCGAGTCGATCAACAAAGGCATCATGAAGGTCGCGCTCGACCAGGCGCGCGAAGCGCGCCTGCAGATCCTCGACATCATGAAGCAGGCGATCGAGGGCTCGCGCGCCGAGCTCTCCACCTTCGCGCCGCGCATCATCAAGATCAAGATCAACCCGGACAAGATCCGCGATGTCATCGGCAAGGGCGGCGTCGTCATCCGCGGCATCCAGGAGGAAACCGGCACCACCATCGAGATCGAGGACGACGGCACCGTTTCCATCGCCTGCGTCTCCGCCGAGGGCGGCGAGGCGGCGAAGAAGCGCATTCAGGAGCTCACCGCGGACGTCGAGGTCGGCAAGGTCTACGAAGGCACGGTGCTGCGCCTGCTCGACTTCGGCGCCATCGTGCAGCTATTGCCGGGCAGAGACGGCCTGCTGCACATCTCGCAGATCTCGCATGAGCGCGTGAACGCCGTCTCCGATCATCTCAAGGAAGGCCAGCAGGTGAAGGTCAAGGTGCTCGAGGCCGACGACAAGGGCCGCGTGCGCCTGTCGATGAAAGCCGTCGAGCCGAAAGGCGAAACCGCCAAGCAGAGCGGCTAGGTATTGACGTCGCCCGCGCGCAAGCGGGGGCCCAGGGTTTTGTTACTTCGCGACCTGCCGCTCGCGCAGCTCGTCGAGCGTCTTGCAGTCGATGCAGAGCGTCGCCGTCGGACGCGCTTCCAGGCGCTTGAGGCCGATCTCCACGCCGCAGCTGTCGCAGTAGCCGTATTCGTTGGCGTCGATGCGCGCGATGGTCTCGTCGATCTTCTTGATCAGCTTCCTCTCGCGGTCGCGGTTGCGCAGCTCGAGCGCCATGTCCGATTCCTGGCTCGCGCGGTCGTTCGGATCGGCGAACACCGTCGCCTCGTCCTGCATGGTGTGCACCGTGCGGTCGATCTCCTGCGAGAGCTCGGCCTTCAGTTGCTCGAGGATCTTGCGGAAATGGCCGCGCTGCTTGGCGTTCATGTACTCCTCGCCCTTTTTCGCCGCGTAGGGCGTGAAGCTTTTTCTCGTCAGTTCAACCGGCATTACCGTGCAGCCAAAAAAAGTGGAGCGCTTTTTTAGCAGAAAAGCCCCCCCGACACAAGCCAATCGCGTTGCCGCAAAGGTGCGCTAAGAGTATCATTTGCCGCCAATTTTCGGGGCGTGGCGCAGACTGGTAGCGCGCCTGCTTTGGGAGCAGGATGTCGGAGGTTCAAATCCTCTCGCCCCGACCAGGTTTTTGTTTTTTTTGCCCGGCTGCCCGTAGCTCAACCGGATAGAGCACCAGCCTTCTAAGCTGGGGGTTGTGGGTTCGAGTCCCGCCGGGCAGGCCAGAACAATGGTGGCCGTAGCTCAAAGGTAGAGTCCGGGGTTGTGATCCCCGTTGTTGTGGGTTCGAGTCCCATCGGCCACCCCACTTCCTGAGATGGCGATCGAGCGCGAGCTGAAATTCCGCCTCGCGCCGAACGCGCTGTCGCGCGCGGCGCGCTTGCTGCCGGCCGCATCGCGGCCGCGCCGCAGGCGCGTCGACAGCATCTATTACGACACGCCTGATCTGCGCCTGGCGGCGGCGCGCGCGGCGCTGCGCGTGCGCCGCGATGGACGCAGCTGGCTGCAGGCGCTCAAGGCGCCGCACGGCGCGCAGACGGCGCTCGCCGAGCGCATGGAATGGGAAATGCCGGCGCCGCGCGGACGGCTCGATGCCGCGCTCTTCCCGCGCGAAGCGGTGCGCGCGGCCACCGGTCTCGACCTCGTCAGGCTCGCGCCGCAGCTGCGGCCGGTGTTCGCCACGCGTTTCGAGCGGCGCTCGGCGCTGCTGCGCCTCGGGCAGGGCGTGCGCGCGGAGGCCTGCATCGATCGCGGTTCTATCGAGGCGGGCGGCGCGCGCGAGCGCATCCTCGAGCTCGAGCTCGAGCTGCTCGAGGGGGATCTCGCTGCGCTCATCGGCCTTGCCGACACGCTGGTCGAGCCG
>DASSLQ010000088.1:0-2957 GCA_035689325.1 Burkholderiales bacterium | reverse complement strand
CCTCGGCGACGTCGCGGCCCCAGGAGAGAAGCCCGTGGTTGCGCAGGATCATGACGTGCTTGTCGCCGAGATCGCGCACCAGGCTCTCGCGCTCGGCGAGATCCACCGTGACGCCCTGCAGGTCGTGGTAAGCCACGCGCCCGTGGAGCATCGCCCCGTAGAAGTTATGGCTCGACAAGCCGTCTTTCAGTGACGCCACGGCCACGCCATTGGTCGTATGCGTATGCATCACGCAATGTGCTTGCGGATGCGCGCCGTGGATCGCCGAATGGATCACGAAGCCTGCGCGATTCACCGGCCACTTGGTCTCGCGCAGCGCGTTGCCGTCGAGGTCGATCAGCACCAGGCTCGACGCGGTGATCTCGCGGTAGTGCAGCCCGAACGGGTTGATGAGGAAGCGGGGCTCGGGACCGGGCACGCGCAGCGTGATGTGGTTGAAGATCATCTCCGTCCAGCCGAGCATGTCAAAGATGCGGTAGCACGCGGCGAGCTCGATGCGCGCCTTGCGCTCGGCGTCGCTCATCGGCAGGTCTTTCGCCGGGCGGGCCGCCGTCTGCAGGTAGATGGTCATGGCGGGGAGTTTACTCCGCGCCTATCGCGCGGCGCAGCCGCTCCACTACCTGCGGGTCATCCCACTTCACGGCGCCCAGATGCCGGCCGATCTCGCGGCCCTGGCGGTCGATGAGCAGCGTTGCCGGCAGCCCGGCGGCATCAAGCGTGAAGGCCGCCTTTGCCGTCGGGTCGATGTAGAGCGGCAAGGCCTTGATGCCGATCTGTGCGTAGAACTTGCGCGCGATGGTCGCGCCTTGCTGGTCCACGGACAGCGCCACCACGTGGAAGCGCTCGCCGCCGAGCTTCGCTTCCAGGCGGTCGAGCGCCGGCATCTCCTCGCGGCAGGGCTCGCACCACGTCGCCCAGAGATTGAGCAGCACAACCTGGCCGCGGAAGTCGGCGAGCGTGTGCGCGCGGCCCTCGGCGTCGTTGAAGCGCAGCTCGGGCAGCGGCTTGGGCCGCGCCGCACGCGCGAACGGGACCTTGCTGTCGGCCCGCCAGGCGCCGAAGTAGACCCCCAGCCCCGCCGCGACGAGCGCGACGACGATGAAGGCGATGGCCGCGCGCTTGTTCATGCGCGGCCGATTTCCTTCGCGCAGTTGTAGCCGCAGACGCCGGGAATGCCCGGGTGCATCGCCGGCCCGCCGAGCCACAGGCCGCGGATCGGCGTGCGATAGCGAGCGAGCTCGGGCAAAGGGCGCATCCACAGCGCCTGGTCGAGCGCGAGCTCGGCGTGGTGCGGTTGTGCGTCGGGCCAGTCTGCGGGCGGCGCCACTGGCGCGCCGCGGCGAATGCCCCGCAGGTGTGATGCAACCAGTTGAGCGATCGCTGTGCCGTCCGCTTTCCCGTGCGGCGCGTATTGCATGTGGACGTCGACCGTCTTGCCGTTCGCGACCAGATCGAGCCACGGCCGCGCCGAAGCGCGGCCGTACTTGACGTCGTCGTACGCACGCTCGACGTAATCGAGCGATGGCGCAAGCGTCAGCGTCTCCCACGCCGGCGGCTCATCGAGCTCGAGCGCGAAGCGCGCTGCGACACCGCGCGAGCGCACATGGCGCAGCGCATGCCGCAGCTCCGGATCCAGCGCACCCGGCTCGACGAGCTCGTCGAGCGTACGGCGCGGATCGAGCGCCGACACCACCGTTTGCGCGGGAACTTGCTCCCCATCGTCAAGCACGACGCCAGTCACTTCGCCCGCACGCGCCGCGATGCGCGCGACCTTCGCCTCGCGCAGCGCGACGCCGGGTCGCGCGCGCAGTGTGCGCGGCAGATTGCTGCGCGGCGCGCGGAATACGCCGAGCGGCGCACCGATGTGATAGTGCAGCAGCCGGAACGCGGTGCCGGCGGAACGCGGGCCCTGGCGCAGGTGCCGGACGGCAAGCGCACCGAGCGCGCCTTTCAACGCGTCGCTTTCGAACCAGTCGTCGAGCAGCTCCGCCACCGGCATCGGCAAGAGCCGCATCAGGTCTTCCATCGCCTCGCGTCCCAGGCCGCGCACGCGCAGCGCAAAGCGCAGATCGACGAGGCTCGGCGGCGGCTCGAGATAGATGCGCTCGAGCAGCCGTGCGAGCCGCGCCATGCGCTCGCTAAAGCGCGGCCAGCTTTCCGCGTCGCGTGCGCTGATCCGCCGGAGCGACGCCACGCTGCGCGCCATCTCGCTCGATAGTTCCAGCACGCCGCCATCGGCGAGCGGTGCGCGCAGCCACGGCTCCGGCCGCCCGATCGCGAGCTCACTCAGACTGAGATCGCGCGCGAGCTCGCTCGGCACCCAGCCGCTCATGCGCTCGGCAACCGGCTCGTCGCCGATCAGCGTGACACGGTGCCCCGCGCCGGCCAGGAGATGCGCGGCGACGAGCCCGTCGGCCGTGCGCCCGAGCACCACGATGTCGCTCAAGCGCGCGCTCCGAGGATTTCCATCGCCGCGTTGCGGCCGGCCGCGCCCATCACGCCGCCGCCCGGGTGCGTGCCGGAGCCGCATTGATAGAGGCCGCGGATCGGCGTGCGGTAGCGTGCCCACGCCGGCGCCGGGCGCAGGAAGAACATCTGCTGCAGGGTGAGCTCGCCCTGGAAGATGTTGCCCTCGCTCAAGCCGACGATGCGCTCGATATCCGCAGGCGTGACCACCTGGCGGTGCAGGATCGCGCTCTTGAGGTTCGGCGCGTACTCGGCCAGCGTGTTCACCACCGTGTCGCCGAGCTGCTCGCGCCGCGCGTCGTCCCAGCCGCCGTTCAGGTGATACGGCGCGTACTGCACGAAAATGGACATCACGTGCTTGCCCGGCGGCGCCATCGCCGGGTCGAGCATCGACGGCATGATGATGTCCATGTACGGCCGGCGCGAGATCTCGCCGTACTTCGCGTCGTCGTAGGCGCGCTCGAGATAGTCGACGCTCGGACTGATCGAGA
>DASSLQ010000087.1:0-39464 GCA_035689325.1 Burkholderiales bacterium | reverse complement strand
GTCGGTGACGTTGACGGCGGCGGCCAGGCCTTTCAGCGGCATCGCGCGCCGCAGAAACTCCGCCGGGTCGGTGGAAACGGGCGGCGTGATCTCCGCCGTGATGACGAACTGCCCGCTACGCAGCTTCGTCTGCAGTTCGCTTGCTGCGCGCCGCTCGGCAACCATGGGCGGGCGATCTTAGCATTGGGATTTGCCCCAACCGGAATTCCGACCCAGGGTCGCAACTCCCTCGAAATAGAGCGTGATCGTCATTGCCGCCCAAGCCGAACCCAGAATCTTGGAGCTTTCATGATTTCGAGCCCGGATCGGAATTCATAGATGCCTGAGTTGCCCGACGCCACCGTCTACATTGAGGCGCTCGAGAGCCGCGTGCGCGGCAAGCGCCTGGAGCGCGTAAAGCTGCTGAACCCGTTCATCCTCCGCACCGCCGTGCCGCCGATCAGCCAGGCCGAAGGAAAACGCGTGACCGCGATCCAGCGGGTGGGCAAGCGCATCGTGCTGGAGCTCGAAGGGCCGCTCTACCTGGTGCTGCATCTGATGATCGCCGGGCGGCTGCGCTGGCTGCAGGACAGGGAAAAGCCGCCCGGACGGATCACGCTCGCGCTGCTCGAGTTCGAGAACGGCACGCTCGCCTTCACCGAAGCAGGCACCAAGCGGCGCGCATCGCTCCATCTGCTGGACACGCTCGCCGGTCTGGACCCGGGCGGCGCCGAGGTATTCGCGATTGACGGTGATGAATTCGCCGCCCGCCTGCGACGCGAGAACCACACGCTCAAGCGCGCGCTTACCGATGCGCGGCTCTTCTCCGGCATCGGCAATGCGTACTCGGACGAGATCCTGCACCGCGCGAAGCTCTCGCCGATCGCGATGACCGGCAAGCTCGCGGACGACGAGATTGCGCGGCTCTACGCCGCGACGCGCGAGACGCTCGCCGATTGGACCGCGCGCCTGCGCATCGAGGCGGCCGGCGGCTTTCCGGAGAAGGTGACGGCGTTTCGCGAGGGCATGGCAGTACACGGCCGCTACGGCAAGCCCTGCCCGGTGTGCGGCGCGCCGGTGCAGCGCATCGTGTTCGCGGAGAACGAAACGAACTACTGCGCGCGCTGTCAGACGGGCGGCAGAATACTGGCCGACCGCGCGCTGTCGCGGCTGCTAAAGAAGAGCTGGCCGCGCACGCTCGATGAACTGGAGACATGACCATGGACCGCCGAAGCATCCTCGCCCTTCTCGGATTTGGCGCCGCCGCGGCGCCGGCGCTCGCGCAGCAGAACAAGCCCGCCGCCAAGCATCGCGTCGTCTTCCAGGTGAGCGACAACGACCCGGCGCGCTGGAACCTCGCGCTGAACAACGCGCGC
Source organism: Burkholderiales bacterium (assembly GCA_035689325.1). Taxonomy (GTDB): domain Bacteria; phylum Pseudomonadota; class Gammaproteobacteria; order Burkholderiales; family SG8-39; genus SCGC-AG-212-J23. Next base: position 38,109 of record DASSLQ010000087.1, on the reverse strand, counting down.
AACGTCCAGACGGACCTCGGCGCGCAGAACGTGCAGATCGAGATCGTGGCCTACGGCCCGGGCATCGAGATGCTGAAGGCCGAATCGAAGGTGGCGGGCGGCCTCGCCGGCGCGCTCGATGCGAGCGTCAGCCTGATCGCGTGCGAGAACACGATGCAGAACAACAAAGTCTCGCGCGACGACATGTACGGGGGCGTCAAGTACGTGCAGGCCGGCGTCACGCACATCATGCGCCGCCAGGGCGAAGGCTGGGCCTACATCCGGCCCTAGCTGCTCGGCGCTTGCGCGCCGCTCCCGGCGGTCGCCTCCGACAGCCAGCGTGCCTGCTGCTGGAACTGGCCGATCGCCTTCCTCTGGTTCTCGGTGGCGATCTGCACGAGGCCGCCCCAGTAGCTCATGGCGCGCTCGAACTGGTCGCCGGCGAGGCGCGTCTGGAACGCCATCAATTCGTCGAGCGATTTCGCCCGTGCGAGCTCATCGGCCGATTTCACCTGCTGGTCGAGTGCCGTGCGGATGGCGACGAGCTGCTGGTTCTGCAGGCGCTCGGCGTTCTCCAGCGAGACTTTCATCATGTCGGCCGCCGTCTTGAGCCCGGCGCGATAGAGGTCGAACAGCTCGGCTTGCGGTTGGGTCATGTTGCTCTCTCCTCGAACCCGGTTGCTCGGTCCTCCCTTCCGCGTACTGCTTCCCCGTCCGTTGCTTTTACCTACTGGCCGGACTATACGCCCAGGTGGAACGTAAGCGAGCGCTCTTTTTTAATGACAGCGAATGGAAAACATCGTGCGCCTCGCGGATTACCGGCGCCGGCGCGCCGGCCGCGGCGCACGCCAGGCGCCCGCGCACGATTCCGGCGCGCAGTACTACTGCCTGCGCTGCGACGGCGACGAGTTCCGCCTCTTCGCCACCGGCATGGTTCATTGCGCGCACTGCGGCGCGCTGATGCGTAACCTGCTCGTCTCCGGCACCAAAACGGAGGAAGCGCCGCAGTAGGCAGTTCCAGCCGGTAAAATTGCCGGCAAGTGAAGCAGGAACAGATTCCCGGCGACGCGATCGTCATCCGCGGCGCCCGCCAGAACAACTTAAAAAACCTGAGCCTAGCGATCCCGACCGGCGAGCTCGTCGTCGTCACGGGCGTTTCCGGCTCCGGGAAGTCCTCGCTCGTCTTCGACACGCTCTACGCCGAGGGCCAGCGCCGCTACGTCGAGACCTTCAGCCCCTACGCGCGGCAGTTCCTCGACCGCATGGACAAGCCGCAGGTCGACGCCGTGGAAGGCATCCCGCCGGCGATCGCCATCGACCAGACGAACCCGGTGCGCACCTCGCGCTCGACCGTCGGCACGATGACCGAGCTGAACGACCACCTGAAGCTCCTGTTCGCGCGTGCGGCGAAGCTTCATTGCCGCGGCTGCGGCAAGCCGGTGGTGCGCGACACGCCGCAATCGATCTACCGCGCGCTCGCCGAGCGGTCAGACGAGCGGCTGGTCATCACCTTCCCGGTGACGGTGCCGAAGAACTTCAGCGAAGCCGAGGTGCTCCAGCTCCTCGAGGCGCAGGGCTACACGCGTATCCACAGCAAGGTGAAGGGACGCCTGGAGGTGATCCAGGACCGCGTGCGCATCGCGAGCACCGACAAGGCGCGCGTAATGGACGCGCTGGAATCGGCAATGCGCGTCGGCCAGGGCCGGGTCAACCTCCATGTGGAGAAATCGGTGCCTGACCCCGATTTCGTGCCTTTGCGCTTCTCGGCCGATCTGCACTGCGCGGACTGCGACATCCACTACGCCGAAGCGACGCCGGCGGCGTTCTCGTTCAATTCGCCGCTCGGCGCGTGCGAGACCTGCCGCGGCTTCGGGCGGGTGATCGGCGTCGACTTCGGGCTCGTGGTGCCGGACGAGGCGAAGACGCTGCGCGAAGGCGCGGTGCGGCCGTGGCAGAGTCCGAGCTTCAAGGAGTGCCAGGACGACCTCGAGAAGTACGCGAAGAAACGCAAGATGCCGCTCGACACGCCGTTCCGCGACCTGACGGCAGCGCAGCGCCAATGGGTGCTGGAAGGCGAGCCCGAGTGGGAGAGCTGGCGCAAGTCGTGGCCCGGCACCTGGTATGGCGTGCGCCGCTTCTTCAAGTGGCTCGAGACCAAGGCGTACAAGATGCATATCCGCGTGCTGCTCTCGAAGTACCGGGCGTACACGGAATGCGCGGCATGCCAGGGCACGCGGCTGAAGCCCGATGCGCTGCTCTGGAAGCTCGACGGCCGCAACATCCACGAGCTGATGCTGATGTCGGTGTCGGACGTGAAGGCGTTCTTCGAGCACCTGACCTTGCCGGCGCCGCTCGACGAGGCCGCCGACCTGCTGCTCACCGAGGTGCGCACGCGCCTCGGCTACCTGTGCCAGGTCGGTCTGGGCTACCTGACGCTGGATCGGCAGTCGCGCACGCTCTCGGGCGGCGAAGTGCAGCGCATCAACCTGACCACCGCGCTTGGCACCTCGCTGGTCAATACGCTGTTCGTCCTCGACGAGCCGTCGATCGGGCTGCATCCGCGCGACATGGGCCGCGTGATCGACGTGATGAAGCGCCTGCGCAATGCCGGCAATTCCCTCGTCGTGGTCGAGCACGACCCGCAGATCATGTACGCCGCCGATCGTATCCTCGACATGGGACCGGGGCCGGGTGAGCGCGGCGGCGAGATCGTGTTCTTCGGGCCGGCGGAAAAGCTGGCCGCCGAGCGCACGCTGACGGCGGACTATCTCGCCGGGCGCAAGAAGGCGGCGGAGCCGCGCGCGCCAGCGGCGCCACGCATCTTCCTCACGCTCGAGGGCGCGGCCGAGCACAACTTGAAGAACATCGATGTGCGCTTCCCGCTCGAGCGGCTGGTGTGCGTCACCGGCGTCTCGGGGTCCGGCAAGTCCACGCTCGTGCAGGACGTGCTCTACCCGGCGCTGCTCAAGGTGAAGGGCCGCCCGACCGAAGCGCCCGGCGCGCATGGCGCGCTGAAAGGCGCGCATCAGGTGAAGGATGTCGTGCTCGTCGACCAGTCGCCGATCGGCAAGACGACGCGCTCGAACCCCGCGAGCTATGTCGGCGCCTTCGATTGCATCCGCGACCTCTTCGCAAAGACACCGGCAGCGCGCGAGCGCGGCTACACCGCGGGCACGTTCAGCTTCAACTCCGGCAACGGCCGCTGCCCCGCCTGCGGCGGCAACGGCTTCGAGCACGTCGAGATGCAGTTCCTGTCGGACGTTTATCTGCGCTGCCCCGACTGCGACGGCAGGCGCTATCGCGCCGAGGTGCTCGAGGCGACGTTGCGCGGCAAGTCGATCGCCGACGTGCTCGACATGACGATCTCGGAAGCCGCGCGCTTCTTCGGCGCGCACGCGGAAGTGATCCAGCGCCTGAGGCCGCTGATCGACGTCGGGCTCGACTACCTCAAGCTCGGCCAGCCGGTGCCCACGCTCTCGGGCGGCGAAGCGCAGCGCCTCAAGCTCGCCGGGCATCTCGCCGATACCGAAGCCGGCGCGGAGGCCAAGCTCTTCCTCTTCGACGAGCCGACCACGGGGCTGCACTTCGACGACGTGGCGAAGCTCCTGCGCGCCTTCCGCCAGCTCCTCGATGCCGGCCACTCGCTCATCGTCATCGAGCACAACCTCGATGTGATGCGCGCCGCCGACTGGATCCTCGACCTCGGCCCGGAAGGCGGCGACGCGGGTGGCTATCTCGTTTGCGAAGGCACGCCGGCGCAGGTCATGGCGCACGAGAGCTCGCATACCGGAAAGGCGCTGCGCGAGTACACGGAAAAAATAGGGACAGTCCCTATTTCTCCCAAGGTGCAGGAACCGCCGGGTCGCTATCTCGGCAACGTTATCCGCATCCACAACGCGCGCGAGCACAACCTGAAGAACATCGACGTCGACATCCCGCGCGGGCGCTTTACCGTGATCACGGGCGTTTCCGGGTCGGGCAAGTCGACGCTTGCCTTCGACATCCTGTTCAACGAAGGCCAGCGCCGCTACTTGGAGTCGCTCAACGCCTACGCGCGCCAGTTCGTGCAGGCGGCCTCGCGTCCCGACGTGGACGCGATCTTCGGCATCCCGCCCACGGTGGCGATCGAGCAGCGCACGAGCCGTGGCGGGCGCAAGTCGACGGTCGGCACGCTGACCGAGGTGCATCACTTCCTGCGGCTGCTCTTCGTCAAGCTGGGCACGCAGTACTGCCCCGACTGCGAGATCCCGATCGAGCCGCAGAGCGAGGAAGTCATTGCGGCCCGGCTGATGAAGGAGTTCCGCGGCCGGAGAATCACGCTACTCGCGCCACTCGTGGTGAACCGCAAGGGCGTGTATACCGATCTCGCGAAATGGGCCGCGGGCAAGGGTTACTGGCATCTGCGCGTGGACGGCAAGCTGCTGCCGGTGCGGCCGTTCCCGCGCATCGATCGCTTTCGCGAGCATACGATCGAGCTGCCGATCCTGACGCTGAAGGTGGAAGCGAAGGCCGAGACGCAGCTACGGCAGGCGTTGCGCAGCGCGCTCGAGTTCGGCAAAGGCGTCGTACACGTGCTCGAGAAGGACGTGCAGGTGTTTTCCACCAAGCGCGCATGCCGCTCCTGTGGCCGCAGCTTTCCGGAGCTCGATCCGCGCCTTTTCTCGTATAACAGCAAGCACGGCTGGTGCCCCTCGTGTTACGGCACCGGCCTCGCGATCGACGATGTGCAATGGGACGACGAGCGCGCCAAGACCGGCGCCGAGGACAACGTGCTCGACTCGTGGATCGAGTGGCTCGAGATCGACGAGACCTGTCCCGCGTGCGAGGGCCGGCGCCTTAATCGCGAGGCGCTCGCGGTGCTGTGGCGCGGGAAGAACATCGCCGACTATGGGCACGAGCCGGTCTCGCGCCTGCAACGGCTCTTTGCGGACATCGAGCTCGCTGGCCGGGAGCGAGAGATCGCGCGCGATCTGGTCGCCGAGCTGCGCTCGCGCCTCGGCTTTCTCGGCGAAGTCGGGCTCGGCTACCTGACGCTCGATCGCTCGGCGCCGACGCTGTCGGGGGGCGAAGCGCAGCGCATCCGGCTCGCCGCGCAGCTCGGCTCCAATCTGCGCGGCGTGTGCTACATCCTCGACGAGCCGACCATCGGGCTGCATCACCGAGACAACCAGGTGCTGCTCAGCGTGCTGGAGAAGCTCGAGGCGAAGGGCAATTCGCTGGTGGTGGTCGAGCACGACGAAGACACGATCCGCCGCGCCCAGCACGTGATCGACCTTGGACCGGGCGCGGGCAAGGTCGGCGGCCGCGTGATCGCGCAGGGACATGCCGACGATCTTGTCAGCCAGCCGGACTCGGTCACCGGCCGCTTCCTGCGCGAGCCGCTGCGCCATCCGCTGCACCCGCGGCGCAATGGCGCCACCGAGCACATCGAGATCCAGCGCGCGACGCTGCACAACCTGAAGCGCCTGGATGTCGCCGTGCCGCTCGGCCGCCTGGTCGCGGTCACCGGCGTGTCAGGCTCGGGTAAGTCGACGCTCGCGCGCGATGTGCTCTATGCCTCGCTCATCGAGAAGGCGCCCATTGGCTGCAAAGCGGTGAAAGGCGCGAAGCGCATCGAGCGCGTGCTGGAAGTGGACCAGACGCCGATCGGCAAAACACCGCGCTCCTGCCCGGCAACCTACGTCGGCTTTTGGGACCAGGTCCGGCGCCTGTTTGCCGATACGACGGAGGCGCGCGTGCGCGGCTGGACCGCGAGCCGCTTCTCGTTTAATACGAGCGGCGGGCGCTGCGAGGAGTGCGAGGGACAGGGGCTGAAGAAGATCGCGATGTCGTTCCTGCCGGACGTGCGCGTGACCTGCGAAGCGTGCAACGGCGCGCGCTTCAATGCGGACACGCTGACCGTGAAGCTCCGCGGCAAGAGCGTCGGCGAAGTGTTGGCGATGAATGTCGACGAGGCGCTCGAGTTCTTCGCAGCGCACCCGTCCATCCATCGGTGCCTCGCGCTCCTGCAGGACGTCGGCCTCGGCTACCTGACACTCGGCCAGCAAAGCCCGACGCTCTCCGGCGGCGAGGCCCAACGGATAAAACTGGTGAGCGAGCTCGCCAAGGCCGGCGGCGCGCGCACCTTCTACGTGCTCGATGAGCCCACCGTCGGCCTGCACATGGCGGACGTCGAGAAGCTGATCCACGTGCTGCATCGCCTGGTCGATGCCGGCCACACCGTGCTCGTCATCGAGCACAACCTGGACGTGATCGCCGAAGCGGACTGGATCATCGACCTCGGTCCCGAAGGCGGCGACGGCGGCGGCCGCGTCGTGTTCCAGGGGCCGCCGGAAAAGGCGCGCTCAGGCCGCGGCCATACCTGTAAGGCGCTCGCCGAATTCCTGAGAAGCCGGGGTCAGGTCTTGAATTAGCGCATCGCCATGCGTCAATTCAAGACCTGACCCCCCGCTCATCCCCGCCGGCTGCAGCTCAGGCCGCCAATCTGCAGTTCGTCGCACAGCGCTCGCGAGACGTTGTCGCTCTCCCTACAGTGCGCACCATCAACGCCACGGAGATGCCCATGACCAAGATCCTCGCCATCGCCCTCGCCGCCGCCGCCGTCGGTTTCGTGTATGGCACGGGGCGCCCGGCGCCCACCGCCGAAGCGCTGCCCGCCGCACAGGGCGACGTGCCGCAGATCGTGATCGTCGCGAAGCGCTGGGATGCCGCTGATAGCCACCGCTAGGCGGACGGGCGCCGGGATCGCCGCCATGTACCGGCGCTACGCCGAATGGCTGGTGTCGATCAGCTGGAAGCGCTTCATCGTCCTGTCGATCGTCCTGCTGATCGTCGCCGGCATCCTGTCGGAGCTACCGCCCTTCACCTGGGACCTGGTCGAGCCGAAGGTCGTCAAGTCGCAGGGTGCGCGCTCAAGCCGCGACGTCAACGTCACGGTCGACGAGAACGGCGTGCGCATCACGCCCAAGCGCAAGCGCTCGAAAGCGCCGGAGATCGTCATCGACGAAAACGGCGTGCAAATTCGCCGCCCGGGTGAGGAAATCATCATCGACCAGCACGGCGTGCAGCGACGCTCCGGCCCGGCGCAGCCGGTGCCGCCCAAGCCGCCGGCGCCGCCGCGCCTGCCGAAGGATGAGGAGGACGCCCAGGCGATCGCCGAGCAGCAACGCGAGCTCACGCAGGATACCGATTCGCTCGCGCAGGAGATCCGGCGCGAGATCGTCGGCGCGATGGCGGAGATGGGCGATCGCGAGCGCATCGTGCACGTGCGCCTTGGCGACTACCTGCCGCAGCTCGCCTTCCTTTTCATCCTGCTCTCGGCCGCGATCAAGATCGCGTATGCGCGAACGGTCAAAGCGGAGGCCCAGGCCGCCGAGGCACATCACGTTGCAGAGGAAGAAGGCCTCAAGCGCCAGCTCGCCGAAGCCAAGATGGCCGCGATGCAGGCGCAGATCGAGCCGCACTTCCTCTTCAATACGCTCGCGAGCATCGACCATCTGATCGAGACCGATCCGCCGCGCGCGAGCCAGATGCAGAAGAACCTGATCGCACTCCTGCGCGCCTCGATGCCAGCGATGCGCGACCGGGTCACGAGCCTCGGCCGCGAGCTCGACGTGGTGCGCCCCTACCTCGAGATCCTGAAGGTGCGCATGGGCGAGCGGCTGCAGACGCAGCTAAACGTGCCCGAGGGCCTCTACTCGGCCGATTTCCCGCCCATGATGCTGCAGTCGCTGGTCGAGAACGCCATCAAGCATGGCCTCGAGCCGAAGGCCGAGGGCGGCACGCTCACCGTGAGCGCCGAGGTCGTGCACGGCAAGCTCGCCGTCGCGGTGGCCGACGCCGGCATCGGCTTCGCCCGCGCCGCGACCGCCGGCACCGGCATGGGCCTGCAGAACATTCGCGAGCGCCTGAAGCTCATCTACGGCGACGCGGCGGAGCTGCGCATAGCCGAGAACACACCGAGTGGCACGCGCGTCAGCATCGTCGTACCTTACAAGGCGACTACATAGGCTAAGTTACTGACAGACCTCCTTGGTACGTTTGTACCATCTGCTGGACAAAGACGGCGATTGAAGGGATTCCTTTGACCCGAGCCGAGAGAAGATACGGGACGTCATAGGAACCCTCGCGTAGAGTTCGCTCCGAAATATTTGCCGGAGTACGATTTAGCCGGGGAGGGCTTCAATGACCGCGAAAACCGGCGACTTTCTTGATGGGCTGTTCGAGCTGGGCCTGCAATTGGCGGCCGTGCTCGGCCTTTGCGCTGCCGCGATATCGCTCTGGCCCGATGACTTGCTAAGTAAGCCGCGCGCTGAGCTGATGCTTTCTGATCTCCTTTGGCTGCTTGGGTCGCTCGCATTGTGGGGATTGGCGCTCGCGTGGTCGTACTTCCTCGCCGAGCCGCTTCGCAACAAATAGCCTGGGCTTAGCTGCAGGCGACGACCCCGGACGTCGCGCGGCTGCGCGTCCGTCCATCGGCCTTGCATAGCGGATTCTCCCTGCTACACGCCGCCAGCCCCGTGGTATTACCCTAGGCGACATGACGCGGGCGGTGATCGCCGACGACGAGCCCCTGATGCGCGAGCAGCTGCGCGAGCGGCTCACCGAGCTCTGGCCCGAGCTCGAGATTGTCGGCGAAGCGAAGAACGGCGCCGAAGCGGTCGCCATGGTGAGCGCGGAGCAGCCGGAGGTCGTGTTCCTCGATATCCGCATGCCGGCGAAGAGCGGCATCGAAGCCGCGCGCGAGATCGCGGCGCTGGAAGGCCGTGTGCCGGAGATCGTCTTCGTCACGGCGTACGACCAGTACGCAATCGACGCCTTTCAGCAGGGCGTGATCGATTATGTGCTGAAGCCCGCCGAGCGCGAGCGCCTCGCCCTGACCGTCGCGCGGCTGAAGAAGCGCCTTGCGGCGCCGGCCAAGTCAGCCGACGCGCTGCACGAGGCGCTCGCGCGCCTCGCCGAGAAGCTCGAGCCGCGCGCGCGGCTCGCCTGGATCCAGGCCTCGGTCGGCAGCCAGATCCAGATGATCCCGGTGGACGAGGTGTTGTTCTTCGTCTCGGACGAGAAATACACGCGCGTGCAGACCGCGAAACAGGAAGCGCTCATCCGCAAGCCGATCAAGGAGCTCATCGCCGAGCTCGATCCGGCGCAGTTCTGGCAGATCCACCGCTCCACGCTGATCAACGCGCGCGCCATCGCCGGCATCACGCGCGACGAGCGCGGCCGGCAGCTGGTCAGCATCAAGGGACGGCCGGAGAAGCTCGAGGTGAGCCGCAGCTACGCGCACCTCTTCAAGGGCATGTAACTCACTTCGCCGCGGGCGTGCCGGTCTCGACGTAGCGCTTCAACCGGTCCGCCTGCTCCTTGAGCACGGTCTCTACGGCGGGAGCGATTTTCTCGAAGCCGCCCGCCATGAATCCACCCACGCTGTACGTGAGATCGAGCTTCGTGCCCCTGTCTGCCGGCGACAGGCGCCACGTCATCGCACCCGCCACGCCGTGCGCCTGCAGCGGCCCGAGCGCCCCGCTCATGCGAAGCGCTTCGTTTGCTTTGAGATAGACCACGCGCATGTGCTCTACTGCCCCGGTGGGCAGCTTCTCGCAGAAGCAGCCGCCGCCGCGCGCGTCGATCGAGAGATTTCTGCTCGCGCCGGAGTACGTGTGCTGGTCGCTCCACCAGGAGCCGACGTCGAGCAGGGAATCGTAGACCTTGGCGGCAGGCCCGTCGATCACGAGCTCGTAACGCACGAGGAAGCCGGTCGGCGTCACATCGGCTGCCCACGCGCGGGCGCCAGGCAAAACGCCGATGGCAGAAACGAGCAAAATTCGAAGCATCGCGACCTCCCTCGACCATAGTATGGGCCTTAGCCGCGCCGCCGGCCTGGCGCTGATGTGCGTCGCGCCGGTCCTCTGGAGCACGGCTGGCGTCGTCACGCGCCATGTCGAGCGCGCAACGGCGTTCGAGCTCGTCTTCTGGCGCAGTCTCTTCGCCTTTCTGTTCGTTGCGCTCGCCCTGCTCGCGCAGCGGCGCAATCCGCTGCGCATGGGCTGGCCAGGCGTGCTTTCGGGCGCGTTGTGGGGCGTGATGTTTACCGCTTTCATGATCGCCCTCAGCATGACGAGCACCGCCAATGCGCTCGTCGTGATGAGCGTGAGCCCGTTCCTCACGACGATGCTTGCCAGTGCCCTGCTGCGCGATCCCGTGCCATTGGGCACCTGGCTCGCGGCGGGCGCCGCGGCGCTCGGTATCGCGTGGATGTTCGGAGCCGATCTCAACGCACACACGGCTCGCGACCTGACCGGGATGCTGATCGCGTCCGCCATCCCGGTTGCCTCCGCCGTCAACGTCGTGACGCTACGCGCCGTGGCCGCGCAGCTCGACCTGCGTCCGGCGGTCATGCTGGGCGGCGCGATCTCGTGCCTTGCCGCATTCCCGCTCGCCCTGCCCCTTCAGGCGACGGCGAAGGACATCGCCCTGCTCGCCTTTCTCGGAATGTTCCAGCTCGGGCTGCCGTGCATGCTCCTCGTGCTCGCAAGCCGGGTGCTGCTCGCGCCGGAGATCGCGCTCCTCGGCCTGCTGGAGGTCGTGCTCGGGCCGCTGTGGGCCTGGCTCGGTGCGGGCGAGATACCGGCCCGCGCGACGGTCACCGGCGGCGCGATCGTCCTCGTCGCTCTGATCGTCAACGAGCTTGCCACCTTCCGCCGTACTGTTGCAGGCTAATCGCCAGCCGTCGGGCCATGGTGATCGGTCCTCTTTCCCCTCAAATAATCGACAAGCGCCTGCATATCGGCACGCATTGTTGGCTTGAGTTCTCGCGCACCGAGGAAACTGCAAGCAGCAAGCGTCAATACCATCAGCGCGCCGATGTAGCCCTGAAACGTGCTTGCGGTCCAAAGCATGATGACGCCGGCAATCAATAGGGCTGGAGTGGCGCCTAGCAGGCCGGCATACAGATAGTCGCGTACGTGCGGTTGCATGGCTGATTTATTAGCGGACAACTCGTGTATGGGCAAAGCGGATAAGTCACGCTATAATGCCGTCCGAGCTTTCTGTTACGCGTATATCCGGTTAGCGTTTCAGTCGTTGTAAGCGGTCCATCCTGGACCGATCAATAAGAGCTAAAAACGCATCAGCCTGAACCGGTCGAAGGCGAAGCCTTCCCAGGCCGAGTGCAGGAGAAATCCATTAACACGTCGTTTGCAACACTCGGGCTTGCGCCCGAGCTGCTCCGCGCTGTCGCGGACCAGGGCTACACCACCCCTACTCCCATCCAGGCGCAGGCCATCCCGGTCGTTTTGTCCGGCAAGGACCTGTTGGGTGCCGCGCAGACCGGCACCGGCAAGACCGCCGGCTTCACGCTCCCGCTGCTGCAGATCCTGAGCGCGAAGGCCAACGCGAGCCATTCACCCGCGCGCCATCCGATTCGCGCGCTGGTAATCACGCCCACGCGCGAGCTATGCGCGCAGGTCGAGGATAGCGTGCGCACCTACGGCAAGTACGTCAAGCTCAAGTCGATCACAGTCTACGGCGGCGTAGGGATCAACCCGCAGATCGATGCCCTGCGCAAAGGGGTCGATATCCTGGTGGCGACGCCGGGGCGGCTGCTCGACCACGTGCAGCAAAGGACGGTGGATCTGCGCCAGGTCGAGATCCTGGTGCTCGATGAAGCCGATCGCATGCTGGACATGGGCTTCATTCACGACATTCGCAAGATCCTGGCGCTGTTGCCGGCGAAGCGGCAGAACCTGCTGTTCTCGGCGACTTTTCCGGACGAAATCCGAAAGCTCGCCAGCTCGTTCATGCACCAGCCGGTGACGGTCGAGGTCGCGCGGCGCAATACCCCGGCGGAACTCGTCTCTCAGGTCGCGCATCCGGTGGACGGGGCGCGCAAACGCGAGCTGCTCGGGCACCTCGTGAAGTCGAATGATTGGAAACAGGTGCTGGTGTTCTGCCGTACCAAGCACGGCGCCAACCGCCTCGCGCAGCAGCTCTCGCGCGAGGGCATCAATGCCGACGCGATCCACGGCAACAAGAGCCAGAACCAGCGTGAGCGGGCGCTGGCCGAGTTCAAGGAAGGAAAGGTGCGCGTGCTGGTCGCGACCGACATCGCGGCGCGGGGCCTCGACATCGAGGCGCTGCCGCATGTCGTCAACTACGACTTGCCGCACGTCGCCGAAGATTACGTGCACCGCATCGGCCGCACCGGCCGCGCGGGTGCGGAGGGCGAAGCGGTATCGTTCGTGAGCGCCGAGGAGCGGCCGCTGATGGCGGCGATCGAACGCCTCATCAACCGCAAGGTCGAGAGCCGCACCGTCGAGGGCTTTCACCCCGGCAGCGCGGCCCCGCGTGTGGCGCAGCAGGAACCGTCACGAAATAATGTGCGCCGCCATCCGCGCGCCGAGTTCCAGCCTCGCGGCAATGGGCAGCGCCGCGGCAGTGGCCAACATCGCGGCAACGGCCAACATTGGGGCAACGGTCAGTCCCGCGGCAATGGCCAACCGTCGCGCGATGGGCAACGTCGCCCTGAGCGCGCGCCGACGGCATCAGCGCGCGATGACCAACTGCGCGAAGCTCGCGCCCGCATGGCAGCGGAGGGCGAGAAGCTGCCGCAGCGCAGCCATCGCGCTCCCGCCCGCAGTTCGCGGCAGCAGCGTTGGGACCCGCGCCGCTCGGAGCCGCAGGAGCCGGCCTATGCTCACCCGGGCAAGCCGGCTCCGTCGCGCCCAGCGCCTGTCATACAGCGCAAGCGTAGCTTTGCAGGCATGGTCGGCGCGCTGCTCGGACGCAAGACTGAGACGGAGGAGTGATAACGGCACGCCGATTGCTCGCCTCGGCTTTATACCGAAAGGAGGCGAGCATGAGAGAGCGGTTCAATGATTTGGCGGGCCAGGCGGCCGAGGGCTACAACGTCGCGCGCAAGCGCGCCGTGCGCGGCATGAGAAGCGCTTACAGCGGCGCGCAGGAATATCCCGGAACGATCGCGGCCATCGTGGTCGGCCTCGGCATCACCGCGGTCCTGTTGTGGGCCGTGCGGCGCGCCGGCGGCTGGCGCAATTTCCAGGAAAGCGCGCGGGAGCGGGTGCGCGAAGGCTACGACTACGCGCGGGAGCGCGCCGCACGCCTTAGGAGCGAGGCACCGCAAATCGCGGAGTGATCTCTCCGAGCATCACGCTCGCGAGAGCGCGTAGGCCGCCTGCCAGGCGGCCTTCACGTCTGCCGTAAAGACGTCGATCAGCACCGTGATCACGATCGTGCATTTCGTCATCACAATTGCCGTATTCCGGTGGGACTTTTATCTCCTGCCGCCCGGCGCCGGCTGACGCGCACGCAAGCCAACGAAGCCCGGCTCTCGCTCGAGGCCCGGGCTTTTTTCTTTTAGCGAGCGGTCGTTTTGAGCGTTCGCGTGGCGCCGTTATTCCGCGCGTCTGCATCGCTGCGATCACGTGAAGAACTGCCTTCAGTGATCTGCAAGCGATTGTCAACATGGCTGCGCGTGTTTGACGCTTCGCCAGATCGCATAAGGGGTGCGATCATCATGAGAAGAAGACGACATTGTGAAGTCGCTTCGTGCCTGACGTTCGTCAGGGGGGCCGCGGCGGCAATCGCCATGGCCGTCGGCTGCGCGGCACTCGCGCAGAAGGCGCCGCCCGAGTCAGCCCGCCAAGACCGCATCAGGCTGGTGGTCAACGAGGGCGCGGCCGGCAACGCCGACTCTACCGACATCCTGTTCCGCTACGAAAGGTTCAGCCAGATGGCGGGGAAGGCGCTCGGCGGGCCGGTGGTCATCATTAGCGCCCGTAACCGCGACCGCCTGCAGGAGAACCTCAGGAACCACGCCTACGAGCTGCTGCTCTCGCGCCCGAACGATGTTCCGGCGCGGGCAGTGCGCGACTTCGGCTACGTGCCGGTGGCGAGCGCGAAGGAGCCCTACCGGACGCTGTTCATCGTGCCGAAGGACTCGCCGCTGCGGACCATTGCCGACGTCAAGGGCAAGACGATCGTGACACCGGACCTGTATTCGAACATGTGGCGCGCGGCGAAAGCCATGCTGCGCGACAATAACATCGACATGTTGAAGGAAAACGTGAAGTCGATGCGCGACCAGGCCGCCATCGGTTGGTCGGTCGAGAACAAGATGTTCGACGTCGGCGTGGTGAACTCGGCCTCCGGTGTCGCGCGCAATTGGGAAAAGAACGGCGGGCGCGTAGTCGCCGCGAGCCGCAACCAGATCAACATGCCCCTCATCGCCTCGCCCAAGCTCTCGGCGGCGCAGATCACCAAGCTGCGCACCGCGGTGCTGGCGCTCGACTCCACCGACAGCGGCCGCGCCATCCTTAAGGAGATCAACCTGCCGGGGGGCTTCCGCGAAACGCCGCGCGAGGAGTTCCTCGAGTTTCTTAAGTGGCTCGGCGAGGAGACCCGGCCCTTTTAGCCGCACCGGGCACAGCAAGTCGCATTGGGGGAAGATGGCAATTGCGCTGAAGGAACGGCCGGTGATCATGATCGGCGCCGAGCGCTCCGGCACCACGCTGGTGATGGCGATGCTCGGCTGCCATCCGCGCATCGCGGTGCCCGAGGTGGTCTGGTACTACCCGCGCTTCAGACCCTACCTCTATTCCTACGGCGATCTTTCCAAGGAGACGAACCTGCGCACGCTCGCCGAGGAAATGGTCTTCGGATTGAAGACGCCCTTCTGGGGAATGAAGGTCAATCCGCGCACCATCGTCGACGAGATCATGGCCGAGCTGAAGGAGCGCAGCTTCGCCGGCATCTATTGCGCGATGCACGAGCGCTATGCGCGCTCGGTCGGCGACAAGCCGCGCTGGGGCGAGAAGACCCCCCACAACCTGTTCTTCGTCAAGGAGATCCTGGAGGACTTTCCGAACGCGCAGTTCATCTTCATCACGCGTGACGGCCGCGACGCGAGCGCCGATTATCTCGACTCGGCGTTCGGCCCGACCAACATCTTCTGCGCCGGCGAGAGCTGGGCGCTGTGCCAGAACGCGGTGAAGCCCTGGCGCCAGAGGCTGCGCGCCGACCAGTGGATGGATCTGCGCTACGAGGAGCTCGTGCGTGATCCGGCGGGGGTGCTGCGCACGGTGTGCCGCTTCCTCGGCGAGGACTACGCGCCGCAGATGCTGGAATTCCATCGCACCGAGCTCGCGAAAAACCGCGGCTCGACCAAGGACCACAAGCCGCTCGGCCACGAGACGAGCGAGCGCTACATCGGCATCTACAAGCGGCAGCTCAGCATCCGCGACCAGGAGATCTTCGCCGCGGTGGCCGGTAAGGAGCTCGAGGAGGCGGGCTACCGGCTGGACGTGCAGCCGATCAAGATCAACGCGGAGCAGATCGCGCTCTGGCGCGAGCTCGATGGCCGCGTGCGCGCGGCGACGATGGATGCGCCCGAGGGACACCTCGTCTACGAGAGCTACAACGACTGGCTGGTCGATCAGCGCGAGGAGCGCAAGCGCCGCGGTATCTGGAAGGATTCGGATGTGCCGAAGGGCCAGTTCCCGATCGGCCATCCGCACGAGGAGATGATCGTCGGCCAGCGCGCCTGGCGCTACTGGAAGGAATATCTGTGCGTGAAGCGCCGCTACGCCGGCAAGGCGGCGCTGTAGCGCTGGCGCCCGCCGCCGATACTTCGCAGGCGCGATCCGCGCGGCGGAGTTCGCCGCTGCGGGAATTCACGCTCCAGCAGGCGCCCTTCATCCTGGCGGCGCTCGCGCTCGGTTTTGTCACCGCGTACCTGCAGCACGGCTTCGTGCCCGGCGCCGACCGCCCTTACCCGCTCGCCGGCGTCCGGGTGCCGGTATGGCACGTCATCTGGATGGGCGTCTGGACCGGCTACACGATGGCGCTGGTCGGCCAGGCCGCCGGCATCCTTGCCCTGCCCTACACCACTTCCGTGCTGCAGTTCTCGAACGCGCACGTCACACCGTCGACGCTGCTCCTCACGTTTCTCAACCCGATCGGTGCCCTGCTCGGCTTCCGGCGCACCGGCCAATGGAACCTGCACTTTGCCGGTTGGCTCTGCGCCGGCGGCGTGCTCGGCGGCCTGATCGGCCCTTTTCTGCGCGCCCGGTTGCTGGCAGACGTCGACGTCTTCCGCTTGCTCCTCGGCCTAGCGCTCGCGTTTGTCAGCGTCCAGCTTGCGGACAAGGCGCTCCGCGGCTTCGCCGCGGGCGAGAAAGCGCCGGGCAGCGGCATCGGCGCGCCACGCATCGTGACGCTCGCGCGCGAGCGCGCGCGCATCACCATCGGCTACCGCGGCGGCCAATGGACGCTGCATCAGGGGGTGCTGTTCGCGCTCGGCGCGACGGTCGGCGTGATCTCGTCTTCGCTCGGCCTCGGCGGCGCCTTCCTTATCGTGCCGTTTCTCGTTGTGGTCTACAAGGTGCCGATGTACGTCGTGCCGGCGGCGACGATTCCGTACGCCGTTGCGCTCTCCGCGACGGGCCTGCTCACCTATTGCCTGTTGCTGCCGCTCCTCGGCACCGCGCCGCTGCCGCCCGAATGGGCCTGGGGATTCTTCGCCGCCGCCGGCGGCATATTCGGCTCCTGGGTCGCGGCGAAAACCCAGCTCTACGTTCCCGAGCCGCTGCTAAACGCCATGCTCGGCACGGCGACCGCGGCCGTCGCGGTCCTCTACGTGACGAACTTCTTCTTCCCTTTGCCGTTCCGCGTCTAGCGACGTCCATGAGCGGAAACCACAAGCTGCTGGCCTATCTGCCGTTCATCGTCCTTGCGGCCGCGGCGCTTGTCGCCATCTACCACATCAGCGTGTTCTGGTAAGGATGCGCAAGAACGGCGCGCAGAATGGCCGCGCCTGACGATCACTAACCGCGCCGATCGCTGGCTGCGGCTAGTCTCCCGTTGTCTTTCACGGCATCGACGGGAGAAGAAAATGTTCGGCTTCCACAGAAGTTTCATAAAGAGCAGCGCCGCTACGCTCCTCGGCTTCGCCTTTGCCGTCCTCGCCGCGGGGGCAAACGGCGCGGTAGCGACCGACCTGCAAAACTCTGTCTCCTCCTATGCGGCGGCGGGCAAATACCGCGAGGCCAGCGCGGCGGCGTTTCAGCTCGCCGAGGCGCACAAGCGCGCGGGCGAGACCGCCAAGTCCTGCGCCGCGCTCACGCAGTCGCTCGAGTATTACCGCAAGGCAAACGCGGCTGACGAACGCGCGGCGTCGAGCCTGCACGACGGCAGCGACGGCATGGCCGAGGTGCGCGCGAAGTTCGGCTGCAAGTAGAGGTACCGGTCTTCTGCGGCTCGTCCTTGAAGCGCCGGCTCAGGGACGAGCGGCAGGCGACGCTGTCGCAGTAAACGCCTCGAGCATCTCGCTCGTGATGACTGCATAGGCCGCCTGCCAGGCGGCCTTGGCTTCCGCCGTAAAGACGTCGATCAGCGCGTGCTCCAGCGCGAAGAGCAGCGCGTCCTCGACCAGCGCGAAGTGCTCGGGCCGCACGCCATAGGCGGCGTGGCGCTTGCCCAGTTGGCGCAAAGCGACGCTGATGCGCTCGGGCTTTGCGAGGTTCGCGCTCGCCACGCTCAGCATCGCGGTCAGGTTGCGGCCCTGTTCGACGATGTCGTCCTTGAATAACCGGCGCAGGTCCGGGTCGAGCGCGAACAGCCGCCCGTAGAAGAGCTCCGCGAAAGTAGCGCCCACCGGCAGCACCGCGCGCCAGCTCAGCCGGACGATTTCCGCTTGGTCGCGCGTCACGTGCGCGTACTTCGCACATCGCATGCCAGCTATTCGCCCCCGCGAAACGAGCGCAAATGCGAGCCGCGCTGCACTTCCATGGGGCGCGCACGCCACGCCATGCACAAAGAACGATCGGCCGGCAGTTAGAATCGGCCGATGAGAGAACCACAACCGAAGACCATCTACCTCAAGGACTACACGCCGCCGCCCTACCGGGTGGACGACGTCGACCTTGACGTCGACATCCGCGAGGACCACGCGCTCGTGCGCGCGCGGCTCGCGATCCGCCGCAACACCGGCAACGGCCCGCTCGTCCTGGACGGCGACGAGCTCCAACTCGTCTCCGTCACCGTCGACGGCCGCGCCGCGCGCCACGAAGTCACCCCGGAACGGCTCACGGTGTACGACGTACCCGAGCGCTTCACGCTCGAGGCGCTGAGCCGCATCGTCCCGCACCAGAACACCAAGCTGGAAGGCCTCTACGCGACCAAGACCGGCTTTGTCACGCAGTGCGAGGCGCAAGGCTTCCGGCGCATCACCTGGTACCTCGACCGGCCCGACGTGATGGCGCGCTATACGACCACGATCCACGCGGACAAGAAACGCTATCCGGTGCTGCTATCGAATGGCAATCTCTCCGGTGCGGGCGAAGAACCCGGCGCGCGCCACTGGGCGCGCTTCCAGGATCCGTATCCGAAGCCGTCCTACCTGTTCGCCATGGTCGCGGCCGATCTCGAGCACCTGAGCGACCGCATTGTGACGCGCTCGGGAAAGAGCAAGGACCTGTACGTCTATGTGGAGCGCGGCAAGCTCGACCAGGCGGCCTGGGCGATGGAGTGCCTGAAGCGCGCCATCCGCTGGGACGAGACGCGCTTTGGCCTCGAGCTCGATCTCGACCAGTACCGCATCGTGGCGGTCGGCGACTTCAACTCCGGCGCGATGGAGAACAAGGGCCTCAACATCTTCAACACCAAGTACGTGCTGGCGCGCGCGGACACGGCGATCGATGTCGACTACCTCAACATCGACCGCGTGGTCGCGCACGAGTACTGCCATAACTGGACCGGGAACCGGGTCACCTGCCGCGACTGGTTCCAGCTCTCGCTGAAAGAGGGACTGACGGTTTTCCGCGACCAGGAGTACGGCGCCGATATCTACTCGCGCGCCATGACCCGCATCCAGGAGGTGCGGGCGCTGCGCGCCGGTCAGTTCCCGGAGGATGCGGGCCCGATGAAGCACCCGGTGCGGCCGCAGTCCTACATGGAGATCCGCAACTTCTACACCATGACGGTGTACGAGAAAGGCGCGGAGGTCGTGCGCATGCAGCACACGCTGCTCGGCGAAGACAACTTCCAGGCCGGCATGCGCTTGTACTTCAAGCGGCACGATGGGCAGGCCGTCACCTGCGACGATTTTGTGCAGGCGATGCAGGATGCCTCCGGCACCGACCTCGGGCAGTTCAAGCGCTGGTACGACGTCGCCGGCACGCCGGTGCTCGACTGCGCGGGCGATTATCGCGACGGCACTTTCACGCTCACGGTGAAGCAGTCGATGAACCCACCGTTCCACATCCCGCTCGTCGCCAAGGTAGGCGACGAGGAGCGGCTGCTCCATGTGCGCAAGCCGGAGGAGCGTTTCGCTTTCCCCGGGCTGAAAAAGCCGCCGGTGCCATCGCTGCTCCGGGGGTTCTCGGCCCCCGTGGTCCTCAACTACCCGTACAGCGATGCGGACCTGCTGCATCTGCTCGCGCACGACGACGATCCGTTCAACCGCTGGGAGGCAGGCCAGCGCCTCGCCGCATCGATCATCCTCGAGCGCAAGGGCGAGCCATCGCGCGCTTTCGTGGACGCGATGGGCGCGATCCTGGAGGAGCCGGACCGCGTGTTCGCGGCCGAGGTGCTGATGCTGCCGGCGGAGACCTTTCTCGCCGAGCAGATGGAGGTCGTCGATCCCGATGCGCTACACGAGGCGCGCAACACGCTGCGCCGCAAGCTGGCGGGAGCGCTGCGCAAGGAACTGCTCGCGACCTACGAGCGCTTGGCGAGCAGCGCGCCGTACACGCCGGACGCGGCATCCATCGGCCGGCGCGCGCTGCGCAACCAGTGCCTCGGCTACCTCACGGAACCCGGCGAGCCCGCGCTCGCGTACCAGCAGTTCCGGCGCGCCGACAACATGACCGACGCCATGGCGGCGCTAACGGCGCTCGCGCAGCACGACTGCCCGGAGCGCGAGAAAGCGCTGGAAGAGTTCTACACGCGCTGGAAGGACGAGCTGCTGGTGGTGGACAAGTGGCTCGCGGTGCAGGCCGGTTCACGCCAGCCCGACACACTCGCGCGGGTTAAACGACTGCTTGCGCATCCGGCATTCGACCTCAAGGTGCCGAACAAGGTTTACGCGCTTATCCGCACCTTCAGCGCCAACCACGTGCGCTTCCACGCTGCCGATGGCGGCGGCTACGCCTTCCTCGCCGACCAGGTGATTGCGCTCAATGCGCTCAATCCTCAGGTCGCAGCGCGCATGGCGCGCGGCTACGACCGTTGGAGGAAATTCGACACGCGCCGACAGGCAAAGGCCCGCGCGCAGCTCGAGCGCATGCGCGATACCGAAGGTCTGTCGAAGGACGTTGCGGAAATCGTCACGAAGGCGCTGGCCTGAAGCGGCTGCAACCGTAATTTGCACTTGAGGGGGGCGGACAAGCTGAGCAATGTAGGGCTTGTGAGCTCGCCCGATATCACATCGCGCCTCGCCACGACCGGGCAGCTATTGGTTCGCTCCGGCATTGAAATCGGCCGGATCCTCGACTCGATGCTCGAGGACCACGATACGCTCACGGCGAACCTGCCGTCGCAGCTGATGTTCCTCTCCCAGCTGATGTACATCGAGCCGGTGAGGGGCTACATGCTGCTTTCGTACAGCAATCACAAGGGTGCGAATGCAGCTGCGCTCGCGCAGCCCAAGCTCATCCTGCGCTGCAATCACCGCGGCGCGCAGTTCGCCTTCGCCGGGACCACCCCGCACGCGGCCATGCAGTCCGGCCAGCCCTGCATCCAGTGCGAGCTGCCGAGCGTGATGATCGCCATGCAGCAGCGGCGCGCCACCTCCCGGGTCTCGATACCGGGACAGGCGCCGGTGAGCTGCGAAGTGCGCATGGGCATACTCACGTTTGACGCCAAGGTCGTGGACGTCAGCCTCGATGGCACCGGCATCCTGGTATCGGGTCCCGCGCTGCCGCTTTGCGCCGGCACACGCCTCGAGCGCGCGCGCATCCGCCATCCGCAGCACGAGCCGATCGAAGTCGATCTCGAAGTGCGCTATGTCACCCACGTCAAGCAGCCCAACGGCGAGCGCGTCACGCGCATCGGCTGCAAGATCATGAGCTCCGCGCAGAACCTGGAAGAGCTGATCCGGCTGTTCATCATCGACCTGCAATAACGCTCGCCTCTGCTAGCGGTAGCGGCTGCGCAGCTTCGACTTCCAGAACTTGCCGGTCGAGGTGCGCGGGATCTCGGCGATGAAGTCGTAGCGATCGGGAAGCTGCCACTTGGCGAAGTGCTTGGCGAGCAGCGCATTGAGCTCCTCCGGCGTAGCGTGCTTGCCCTCCTTCAGCACCACGCAAGCGAGCGGCCGCTCGCCCCACTTCTCGTGCGCTATGGCGATCACCGCGGCTTCGGCGACCGCGGGGTGGGCCATCAGCGCGTTCTCCAGCTCCACCGAGCTGATCCATTCGCCGCCGGACTTGATCAGGTCCTTCGTGCGATCCGTTATTCTCACGTAGCCGTGGGCGTCCACGCTGCCGACGTCGCCGGTGCGCAGCCAGCCATCGTCGCTGAAGCGACCGGGATCGTCGGCGTCGTGGTAGCGCCCGGTGACGAATGGCCCGCGGACCTGGATCTCGCCGACCTGCTTTCCGTCCCACGGCACGATGCCGTTGTCGCCGACCACGCGCAGCTCGACGAGCGGCACCGGCACGCCGGCAGTGGCGTTGCGCCGGATGCGTTCATCCTCGGTCGAGTCGATGAACTCGGGTTTCTGATACGCAATGGTGCAGACGGGAGAGGTCTCGGTCATACCCCAGCCCTGGTCCACGCGAACGCCATAGCGCGCGTAGGCCCGGATCAGCGACTCGGGCACCGCCGCGCCGCCGACCAGGGTGCGCAGGTTCGGCGGAAAGCGCCACCGTCCCGGTTGTGCCTCGTAAGTCTGGATCATGCCGAGCCAGATGGTCGGCACGCCGAGCGCGAGCGTCGGCGGCTCGGCCTGCATCAGGTCGAGCAGGTCCGCCGCATGCAGATGCGGCCCTGGAAACACCAGCTTCGCGCCGAGCATCACCGCGCCGTACGGAATACCCCAGCAGTTGGCGTGGAACATCGGCGTTACCGCGAGCACGCTGTCGCGCCCCGAGAGCCCCCAGTAATCGGGCAGGCTCGCGACGAGCGAATGAAGCACGGTGGAGCGGTGCGAGTAGACGACGCCCTTTGGCTTGCCGGTAGTGCCGCTCGTGTAGCACATCGCAATCGGGTCGTCTTCGTCGTGCGGCGCGTAGGCGAACGGCTTTTCCTCCTCGAGCAGTGCCTCGTAATCCTCGAAGCCCGGCTCGAGCGCGGATCCGGCAAAGCGAAATACGATGACGCGCTCGAAGCGATGGCGCGGCGCGAACTGCCGGTAGAGCGGCAGCAGCACGTCGTCAACGACGAGAAACCGGTCCCCCGCGTGCTCGGCGATCCAGCCGAGGTCGTCGGGCGCTAGGCGCAGGTTGAGCGTATGCATCACGCCGCCCGCCGCTGGAATGCCGAAGTAGCACTCGAGGTGCGCATGGTGGTTCCAGCACAGCGTCGCCACACGCTCGCCCTTGCGCAGTCCGAGCCGCTGCAGCGCCGCACCGAGGGCGCGCGCGCGGCCATAGAAGTCCGCGTAGCGGTGCCGGCGCAGGCTCTTATCGGGCAAGCGCGAGACGATCTCGGACTCGGGAAACAGCGTCCCGGCGCGCTCGAGCACCTGATTGAGCGACAGCGGCATGCGCATCATGGTCGACTGCATGGCGGCCCTCCTCCTGCCATAATCGTATCCCCATGACGGCGCTCGTCGCGGCGACGGTGGCATTCGTGCTGACGCATCTTGCCTCGGGAACGCCGTTGCGCGCGAAACTGATCGCGGCGCTCGGCGATTGGCCCTATCGCGGGCTGTATTCGGCGCTCGCCTTCGTCACGCTCGGGGGGATGATCTGGGGCTATGGCCGCGCGCCGCACGAGGTGCTATGGGCGGGATGGCGTCACCTGCCGCTCGTCGTCATGCCGCTCGCGCTCATCCTCATTGTGAGCGGCTACCGGCGCAATCCGACAATGGTCGGCGCGGATGCGCTCCTCAAAAGCGAGGACCCGGCGCGCGGCATGATCCGCATCACGCGCCATCCCATCATGTGGGGAATCATGCTCTGGGCGGCGACGCACATCCTGGCGAATGGCGACCTGAGGTCGCTGGTCTTCTTCGGCGGTTTCCTGCTCGTGGCGCTCCTCGGCACGCTCTCGCTCGACCGGCGCAAGCGCGCCGATCCGAACTGGCCGCGCTTCGCTGCGGCAACCTCGCATGTGCCGTTCGTCGCCGTCGCGCAGGGAAGAAACCACCTCGCCTGGCGCGAGATCGGCTGGACGCGTCCGCTCATCGGCCTCGCGGCCTACGCCATCCTGCTCGTGCTGCATCCCTGGCTTTTCGGCGCGCGGCCCTACTGACCGAGCTTGCGCTGCACCCGCTGGTCGAACTTGGCGACGTTCACCACCACGCGCTCGTGCGTGCCTTCGCCGATCAACTCGCGCTCGTCGTGCGCTTCCACGGTGAAATAGATCGTGCGCCCATCCACCCTTTCGACGGTCGCGGTGGCGCGCACCCGCATGCCGACCGGCGTGGCCGCGATGTGGCGTACGTTGAGCAGCGTGCCGAGGCTCTGATAGCCGGGCGGCAATAACCGCTCTACCGCGGCGAGCGCCGCGGCCTCGATCAGGTTGATCATCACCGGCGTCGCCAGCACGTGCACCACGCCGCTGCCCACGCGCGGCGCGGTGTGCTCGTCGCTCACAACGAGCTCGGCGGATCCGGTGAGTCCCGGCCGGAGGTCCATGCAGCGATGATAAGGCGGCGCTAGCCGCTTCTCTTACCGTTTGTCGCCGCGGGCGTTGATCGTGGCGAGTCCGGAGCTCGAGCGCGACACTTACGGTCCGGCGGCCCAAACGCGAGCCGGCCGGCGACGAATCGCCGGCCGGCGTGCCTCGACTGCAGCGGGAGAAGCGCGAGTTACTTCTTCGACTGCTTGTCGTGCTTTTCTTTGTAGATGCGGCGGCTTTCGCGGTTCTCGGCCTTCTGGATGCGCTGCTGCTCGCGCGCGTTGACGTTGCCATTGGCGCCGGCGCGGGCTTCCTTGCGGTCGATCTTCGACTCACCGCGCTCAAGCCGTGCGGTTTCCTTGTTGGTGAGGCTGCCCGACTTCACGCCCTGCTCGATGCGCTGCTGCTGGTTGATGTTGCGCTGCACGTCGGCCTGCATGCGCTGCGACGAGGCCGAATTCGGATTACCGGTCTGCGCGTCGTGCTTCTCGCGGTAGATGTCGCGGCTGACCTGGTTCTGCTCGCGTGCAAGGCGCGATTTCTCGGCGGGCGAGAGCTTGCCGTCCTGCATCGCACGCGACTGGTCGCGCTCGACGCGGGATTCCTCGCGCTCGAGCTTCGACGCTTCCTTCGTGGTGAGCTGCCCGGACTGCAGGCCCTGCTCGATGCGCTGCTGCTGGTTGACGTCGCGCTGGACGGTGCCGGCCTGCGCGAAGGCTGCGCCGCAAAAGGCGAGACCGAGCGCGGCGGCGATGGCGGTGTGTGCAATCTTCATGGGTACTCCTCTCTGGTTAGGGTTATTGCAGTCCCTATCAACGCGGCAGCCTAGCGGCCGGTGGACGCCCGCGCGGTGAACTTGGTAACAACTTGTATCATCGGCGCCCATGTCGGCCCCGCGCGTCGTCATCGTCGGCTGCGGCTTCGGCGGCCTGTGGGCGGCGCAAGCTCTGCGCAAGGCGCGCGCGGAGGTCACGGTCCTCGATCGCACCAACCATCACCTTTTCACGCCGCTGCTCTACCAGGTCGCGACCGCCGGCCTGTCGGCACCGTCGATCGCCGGGCCCATCCGGCACATCCTGGCGCGCCAGCGCAACACCACTGTGCTCTTCGGCGAAGCGCGCACGATCGACATCGCGCGGCGCGTGGTGCGCCTGGAGAACGGCGATGAGCTCGCCTACGACTACCTGGTGCTCGCACCGGGCACAACGCACAGCTACTTCGGCCATGACGAATGGGCTGCCCATGCGCCGGGCCTGAAGACGCTGGAAGATGCGCTCGAGATTCGCCGGCGCGTGCTCACTGCGTTCGAGCGCGCGGAGCGCGAGTACGACCCGGTGAAACGGGGCGCCTGGCTCACCTTCGTGGTGGTCGGCGGTGGCGCCACGGGAGTCGAGCTCGCCGGCACCTTCGCCGAGATCGCGCGTCACACGCTGCGCGGCGAGTTCCGGCGCATCGACCCGCACCACGCCCGCGTCATGCTGATCGAAGGGGCGGATCGTGTGCTGCCGCCCTACCCGCCGGATCTTTCGGCGAAGGCGCAGCGCGCGCTCGAGCGTCTCGGCGTCACGGTGTGGCCCGGGCGGATCGTGACCGGCATCGACGCCGACGGCGTGCAGCTCGGCGAGGACCGCATTGCCGCGAGGACCGTGATCTGGGCGGCCGGCGTGAAGAGCTCGGCGCTTGGCGCCGCTACCGGCGCGCCGCTCGACCGCGCGGGCCGCGTGAAAGTCGAGCCCGATCTGTCCGCGCCCGGGCATCCGGAGATCTTCGTGGCCGGCGATCTCGCGGCGCTCGAGGGCGTACCGGGCATCGCGCCGGCGGCCAAGCAGATGGGGCGGCACGCGGGACGCAACGTGCTGCGCCGGATCGCCGGCAAACCGACCGCGAGATTCCGCTACCGCGACTACGGGCAGCTCGCGACCATCGGGCGCAATGCCGCGGTGGTGATGATCGGGCGGCTGCATCTCTCCGGCTTCCCGGCGTGGGTAGTGTGGCTTGTCGCGCACATCTACTTCCTGATCAACTTCCGCAACCGCCTGGTCGTGATGCTGGACTGGGCGTGGTCGTACTTCAGCTACCAGCGCTACGCGCGCATCATCATGCGAGGCGTCAAAGGCTGACGTCGTTCCACAGCCACGCGGCGCCGCGCACGCCGCTCGAATCGCCGTGCAGGTGGCGCACGAGCCGCGTTGCCACCTGGTCGGAGAACACGTAGCGCAGCCACCGGCGCGGCACGTCGGTATAGAGGCGCTCGATGTTGGAGAGCCCGCCGCCGAGCACGATGATGTCGGGATCGAGCACATTGATCACGCCCGCAAGCGCGCGCGCGAGGCGCTCCACGTAGCGCTCGAGCGCTTCGCCATCGAGCGATGCGATCTCCTTCGCGCTGCGGCTCTGGCCGGTGAGCGCCGCGTGCTCGCGCTCGAGCGCGGGCCCGCATAGGTACGTTTCGATGCAGCCGGCGCGGCCGCAGTAGCACGTGGCAAGCGGCAGGTCCTTCGGCCCGGGGAGCGGCAGCGGATTGTGGCCCCATTCGCCGGCGATCGCGTTGCGGCCGACGAGCACCCTGCCGTCGATGACGATGCCGCCGCCGACGCCCGTGCCGAGGATCACGCCGAACACAGTGCGGGCGCCTTTGCCCGCGCCGTCGATCGCCTCCGAGAGCGCAAAGCAGTTGGCGTCGTTCTCGATGCGCACCGGCCGTGCGAGCGTGCGCTCGAGATCCTCCTTGAGCGGCCGGCCGATGAGCCACGTGGAGTTCGCATTCTTGACCAGACCTGTCACGCGCGAGAGCGCACCCGGAATGCCGACGCCCACCGTGCCCGGGCCTGCATCGCGCGCGAGGTCTGCCACCGCGGCGAGCGTCGCTTCGTAATCGCCGCGCGGCGTCAGCACGCGCTTGCGGAATACTTCGCTGCCATCGCGCGCGAGCGTGATCGCCTCGATCTTCGTGCCGCCGAGGTCCACGCCGATACGCGGCAGATCCTTCTGGGCCATTGCTCCCCTTTGCAACAACGCCTAGCTTAATGGGCAATATTCCGGCCGGCGCGCAAATTCGCATGGCTCGGTCAGCACCGCCGCCACGCCCGCTCGGCGCATCGTGGCGCCTTGGCTTTTTTGCCATCCTCCCCAACGGTGGAAAGGAGCTCGGCGCCCGACACGGATCCCCCCATTCGCCCCCTGCCGGCGCGGCCGCTGCATGCGGGCGGCGAGATCGCGGTGCAGTTTCTCACCGCGCCGGCGGAGTTCGCAGCGCTCGCGCCCGAGTGGAACCGCTTGCACGAGGAGGCGGCCGCCGCGAGCGTGTTCAATTCGTGGATCTGGCAATACCACTGGTGGCAGGTCTACGGCAGCGCGCAGCCGCTGCGCGTGCTCGTCGCGCTCGAGCGCGGCGCCATGGTCGGCATCCTGCCCGTCTACATCCAGGCGAAGCGCGCCCTCGGCGTGCGCGCGCGCCTGCTGCGCTTCGTCGGGACGGGCGGCGACACCGGCCCCGATGACCTCGGGCCGGTGCTCGCCCCGGGCCGCGAGGCGCGCGCCGCGGCCGCGCTCGCCAACGCGCTGCTGCGCGTCGCCCACACCGACGTCTACCTGTTCACCGATATCGATCCGGATTCGCTCTTCGCGCAGGCGCTCACCGACGCCGCCGGCGCCGCCGGCCTCAGGGTCATGAGCGGCCTTGCCCAGCGCATCTCGTTCATCCGGCTGCCGGCGAGCTGGGATGCGTTCCTGAAGGCGCTGCCTTCCAAGCGCCGCTCCGGCATTCGCTGCGCACGCGCGAAGCTCCTCGCCACGCATCCCGACGCGCACTTCTTCGTCTGGGACGAGCCGGCGCGCCTCGATCGTGCGATCGACCGGCTCGCGGCCCTCCATCGCAAGCGCTGGCAGGCGGCGGGCGCGAGCCACTCTTTCGCCACGGCGCAGTACATGGATTTCCACCGCGGCCTGATGCACTCGCTCATGCGGCGCGGATGGCTGCGCCTGTATTGCCTCGAGATCGGCGGCGAGCTTCGCGCCATCACGTACTGCTACCGCTTGCGCAACCGCGTGTTCTGCATGCAGGCGGGCTTCGATCCGGCGTTCGCCCGGGTCGCGCCGGGCGCGGTGCTCCTCGGCTATGCGATACAGCACGCCATCGCCGAGGGCAACGAGGTGTTCGACTTCCTGCGCGGCGAGCACATGTACAAGGACCAGCTCGCCAACGGCACGCGCGAAGCGCGCTACGCCGCGGCATTCCGCCCGAACGCGCGCGCTCTCGCCTACCGCCTGCGGCGCGTCCACCTGCCAGCGTGGAAAGCGCGGCTCCACGGCGGCGCGCTGCCGACGATCGAGTGGTAAGCGCCGTCGCACAGCCCACCGCCGCGTCGCGCCCGGCACCGGTGCCGGCGGCGCGCCGCCGTCCTTCGGGCACCGGCACGATCGTCGAGGTCCTGTCGGACGCCGCCGCGCTCGCCGCGCTCGTGCCCGACTGGGAAGAGCTCGCGGCGCAGGCGCTGCAGCCCAATCCGTTCTACGAGCACTGGATGCTGCTCCCTGCGCTCGCCGCGTACGGCGCCGCCGATCTGCGCTGCCTCGCGGTATGGCAAGACGGCGTGCTCGGTGCCCTCTTCCCGTTGCGCCGCGTGCGGCGCTACCGCGGGCTTCCGGTCAGCGCGCTTTGCTCCTGGCGGCACCGCAACATGATGATCGGCACGCCCCTCGTGCGCGAGAAAGGCGCCGCCAAGTGCCTTGCGGCCCTGGTCGCGAATGCGCCGGAGCCGGTACTCGAATTCGAGCTGATCGCAGCCGACGGTCCGTTCTACGCCGCGCTCACCGAAGCGGCGCCGCCGCACGCTTTTCCCTGGTTCGTGCGCGATGCCTATCCGCGCGCCGTGCTTTCGCGCGAGCGTGATCCGCGGAGCCGCTACAACTCCAACCTGAAGAGCAATCTGCGGCGCTGGGAGGCGAAGCTGCGCGCCGGCGGCGAGCTGAAGCCGGTTGCGCTCGAGCCAGGCGATGATCTCGAGCGCTGGCTCGCGGACTTCATGCATCTCGAGGCGAGCGGCTGGAAAGGCGAGCAGGGCACCGCGCTCGCCTGCCGCGAGGACGACCGGCGCTTCGTTGGCGCCGTGCTGGCGGAGGCGTTCCGCCGCGAGCGGCTGCGCATCACCGGCCTCGACCTCGGCGCAAGCGCGCTCGCGCGGCACATCATGATCGGCGCGGGCGAAGGCGCCTTCACGTTCAAGATCGCGTACGACGAGGCCTACGCCAACTGCGCCCCGGGCATCGTCGCCGAAGCGGACAACGTGCGCCAGTTCATGGCCACGCCAGGACCGCGCTGGCTCGACTCGAACACCGCACCCGAGAGCAAGAACTACGAGCGTGTGTGGAAGGATCGGCGCACCATCCAGACCGTCGCCCTCGGCGTGCGCGGCGCTGGCCGCCTCGCAGTCGCCGCGCTGCCGCTCTTGCGCCAGGCGAAGCGCTGGCTCAAGCGCGCATGACGCCGCCGGTCGTGCTGCTCGGCGGCCTCGACATCGTGCGTGCGCTCGGTCTTGCGCGCATCCCGGTGATCATCGCCTCGCTCGAGCGCCGCACGCCGGCGATGGCGTCGCGCTACTGCACGGGCACCATTGCGCTGCCGCCCGGCACCGGGCGCGACGCGCTCGTCGATGCGCTGGTACGCGCCGGTCGCTGGCTCGCCGCCCAGTACGGCGCTCGGGTGCCGCTCTTCTACGACAACGATGATCGCCTCGCGCTCGTGCAGGATTATCGAGACGCGCTCGGGCGGCACTTCGCCCTGCTGCTGAACGAGCCGGCGCTCGCCGACGCGTTGCTGGACAAAGCGCGCTTCCAGGCGCTCGCCGAAAGCCGCGGATTACCCGTGCCGCGTCCCCTGGCATGGGACGCGCTCGCCGAGGAGCCCGGCCCGGTGCTGGTCAAGCCGAAAGTGCGGCTCGGCTGGGACCATTCCGCGGTGCGCGAGCAGCTCTTCGGCGGTGCGGGCAAGGCACGCGTCTTCGCCTCCGGCCGCGCGGCGTACGACGATGGGCTGGTGCGCCAGCTCGCCGCACAGCTCACCTTCCAGGAATACCTGCCGGGCGACGACAGCGCGATCTGGAGCTTCCATGGCTTCGCCGCGCCGGGCGGCGCGGTGCTCGCGTCGTTCGTCGGTCGCAAGATCCGCACTTACCCTGCGCTCACGGGCGACAGCGCATACCTGCGTCTCGCCCGCGAGCCGGAATTGGAGCGGCTCGGCCGCGAGATCGTCGCGCGGCTCGGCCTCGCGGGCGTCTTCAAGATGGATTTCAAGCGCTCCGCGGCCAACGGCCGCTTGTATCTCCTCGAGATCAACGCGCGCTTCAACCTCTGGCACCACCTCGGCGCAAAGAACGGCCTCAACCTGCCGCGCGTCGCCTACGACTACCTCGTGCACGAGCGTCGGCCGCGGCATCTGCAGGCGAGCGAGACCTACCGCTGGCTCTCATTCAGCCATGAGCGCCGTGCCTACCGCGAGCTCGCGGCGGCCGGCAAGCTGGGCGCGGTGCGCTGGCTGTGGTCTCTCCTGCAGGCGCCGAAGGTCTACGCGATCTTTTCGTGGACTGATCCGGCACCGTTCGTTCGCTACTGGCGCGGCCGGCTCAGCCGCCGGCTGCGGCGTCTATGGCACTCTACGGCGTCCTAGGCGACATCCACGGCAACCTCGAGGCGCTGCGCGCGGTGCTCGCGGGGCTCGACGAACGCGGGGTGCGCGAGCTCCTCTGCGTCGGCGACGTGGTCGGCTATAACGCCGACGCCGACGCGTGCGCGGCGCTCCTGCGCCGGCGCGGCGCGCGCGCGATCCTCGGCAATCACGACCTCATCGCCATACGCCGCTTGGGGTTCGAGCGCTGCTCCAACAACGCGCGCTACGCGCTCGCGCGCACGCGCCGCATGCTCGCGCCCGAGACCGCCGACTGGCTCGGTGCGCTGCCCGAGCGCCTGCTTGTCGCCGGCGGGATCGCGCTCGTGCACGGCGGCGTGCGCGACGTGCAGCTCTACATGCGCACGCCGCCGGTCATCGCCGCGAACGCCGCGCTGCTGCGCGCCGACTTCCCTACCGCCCGGATCTGCTTTTTCGGGCATAGCCACTTCCAGAAGGTGTACGAGGTCGATGACGCGAACAGCGTCACGGACCTGCCGCTGGAGAGCGTGCTTTTGCGCGAGCGGCTCTACTTCATCAACATGGGCTCCGTCGACGCGCAGCGCAAGAATGGCGCGAGGCTCGCCGAGTGCGCGATCTTCGATAGCGGCGCGTGGACCGTCGAGTTCCTGCGCGTGCGCTACGACGCCGCGTCAACGGAAGCGAAGGCGGCGGCGGGCGGCTACCGCATCACGCCGCTCCTCGATCGCCTCTACACCTGGCGCCGGCGGCTGCTGCCGGCGGCGCCTCAGCGCGCGTTCAGCCGCCAGTCGAAATCGGCGTAGCGGATCTTCACCTTGCCGCGGCGCCGGTCGACCAGGTCCGCCATCTCCTCGTCGAGCCGCGAGAGCGCGAAGGCGAGTGCGTCGCGGTCGCCGCCGAAGTCGGCGCCGTACCAGTAGAACTGGCGCGGCAGGATCACGAGCGCGCCCGCCTGCTCGACGCGCACCTCGCGGCGCAGATAGCCCTCGGTGGCCTGCTCGAGCTGCTCGTCGAGCAGCCCCCCGCCGAAGGCGCGTAGCGGCGGCGAGGACCGGCAGGCGCAATACAGGCCGAAGTGCATGCGCTCGTCATAGGCGAGCGGCGTGAAGGCGCGACGCGGATCGTCCTGGCGCATGGGTGCTCGCTTGCCGCCGTACTTCGGCACATTGCCGCGCAACAGGCCATGCTCGATGTCGTCGAGCGAGTACGCGAGAGCGCCGATATTGACGCGCGGGCTCTCGAAGAAACGCTCGACCTCGCGCGGCCCGCGCGCCTCGCCGAGCTCGGCCGCATCGCGCACCACGATGGCGTTGAACACGTTCAGCCAGAACGCCGTCTGTGCGGCAATGCGCACGCGCTTCGGATCGAACGTCTGCAGGCCGGCGAGCGTCTCCGCAAGGCGCCGCATTTCAGGCGAGGCGGCCAGGCCGGCGTAGTCGCAGGCGGTGCCGCCAGCGTCGAAGCGCGCCGCGCGTAGCGCTTCAAGCGCGTCGCGCAATTCCTCGGCATCGGTCATCGCGTAGAGAATACGCCTGTGCGGGAGCTTGGCAGGTTCGACTATGTCATCGTCGGCGCCGGTAGCGCCGGCTGCCTGCTCGCCAACCGGCTCTCGCGCGACCCCGATACGCGGGTGCTCCTGCTCGAGGCAGGAGGACGTGATAACTATTTCTGGATTCCGATCCCGGTCGGCTACCTCTACACCATCGCCAACCCGCGTACCGACTGGTGCTATCGAACCGAGCCGGACGAATTCCTCGCCGGGCGCTCGATCCACTACGCGCGCGGGCGCGTGCTCGGCGGCTGCTCCTCGATCAACGCCATGATCTACATGCGCGGGCAGCAAGCCGACTGGGACCATTGGGCCTCCCTTGGCAACCGCGGCTGGGGCTGGGACGACGTGCTGCCCGTCTTCCGCTCGCTCGAAGACTACGAGCACGGCGCGGCGGACGGCTACGGCGCGGCCGGCGAAGTGCGCATCGAGGACCCGCGCGTGCGCTGGGAGATCCTCGACGCCTGGCGCGAGGCCGCCGCCGAGTGCGGCATCCCGTCGATCAAGGTCTTCAACAGCGGCGACAACTTCGGCTGCGCCTACTTCCAGATGAACCAGAAGCGCGGACGGCGCTGGAGCGCGACCAACGCCTTCCTGCGCCCGGCGCTCAAGCGGGGCAACCTCACCGTCCTGACCGACGCCCACGTCACGCGGTTGCGCATCGACGGCCGCAGCGCGCGCGGTGTGGAATTTCGGCGCAGCGGCGAAACGCTGTTCGCTCAGGCCGAGCGGGAAACGGTGCTGGCGGCGGGCGCGATTGGCTCGCCGCAGCTCTTGCAGCTCTCCGGCATCGGCCCGGCGCCGCTGCTCGAGCGGCTGCAAATACCGGTGTTGCATCCCCTGCCCGGCGTGGGCGAGAACCTGCAGGACCACCTGCAGATCCGCATGCAGTACAGGGTAAAGGACGCGCGCACGCTGAACACCGTGGCGTCGAGCTGGCTCGGCAAGGCGGCGATGGCGGCCGAGTACTTCGCGCTGCGCACCGGACCGCTGACCATGCCGCCCTCGCAGATGGGCGCGTTCGCGCGCAGCGATGAAGGGCAGCCGAGCGCCAACATCGAATGGCACGTGCAGCCGCTCTCGCTCGACAAGTTCGGCGATCCGCTGCACAACTTCCCGGCCATCACGCCGAGCGTATGCAATCTGCGGCCGAGCTCGCGCGGCTGGGTGCGCATCAAATCGCCCGACGCGGCGGTCTATCCCGAGATCCGGCTGAATTACCTCTCCACCGAGGATGACCGCCGCGTGACGGTGGCGGGCATGCGCTTAACCCGGCGCATCATGGCGGCGAGAGCGCTGGCGAAGTACGCGCCGCAGGAATACCGGCCCGGCGCATCGATTACAAACGACATCGAATTGGCGCGCGCCGCGGGGGAGCTCGGAACCACCATCTTCCACCCGGTCGGAACCTGCAAGATGGGGCGCGATCCAATGGCCGTGGTCGATGACGAGCTGCGTGTGCACGGCGTGCAGCGGCTGCGCGTGATTGATGCGTCAGTGTTTCCGCGCATTACCTCCGGAAATACAAATGCACCGACGTATGTCATCGCCGAGAAAGGCGCGCGCGCTATCTTGAAGCCCGTACAATCCGGCCCCAACTAAGCTGCGGATCAACCCAAGAAAGGTCCCATGAAACGCGTCCTGCTGCTCGTCGCCACCAACCTCGCGGTGATGGTGGTGCTCTCCATCGTCGTCAGCGTGCTCGGCGTCGACCGCTGGCTCCTCGCGAACGGCATCGCCTACGGCCAGCTCCTCTGGTTCTCCGCGATCTTCGGCTTCGGCGGCGCGTTCATCTCGCTCCTGATGTCGAAGTGGATTGCCAAGATGTCGGTGGGCGCGCAGACCATCGACGGCTCGGAAGGCACCAACGAATACTGGCTCGTGCAGACCGTGCACAAGCTGGCGGATGCCGCGCACATCGGCAAGCCGGAGGTCGCGATCTATGAAGGACCGGCGAACGCTTTCGCCACCGGTGCGTTCCGCGATTCGGCGCTGGTCGCGGTGTCGACCGGGCTACTCGAGTCCATGAACCGCCAGGAAGTCGAGGCGGTGCTCGGCCACGAGGTGTCGCACGTGGCGAACGGCGACATGGTGACGCTCACCCTCATCCAGGGTGTGCTGAACACGTTCGTGTTCTTCCTCTCGCGCGTGGTGGGCTACATCGTCGACAAGGCGGTGTTCCGCACCGAGCGCGGCGTGGGACCCGGCTTCTACATCACGATGATCATCAGCCAGATCGTGTTCGGCATCCTCGCCTCCGCGATCGTCGCCTGGTTCTCGCGCTACCGCGAGTTCCGCGCCGACCGCGGCTCGGCCAACCTGCTCCACACGCCGCAGCCGATGATCGCGGCGCTGCGCCGGCTGGGGAGCCTGCAGACCGGCGGCCTGCCGGACGCGGTGAAGGCCTTCGGCATCTCGAGCGAGTCGGGGCTCGCGCAGATTTTCGCAACGCACCCGCCGATCGAGGCGCGCATCGCCGCGCTCCAGTCAGCGAGCTAAGCCGGCAGGTTCGCGGCGTCCTTCATCGTGGCGGCGAGGAAGCCGTACGCAGCTGCCCAGGCCTGTTCGACTTCCGGCGTGAAGGCGGCCCCGAGTCCTTTCCCCAGCGCCCAGAGGAGCGCCCGCGACACGGTGTCATAGTGCTCGTCGCGCACGCCGTAGCCTGCGTGCCGCCGGCCGAGCGCGCGCAGGCCCAAGCGCAAGGCGTCGGTGCGCGCAAGGGATTGCACGGCGA
Organism: Burkholderiales bacterium; assembly: GCA_035689325.1. Taxonomy (GTDB): domain Bacteria; phylum Pseudomonadota; class Gammaproteobacteria; order Burkholderiales; family SG8-39; genus SCGC-AG-212-J23. Next base: position 3,402 of record DASSLQ010000087.1, on the reverse strand, counting down.
GGTCGATCATCTCCATGAGCTTCCCGCCCTGCTCCTGCAGCTCGCCGCGAAACAGCTTGCGCAGCGTCGGGTCGAGCTCGAAGAGGCGCGAATAGAACAGCTCGGCGGCAGCGTCGGCGATGGGCAGCACCTGGCGCCAGCTCGCCTGCACGAGTTGAATCTGCTTTGGTGTCATCGGGTATCGCGTCAGGCGGCGAGAAGGAAGCGCGCGCGCCGCGCGCCGGCGGCCGCCGCGGCGCGCGTGAGCTGCAGGACGTCGCGCTGGGCGTGGCTGCCGCCGAGCCGGTGCGCCACCGGCGGCAGGGCGCGCAGCAGCGTCTCCGCGCGCGCGAACTGCCCCTGGCCGAAAGCGAGCAGCGCGCGAGAGGCCGGCAGGCCGACGAGGCGCGTCATCTCGTAGTTGGCGCCGCTCGTGCGCGTAAGGCGCCGTTCCATGGCGGCCAGCAGGCGCTCGGCGCTCGCCCAGCGCCGCACCGCCACGAACGCCATCATCGCGTGCAGGTCGTTGAAGGAGCAGAAGCCATCCTCGGCGTAAGGCTCCCAGCGGTCGGCCACGCCGGCAAACCAGTCGCCCACCTCGACGCCCGCGAGCTGCAGGCGCCACAGCAGCGAAGAGGCGTCGATCAGCTCGGCGAGCCCGCCGAGGCGCATGCAACGCTCATAGACGCGCAGCGCCGCGTCCGGGCGGCCTTCCTGCAGGTGGAAAAGCGCGGCATGCCACCACAGGTGGTTCGAGAGCGTGGCGCGCCGCGCGTGCGCGGCTATCGCGCGCAGGCCGGCTTTCGGGCGGCCCTGCATCTCGAAAACGTGCACGAGCGCATGGAGCGCGCGCTGGTCGCCAGGCTCTAGCTCGAGCGCGCGGCGCGCCGTCGCCTCGGCTGCTTCGTACTCGCCGCATTCTTCCAGCCCGAACGCATGCATCGCCAGCACCGCGTGGTAGCCGGGCGTCGAAGGGGCGAGGGCCTGCAGGACGCGCGCGGTGCGCTCACGCAGCGCCTGCGGCTCGCCCAGGTAGTAGTCGATGATCTGGGAGCACCAGAGAGCGACGAAATCGCCGGGCTCGCTGGAAAGGATGGCGTCGTAAGCCGCGCGCGCGGCCCGGAAGTCGCCTTCCATTCCGTGCCGCAGCGCGGCGAGATGGCGGCGCGGGTTGTCGTCGAGGGCGAGCGCCTCCAGGCGCGCGAGCGGGGCGCGGCCTTCGCGGTATTCGCGCAGATCGCGGCTGTAGATGAGCACGCTCGCGCGCAGCACCTGTGCGGGGACGAAACGCGTCGCCCAGCGTACATGCTGCAGCGGATCGGCGGCGCCGAGCTGCAGGGCGCGCAAGGCCGCCTGGTAATGACCGCTAGCGAGTGGCATAGACGGCACGCAGCAGCACCGGATCACCGGCTCGTTTGAACGTGAAGCCGAGCTTCGTCGCCACCCCGCGCATGGCATGGTTGTCGGCGAGCATCTCTCCGCCGAGAATGCGTGCACCGGCCTCGATCGCATGCTGCTTCAGCATGTCGAGCAGTGCTTCCCCGAGGCCGTTGCGCCGCCAGCTTTCGGCGACGGCGATCGCGAATTCCGCCTGCGTCTGCGCGAGCGCGTATTGCGCATGGGCGACGACACCGCCGTCGGCGTCGAACGCCGCCAGGCTGAGTCCGGCGCACGACATCATGTCGCGCAGCCGCTCGGCGCTGACGACGCTGACCGCGTGAAAGAACCGTGCGCGGCGCGCCTGCGGCGAAAGCGCGAGCACGAACGCGCGCATCTGCTCGGCATCGCTTTCGGTGAGCGCACGCACGCGCACGATGCGGCCGTCGCGCAGGAGAATGCTACGCACGAGCGAGCGCCAGTCCTGCCAGCAGCCTGACGAGCCGCTGGGCGCGGCTTTCGCGCCGCGGCGGCGGCGTCACGCTGACCCAGGCGCTGTGCATGGCCGTCGCGAGCGCCGTCCCGTCGCGATCGACCGTAAAGGACTGCCCGGGGATCAGGTAATGGTCGCGCACATCCCCTTGCTGCGTCACCCAAAGCGCGCCCGAACAGACGCGGATCGTGGTGCCCGGTTGGTCCTCGATACGCAGCACGGCGCCGCGCCCCATGGCAAATTCGCCGCTCACGACCAGAACCCCAGATGCGCGGCGTTCCAGCGGCGGGTGTGGTGCCGGCGAAGCGCCACCTCCGCGCCGAGCGGGCCGCGCCAGGACTCGAGGCCGATGTCCCGGAGCGTGCGCTCGTCGAGCTCGGCGAGCCTCAGCGCGACGGCGCGCCGCCGGCCGATTGCGCTTCCCTTGTGCTGCAGCCAAAGCCAGCCGGCGAGCAGCGAGCGGAAGAGGCGGCGCATCAGTAGATCCCGATGCGCCCGGCCGCGCGGCGCACGAGCTCGCGGCGGCGATCCTCGATGTGCTCGACGAGCCGGCGGGCTTCGCGCCGGCGGCTGGCGGCGACGGCTTGCTCGAGCCGCCGCCAGGCGTGCTGAACCATGCTGAGCATTCGTCTCATTGCAGTTTCCTTGAGTAGTTCGACGCTCTCAGGCTAGGCGCGGCGCGTTGCCTGCGGATTTCTTTCAGGCAACGCTTTGTAGCCGGCTCGTATTGGCAGCAGCATGCCGACGCGCTCGCGGTAGCGGCGGTATTCGTCGCCGAACTGCGCGATGAGATCGCGCTCCTCGAATGCGATGCCAACGAGGATGTAGCCGGTAGCGCCGGCGGCGAACAGCAGGTGACCGGCGGTCATGACCGGCGCGGCCCAGAACGCAAGCAGGAAGCCTACGTAGATCGGATGGCGCACGTAACGGTAGAGGAACGGCGTGCGGAATCGCGCGGCGGTCGCATCCGTTCCCGCGAAGGCCTGCCTCAGCCCGAAGAGCTCGAAGTGATTGATCAGGAAGGTGGCCACGAGCAGCACCGCCCAACCGAGCCAGAAGACGCCCGCAAGCAGCTCCACGGCCAAGGGGCTGTGCACGGTCCAGAGGACCGGCTGCGCGATCGGACGCCATTGCCAGAGGAGCAGCGCAAGCACCAGGCTTGCGGCGAGCACGTAGGTGCTTCGCTCCACCGCTGCGGGCACGATGCGCGTCCAGGCCCGCTTGAACCAGCGGCGCGCCATCAGGCTGTGCTGAATGGCGAACAGTGCGAGCAGGCCCACATCGACGGCCAGCGCTTGCGCGAGCGGAGTGGAGACGCCGCTGTCGATCGACTTCGGCACGGCGAGATTGCCGACGAAGCCGATGGCGTAAACAAACGTGGCGGCGAAAATCGCGTAGGCCGCGAGCCCGTATGCAGCCGATGCGAAAGTTCTCATTGCAGTCTCCTTCACTCGACGTAGGAAGGAGTCGCACGCTAAGCGCAGCCGATATCCGCTCGATGTCTTTCTGGAGACGATTTGTTGACGGCTTGTATACTGTTTGGATGGGAACGC